>JAOTVA010000254.1 GCA_029863645.1 Gemmatimonadota bacterium
GACATCATTCGAGGGAGCACGGACACGGAGCACCTGTTCGCGGTGTTCGTGGGCGAGTTGGCGCGGCTCGGTACACAATCCGCGCCGGATGGTGCGGCAGGCGCGCGCGCGTTGGCGATTGCACTGTCGCGTGCGCTCGCGAAAGTCACGGCGCTGGTGCGAGAACACGGGGGTGGCGAGCCAAGCTTCCTGAACGTGGCCGTGTCCGACGGAGTGCGCGGGGCCGTGACGAGATTCACGGATCATCCCACTGCGGGGCCTGAATCACTCTACATGCACCTGGATGAGCTGTACGAGCCCGCCGGGCGTCAGTTCTTTCCTTCGCGCGAGGGCGACGAAGGGCCCTCCGTTCTGGTATCCTCGGAGCGTTTGACGGATGACGAGCGGTGGCGCGCCGTGCCGCCCAACCACCTCGTCATGTTCGATCGCTGGACGCCGCCCGTCACCGTGCCTCTCGAAGCAGACGGATCGTGGGCAGACGCGGGGGCTGGAGGTTGACCGCGCCACGCCCACCGGTACCTTTTCGTTCCTCTCGACCTGAGGAATGGTCGAGTACGCCCTGCTAGCTCAACTGGCTAGAGCAACTGACTCTTAATCAGTAGGTTCGGGGTTCGAGTCCCTGGCGGGGCACTGAGCGGCTCAAGGTCTTTCGGCCTTGGGCCGCCTTTCCGCGGCTACGCCGAGTCAGCCATGAGTCGCCGCCACTTCCGCGACCAACACCAACGGCTGCCCCACCGCGAACAACATGCTCACGATGATGACGGAGGCGTTTCCTCGAACCTAAGCAGGGCCGGTTGGGGTTTTAGGGACCGGAGAGCGCCCACGAAGACGCCGTCGGCGACGTCGGCATCCTTGAGGGAGAAATTCAGAACAGACGAGCCCTGCAGCTCTGTCGGAGGTAAGAATGGCTGACAAGATCGAGCACCGAATGACTGCCCCGTGGCTACTCGCCTCAGCGATGTTGCTTTTTAGCCTCGCCCTCATCGAGAAGGGGCTCAACACCGTGGGCACCAGTCTCCCAATGACGGACGTTTTTCCTCGGCAGCTTCTCGACTGGGCGGTCACTCTGCTCATGTTCGACATCGCCTTGACCCTGAGGCAAATGTTCGAGATCCAACTGGATGGGCGTCGAGAAGGCTGAATTCATCGGTCGTCCGGCCAAAGTGATCGTGGGCTCGATCCTGCTACGCAGTGACGTGGAATGGAGCACCCAGGCGTCTCCAGCTCTCGAAGAGACCCGCCGAGAGCAAGGCCGAAACGGCGACAACGAGGAGCGGCGCCAGGCTGGAGGTCAGTCCGGGCGAGCCCTCGCCGACCGTGCGGCCCATGGCGGTCTCGACGAACCGGGGCCATGCACTCCACCCGATGACGCTTCCCAGCAGAATCAGAACCGTGAGTCCTCCTCCGAGCCACACGCCTCGGATGTCCAGCCGCAGCAGCAGCACGCCTGCGAGCACCAGACCCAGACTTCCGAGCATGGTGACCGGAATCGAGAGCCACAGCGGGAACGACAGGCCGAAGTACGGTACCGGTACGTGGTAGGTGGTCCAGGCCGTCAGGACGCCTACTCCCAAGCCGCACAGACCCACGCCGACCGCGAGGAGTGTCGGCGACTCCTTCGCGGTCCGGGCCGGGTCTACGCGCGGCTTCTCGCCGGGCGCCGCTGAGATCCCCAGCAGCCAGTATCCGGGCGACCAGCGCGCGATCTGGAGGAGCACGAACTCGACGATGGCGAAGAGCATGAGGGCCCCACCCATCGGGCCGGTCCGCTCCGAAGCACCGACGAAGATCCAATGGACGAACGAGTAGGGGATGCTCAGGGCGAGCAGGTCGAGCACGACCACCAGGGCCATCCGCTCCCTATTCACCACGATGGGCTGAGCCGGCTTCGCTCCGGTCGGACGAGCGGCCTTTGCTCGGGCCGGGGCCTCCCTGGCCTGCTCAGGCCGTGACGACTCCGTGACGGCCGGCAGCCGGGCTCCCGTCGCTTCCGGCAGGCCGGCCACGTACCACGAGTGGGTGAGCGCTTCGGCGCGCACGACCATGTCGGCGAACTCGTCGGGGAGGCTCGCCGCGCCCGAGTTGTAGGAGATGTCGTAGGAAAGGGTGTTGCTACCACTGGCGAACTCGAACGTCCAGTCGTGTCGCGGACCGTCCCTGGCATCGTCCTCGAGCCTGGTGCCCCGTTCCAGGAGGGTCTCGGGCACGGCGGTCATGAAGTCCTCGAAGCAGGAGTCGGTCCCACCCTTGACCATCACCGCCCCGCGATCGGCCCCTTCGCTCCAGCCCATGCGCTGGGTGAGCCCCCCCCGGGTCAGGAGGACCGAGAAGGCGAGGTCCCCTTCGACGTGCAGAAAGATCGAGACCGCGTCGATGTCGTCCCTACCCAGGGGCACGGTGCGCCATCCTTGTTGGGTCGTCACTGGGGGGGGATCGACTCCACGAAACCATAGGGGGGTCGATCGACCGATAGCAAGGAGTTTTCGGACCTCCAGGTCAGGAACGTGGCGGACGCGCGGCAGCCTAAGGGCGCCACACGACGGATGCCGCCGCGTAGTGCAGCCAGGCGAAGTTGTACACCGAGTCGACATCGGCCCCACCCTCGACCGTGCGATATACGGCCCGGATCGACCATCGATCCACGACGTCGTAGCCCAGCTTCAGCGAGGCGTCGACCGCGCGACCCGGACCACCGGCGAGCGCGTCGGCGTCGAAGGAGACGTACCAGCGCGACCCGAAGCGCCGATCCGCCGCCACATGGAGCAGCGGAACGAAGCCCAGGTCGTCCTTGCGGCTGGCCGTAGACCCTTGAGCCAACCCGATCGACGCGTCCCGTACCTTCGCTGTGAAGCCCACCCAAGCCGCGGATCGATCACCCGAGTGGAAGCGCCACCGATAGGACAGACGATAAGAGTTGAAC
>JAOTVA010000092.1 GCA_029863645.1 Gemmatimonadota bacterium
GTTCGAGCTGGCGAACGCCACGGTCGGGATCGTCGGCTTCGGGGGCATCGGCAAGGAAGTGGCGCGACGGGTAGCCAGCCTAGGCGCACATGTGCTGGCGCTGAAGCGGAAGCCGCCGTCGGAAGAGGAGGCGGCGCTCGAGCCGGTCGGAGGGGGTGAGTCACTCGCGTCCCGCGTCGAGGTGATGCACGGCACCGACGGCTTCGAGCGCCTCCTGGCCGAGTCTGATGTCTTGGTCATCACCGCCCCCGAGACGCGTGAAACCATCGGACTGATCGATGCGGCCGCGCTGGCTAAGCTGCGGCCCGGCGCACTTCTCGTCAACGTGGCGCGGGGCTCGCTCGTCGAGGAGGCTGCGCTTCTCGAGGCCCTGTCGACTGGGCGACTTCGCGGCGCCGGACTGGACGTCTTTCAGGAAGAGCCGCTCCCTGAGGGTCACCCGCTTTGGGACCTTCCCAATGTCGTGCTCATGCCCCACGTGTCCGCGGTCACACGCGGCTTCTGGCGCCGCCAGACCGATCTAATCCTCCGCAATCTCGGGCGATACCTGGCTGGCACGCCCGTGGATCAGTGGGAGAACGTCGTCGACAAACAAGCTGGGTACTGAGGCCCCCTCAGCCCCGCTTTACCTCATCCCAAAGTTCGTCGAGCACGGCCAGTCCCGCGCTGGCAATGTCGATGCCCCGGGCGGTGACGAGAGTCTCGAGACGTTCGAACCGGTCCCGGAACTTTTCGTTCGCGTCGGCCAGTGCGGTCGTGGGATGCGCGCCGGCCAGGCGCGTCAAGTTGACGACTGCGAACAGCAAGTCCCCAAGCTCTTCGACGACGTGGTCGGGTAACTCGGATTGGATTGCCTTTTCGACCTCATCGAGCTCCTCGGCGACCTTGTCGAACGCCCCGCGATAGTCGTCCCAGTCGAAGCCCACCCCCGCCACCCGCTCCTGGATGCGGTACGCCTTCGTGAGCGGGTCCAAGCCCTTGGCGACGCCGGAGAGGACGCCTTCGCCGCCCGCCCGCTCCGCCGCCTTGAGGCTCTCCCAGCTCCGGCGCTCGCCCGACCCGAACAGGTGCGGGTGCCGTCCGACCATCTTCGATTCGAGCCGCCGGTACACCGACGCCGCATCGAGGTCGCCACCTTCTTCGGCGACCACGATCTGAAACGCCAGGTTCAGCAACAAGTCCCCGAGTTCCCCCTCGAGCGCCGACGCATCTCCGGCGTGAATCGCATCAACCACCTCGTGGGTCTCTTCGAGCAGGTGTGGGATGAGCGACTCCGCCGTCTGGGCGCGGTCCCACGAGCATTCCACCCGCAGGAAGCGGACGAGGTCCAGGGCGCGGTCGAGATCGCCCGGACCGGAAAAGCGCGGCTCCGCGGACTCAGGGGTCGGGGTGGAATCGGTCACGATCGAGGCATCGGTGCCGGCGCGGATCAAGGGGTCGTTTCTGTGGACTGTTCTTGGCATCTTTGGCCTCTCATGTCAACGAATCGCGAGGCCCGCGCGTGGCTCCTCCTGGGTGCCGACGCTCTGCTCGAGAACTTCGCACGCCTCCGGGCTGCTGCGGGTCCGGACGCGCGCGTGCTGCCCATGGTCAAGGCCGACGCGTACGGACTCGGGATGAGTGAGGTCGTGCGCATCCTTCGTTCCGAACGTCCATGGGGATGGGGAGTTGCCACCCTCGCGGAGGGGCTCCGGCTGCGCGACGAAGAAGCGATCGATGAAGCGGTGGTGGTCTTCAGCCCGTTGGTGGAAAGGGAGCTCGAGTCGGCGCTGCGGGCCGACCTTCAGATCAGCGTGTCCAGCCTGGACGCGCTCGCGGAGATCGTCGCCGCATCGAGACGGGTCGGCGCGCCAGCGAAGGTGCATGTCGACGTCGACACCGGGATGGGGCGGACGGGCTTCGACTGGCAGTCCTCACTCGAGTGGATGCCACGAGTCATCGAGGCCGCCCGAGAGGAGATCGAGTGGGTCGGCTGCTTCACACACCTCCACTCTGCCGAGGACGACGACCGATCCGTACGGGAGCAGTGGGCGCGCTTGCAGGAAGCACTTTCGGGCCTGGCCGATGCACCCGCGGCGCCCCTGATTCATGCGCTCAACAGCGCGGGTGCGTTCGCGGCCCCGGAATACGCCGGCTATGTGATCCGTCCCGGTATCTTCCTCTACGGCGGAGCGGTCGGCGCCGGACATCCCATCCCTGAGCCGGTGGTATCCCTTTATGCTAGGGTCTGTCACGTTCGCGAGGTGACGGCGGGTACGACGCTCGGCTATGGGGCCACCTACCGTGCCTCGGGGCCAGAGAGGTGGGCGACGCTGTCCATCGGCTATGGCGATGGGCTGCCTCGAGTACTCGGGAATCGCGGCTGCGCGCTGCTACAAGGCCGTCGCGTCCCGATCATCGGAAGGATCTCCATGGACCTGACGGTGGTAGACATCTCCGACCTGTCCGGGGTCCGCGTCGGCGACGTCGCCACCTTCCTCGGCACGGAGGGTCAGGAAAAGATCACGCTGGACGAGATCGCGGAGCTGGCCGGGACGATCAGCTACGAGATTCTGACGGGTTTCACGCCGCGGTTGCCTCGGATCTGGGCGTGATACTCCCTGAGATATGCCGCGCCTCGATGGAGGCGCAGACACGAACGCGCGAGACGGGCTGTTGAGACGCATCAGAACGTACGTACATAAGGGACCGGTCGCTGCGTGCCTCGCGGCGACGCTCGTGGCCGTGGTGGCCTGCCAGGAGCGATTGCCGACCGCTCTGGACGATGGGCAGCTTCCAAACGAGCCGCTCACGGTCGAGGTCGAGCTCCCGTGGAGTGCCTTCGGCTCCAACCTCCAGGTCTTCGGAGGATATGGCTCGGTCTCCGCACTTGGGCTGCCGGTCGTGGCCCACACCTTTGGTGGCACGTTGGAGTCCCGGCTGCTTCTCCGCTTCGGCCCGTATACCACCCGGGTGTTCGCGGTTGAGGCTGGAGGTTCCACGGTGCCTGACGAAGACATCACGTACGTCGGTGGTCGACTCGTGTTGACCTTCGACACGCTCGCCAGCGTGGTGCCGGGCCCGGTACAGCTCGAGCTGGGGGCGTTGCAGGAGGAGTGGCACTCGTTGACCGCGTCCTGGACCAACGCAGTGGACTCGGTCGCCGACCAACGTGCGTGGTCCGAGCCCGGAGCCGGCCCGATCGTGCCGATGTCGACGATCATTTGGGACCCGATCACAGGCGACACCGTCAGCTTCCAGCTGGACTCGACGGACGTTGCGCGATGGATGGATGCCTCAGACGAAACTCGTGGGGGGCGTGTCGAGACGATTACGGACGGCGTCCGCCTCCAGCTCACGAGAGCGGTGCTGCGGATCAGCGTGCGGCCGAGCGTCGACCCTGACACGCTCGTCGAGGACACGACGACTGCACTACTGGCGAAGACGTTCATCTACGATCCTCCTCCTGCCGCACCTACCGGCGTCCGCATCGGTGGAGCACCGGCCTGGCGCACTGTGATGGATGTCGGAATCCAGCCGCTCACGGGTCCCCCTGAGCTTTGCACTGCGGTGGGTGGTTGTCCGTACACACCGCAGGCGAGCGACGTTAGCTACGCCGCTCTCTCACTCACGAGCCAAGCGACGGAGGCGGCGTTCCGGCCGACGGACTCGGTGCGTGTCGACCTCCGACCCGTGTTGAGTCCGCTACGGCTTCCGAAGTCGCCTCTTGGCGCTTCGCAGACCGGGGGCTTCGGGACTCCGATTGCGGCCGAGGCGTTCGGATCGGGTGCGGGAACGCGGGTCGAGGTGCCGATGACGTCGTTCGTTCGGACGCTGCTCTCCGGAGCGGGCGCGGGTGGTGTTGCTCCACCCTCGACGTTGGCGCTCCTTGGTGCCCCGGAGCCGTCTTCGTTGACGTTTGGGTCCTTCTTCGGTCCGGCGGACCCGGATGCGCCGATCCTGCGCTTGATCCTGACCGTCGGCACGCCGCAAGTGCTTCCATGAGCGTTCGCGTCCTCACACTGGCTGCCGGCCTCTCGTTACTGGGTGGACTTCCGCTCGCTGCCCAATCCCTGTTCGGTTCGTCGGGGCTGGGCCTGCCGCTCGAGGCGGTGGACGCCCGCGCTCGTGGCTTGGGCAACCTCGGGATCGGGCTCTCCGGAGGGGCGCTCCTACCAGGCGATCCGGCTGCCGCAGCGCGACTGAGACTACCGAGTGCGCTGCTCGTGGCTCAACCCAGCTGGTCGGATGCATCCGATGGTGTCGAAACGAACTACTTCCAGGGGACCCGCTTCCCACTGATGGCGGCGGCTTACCCGGTGGCCGGAGGGATCTTCAGCATCCATTTCGCGTCGCTGATGGACCAGGACTTCCAGGGCGAGCGGGTGAGTTCGGTAATGCTCGGTGGGGTACCCACGGTCACGACGGACTCCTTCGAGCAGGACGGATCTGTTTCGTCGATGAACGTCGGGTTCGCGCGAATGCTCACGCCTCAGACTTCGGTCGGGCTCACGGTCGGGCGTTACACCGGGACGTTCGAACGGTCACTCATCCGCACGGTCGACCCGGGTGCGACCGGCAATCCCATCCAAGACTTCGTGTCTGCCGGATCGTGGACCTACGCGGGATACCTGGTCACTGGCGGAGTCGCCACCAGGGTGGCGGACCTTCTCAATCTCGCCGCGAGTGCGACGTGGTCGACACAACTGGACGCTGAAGCGTCCGCGACGACACAGGGGGGCGACGGCTCGTTCGATGTGCCGCTCCAGCTCCGCGCCGGGGCGAGCGCGGATCTGGCGCCAGGACTGACGCTGAGCGCCAGTGCGGTACGCGCGGACTGGTCCGCAGTGGCTGACGACCTGAATGACGGGTCCAATGCCCGGGCCACCACCGCCTTAGGAGTCGGGCTAGAATTGACTCAAGCGCGGCTACTGGGGCGAGAGGCTCCTCTACGCCTGGGCTTCAGGCGAGCAGACCTGCCGTTCTCGTTGAACTCTGGGAAAGCCAGCGAGCGCATCTTTTCAGCCGGCCTTGGACTCTCACTGAACCAAACGGGCGAGTTCGTGCTCGCGTCCGCCGACATGAGTCTGGAGCGAGGTCGCCGCTCAGCCGGCGTGTTCGCCGAGAACTTCTGGCGCGCAACCCTGTCGCTGAGACTCGCGGGTCTTTAGCGGCGCGTGCGGGTCCTGTATCGCACGTTCGGCTGCAAGGCGAATCAGTACGACACCGAGCGCATGCGTCAGGAGATCGAGGCAGGGGGAGCCGTAACGACCGACGCGGCGTCCGACGCCGACGTGTTCGTCGTCAACACCTGCACCGTTACGAACCAGGCGGACGCCGACGCCCGCAGACTGATTCGGCGACTGCATCGTGAGCACCCCGAGGCCAGCATCGTCGTAGCCGGCTGTTCCGCCGCGCTGAAGCAGTCCGCGTACGAGGCCATGCAGGGAGTCTCTGGCGTGGTGGCGGGGCACGACCCCACCGCGGTCGCGGTTGCGACTCTTCCGGCCGCCCCGACGCAGATCGAGTTGAGATCTCCTCTGGATCGCATCGATACGGAGCCTGTCGGGGGTGAGCTATTGAGAAACCGGCGCGGCGCGGCCAGAGGTTGGCTGAAGGTTCAGGACGGCTGTGATCGGAAGTGCTCCTTCTGTGCAACACGACTCGCTCGAGGCGCATCGCGGTCACGCCAAGCGGCCGAAGTGGTGGCGGAGGCGAGCGTCCTCGCGGTCTCTCATGCGGAGCTTGTGATTACCGGAGTCCACATCGGGCACTACGGTGTCGACTTGGGCCCAAAGAACAGCCTGTCGCGCCTCTGCGCCCAACTGCTCGACGCGGTGCCGGACACTCGTTTCAGGCTCGGAAGCATCGAAGCGACGGAGGTCGATGATCTCCTCCTTGAACTCCTGGAGGGCTCCGGCGGGCGCCTGGCCCCGCACCTCCACATGCCGCTCCAGAGCGGGGCCGACCCCGTCCTGCGCCGCATGCGTCGCTGGCACACGCGTGCGCAGTACCGAGAGAGAGCCTTCGAGATCGCGGAACGAGTAGCCCCCCTCGGTCTCGGCGCAGACGTCATCGCGGGCTTCCCGGGCGAGACCGCCGAGGATCATCGCGCGACCCACGAGCTCATCGACGAGCTTCCGTTCACCTACCTGCATGTATTCCCGTATTCACCCCGGGATGGCACCCTGGCGGCTGATTTGCCTGGCTTCGTGCCCCAGAGAGTGGCAGGCGAACGTGCCCGCGAACTGAGGGCGCTGGCGGAGGCGAAGGGTCGGAAGTACCGGGCGTCCAGAGTGGGAACGCGCGCGCGCGCCGTCCTGGAAGGGGCAGGGGATTCCGGCCTGACAGGGGACTACCTGCGGGTGGGGGCTGGTCGGCCCGGTGCCGTCCCTCGGGGCGTCGTCGAGGGTGTGCTTCGCGAAGACGGCGACCATCTGCGTATTGACGCGTCCTACGAAATGTGTCCGAATTGAGGCATGCCTCAGACAACACGTGCCAAGCGGGCCTACGTAGAGACGTACGGCTGCCAAATGAATGTCAGCGACGGCGAGCTCATGGAGGGAGTCCTCGCCGCCCGAGGATACGAGATCGTGGGTTGTCCAGAGGACGCCGACGTCGTGCTGATCAACACCTGTGCGATTCGCGAGCACGCCGAGAGCAGGGTTCTGGGCAGGGTGTCGCAGCTGAATGGCCTCAAGCGGGAACGACCCGACATGCTCATCGGCGTGACCGGTTGCATGGCCCAGCGCATGGGCGATTCGCTACTCGAACGGGCTCCCTACGTCGACCTGGTCATGGGGCCAGACGGGTATCGCTCGCTACCAGACGCGCTTGGGCAGCTCCAGAAGGAAGCCCGGCCCCGTAAGCGGAAGCAACTGGCGGTGCTGGAACTAGAGTCGTCGGAGAACTACCAGGGTCTGGAGCAGCTGCGTGCCGAAGGTCCGAGCGCCTGGGTGCCCATTCAGAGGGGCTGCGACCACCGTTGCTCCTTCTGCATCGTGCCGTACGTCCGCGGTCCCGAGAAGAACCGCACCCCCGAACTGGTCCTTGCGGAGATCCAAGGCCTCGCTGCGCAAGGTGTAACCGAGGTCACGCTCCTCGGCCAGACAGTGAATTCCTACCGCCACGGGGACGTCGACTTTCCGAGGCTCCTGCGCTCCGTTGCCCGGGTAGACGGGATACGTCGGGTGCGGTATACGTCGCCGCATCCGAATGACGTGACCCCGGAACTCGTCGAAGTGATGGCGGAAGAGCCCTCGGTGTGCGAGCAGCTGCATCTTCCCGCCCAGTCTGGGAGCAATCGGACGCTGAAGCGGATGCTCCGACGATACACGGTCGAGGAGCTGTTACAGAAGGTTGCACTCGTCCGGGAGGCCATCCCCGACATCGCGATCTCCACGGATATCATCGTCGCCTTTCCCGGTGAGACCGGGGCCGAGTTCCACGAGACGCTCGACTTGATGCGCACCGTACGATTCGACGAAGCGTACACGTACAAGTACTCGCCCAGGGAGGGCACGCCGGCGACCCGCATGCCTCCCGAGGACTTCTTGTCGCCCGAAGAAGCCCAGGCCAGGCTCGCGGAGCTGATCGAAGTCAGCCGTGGCATCCAGGCCGAGATCAACCGGTCCGAGGTCGGGCGCGTCGAGGAGGTGTTGATCGAGAAGGGCGGCCGAGAGGCGGGGCAGGTCCTGGGCCGTACTCGACGGAACAAGGTCGTGGTCTTCGACGGTGACATCAGCCGCGTCGGGGAGTACACGCGGGTCGTGCTAGAGCGCACGACCGGCGCAACGTTCGCTGGAACGGAGGCTTTGGCCGTACGCGCTGCGGTGCAGGCGTGAGCCGCATCTTCAGTATGGCCACGGTGCTTGCTGCCCTCGCCGTCGCGCTCGGCTTCGCGTCCTGGAACTCCGGTCAGCGTGTGACGCTTCGCCTCGGCTTCGTGACCCTCTACGCCGTACCGCTCACGGTCGTTGCCTTCGGCAGCCTTCTGTTGGGTATGCTCGTGATGCTCGTGGCAGGAATCCACAACGACCTCAAGGTGCGGCGCATCTTACGCGCTCGTCTACGCGAGGAGGACCGCGAGGAGCGGTCACTCTTCGTGGATGGCGATCAACAGGACCTCTTCGGAGAGGAGAAAGAGAAGGTCTGAAAGACACGACGAACGGGGGAGGCGCGCCCTAGTTGGGTCACGCATCCCCTGTCACGAGGCTATCCCTGGCCTTCGGGGCGGGGGTTGCCTGGGCCCTCGTCGGCGCACCGCTCTGGTTGGCGCCGCTCGTATCACTCCTCCTCATCTTCCTGCCCATTGGAGCATCGCGCGGTCCCCTGGGGCCACGAGTGCTCTGGCTTCTGACCGGCCTCGCCGGGCTGGTTTCTGCGGTCGATGTGGCCAGCGCCACGAGCCGCTGCCCGCCGGCGCATCCCACCGCCGCCGCAGTCCTCGAGGGACGATTCTTGGCCTCTCCCCGCGCTGGCTCGGCGCCTTTTGTGAGTGACTCGGGCTGCGGGCCGTTCACGGTGGTGGTGGCGATCCCGGATATGGCGGCCGGAGCACCGGTGCGCCTCGAAGGGGCCTGGAGGCAGGGGCGGAGTCGGCCCTGGTTTCTCGCACAGGACGTATCGCGAATCGACCGGCCGGGTGACGAGTGGCGCTGGCGAGCCGTGAGGTGGCGAGACGCCTTGGTGGGACGGCTCGATCGCCTGTACGGACCGCGCGCTCCGCTGGTCGCAGCCCTGACTCTGGCCCGGAGGGAAGGGCTCGACCCAGCCCTTCGCGAGACCTTTGCCCGCGTCGGCATCGCGCACCTATTGGCCATCTCCGGCTTTCACGTCGGCGTAGTCGCCGGAGCGATCTTCGTGCTCCTGTTTCAGGTCGGACTGGGCACCCGCCGAGCTGGTCTGGGCGCCGCGATCTTCGCGTGGCTCTACGTGGCGTTCATTGGCTTTCCGGACGCGGCCTGTCGCGCTGCGCTGATCCTCACCGCCGCAGCGCTCGCGAGGGCCAGGGGCCGACCGGCGGCCCGGTGGGCTGCGTTGAGCACCGCGCTGCTGGTTCTTCTCGTGCTCGAACCGCACCGGCTCGCTTCGCCGGGCTTTCAGTTGTCGTTTGCGGGTGCCGCGGGCCTCACGGCTTGGTCCGGCTCCTTCGCGCGCGCCATCCGACGCCTTGCGGGCCCGTGGTGTCCCCTCGGCGTCGCGATCAGCGTGGCCGCTGGGCTGGCGGCGACGCTTGCGACCGTGCCGATCGTGGCGTGGCACTTTGGTCGCGTCTCTCTTGTCGGTGTTCCGGCCACGCTGGCGGCCACGCCGTTGGTCACCGTCGGGCTGATCGGGGCGCTGGGCTCACTCATCCTGGACTTCTTGTCGCCCTCCTTCGCTTCGGTCCTGGCGGGCGGCGTGAGCGTCGTCATCGCTTTGCTCGAGTGGCTGGCGACGGCGGCCGGAGGGCTTCCGTGGGCCAGCGCCTGGGTGACCCGACCGACCGTGGTGGGTGGTGTGGTCGGCGTGATCGTCGCCGCCGTTCTCGCGCGCAGGCCACGTGTGGGCGCGACGGCGCGGCGCTCGATGACGCTCCTGTACGCCGGCATGGGTGTCCTCGCTTGGCCGCTCCTGCTCACATACCAAGGCCGCGGCACGGCTGAGATCCTCATGATCGACGTCGGACAGGGCGACGCCATCGCGCTGCGCAGCCCGAGGGGCCGATGGCTTCTCATCGATGCGGGACCGCCTGCAACGGAAGGCGATCCGGCGGCTCATCCGGTCGTCCGCATGTTGAGATCGCGAGGTGTGCGCAGATTGAATGCCCTGGTGCTCACCCACCCCGACCTGGATCACATCGGAGGCGCTGCTGCCGTCCTGGCGTCGTTCGACGTGGCTACCGTCTACGACCCCGGGCTCCCTGCCGGCAAGCAGGCGTTCGTCGATGTGCTGGACGCGGCAGCCAGCAGGAGTGTGCCCTGGCGGGCGGCCCGGGCCGGGGACCGACTCGAGCTCGACGGTCTGACCCTCGACATCCTTTATCCGACTGGGGAGCTCGGGCCTGACGATGCGTCGAACGCCTCATCGGTCGTGATCCACGCCGCCTTCGGGGACTTCGACGTTCTCCTTACCGGGGATGCCTATAAGGACGTCGATCGGCTTCTGGCGCCAAACCTTACCAACGAATTCGAGGTGCTGAAGGTCGGGCACCACGGCAGCGACACGTCGACGGATTCGCTTCTGCTGGCCGACATCCGGCCCGAACTGGCACTCATCTCCGTGGGTCGGTCCAACCGGTACGGGCACCCCGCGACCGACGTGCTGACGCGCCTGGACGGGGTCGGGGCGCACGTCCACAGAACCGACCAGGAGGGGACCATATCGGTTCTCGGTCGTGCGAACGGCAGTTACTCGGTATCATCGCGGCGTTGACGACCAAGCAGAGCCGGGGAGACTTTGGGTCCATGCTTCAAAGCCACGTCGTAACGATATCGCGCTTCCTGGTCGATCAGCAGCGCACGCATCCGGAGGCCACCGGTGCCTTCACCGACCTCCTCAGTGACATCGCGCTCGCCGCGAAGGTCATTTCGCGAGAGGTGAACCAGGCCGGCCTCGTGGATATCCTGGGTTCTGCGGACGAGGAGAACGTTCACGGCGAGGAGCAGCAGAAGCTCGACGTCTTCGCGAACCAGGTCTTCATCCGGGCCCTCGACCATACCGGCCACCTGGCGTGCATGGCGTCAGAGGAGAGCGAGGAAATCATTCCGATACCGGAGAAGTTCGAGGCCGGAGATTACGTGGTCATCTTCGATCCGTTGGACGGCTCGTCAAACATCGACGTGAACGTGTCGATTGGGACGATCTTCAGCATCCACAGGAAGCGATCGACGGGTCCCCGTGGGGTACTCGAGGACTGCTTACAGGCAGGCTCCAAGCAGGTGGCAGCTGGATACGTTCTCTACGGCTCATCCACGATGCTCGTGTACACCAGTGGGACGGGCGTCCACGGCTTCACCCTGGATCCGTCCATCGGCGAGTTTCTGCTCAGCCACCCACGGATGCAGATTCCCGACCCGCCCAAGAAAGTCTACTCCGTCAACGAGGCGTATTACACGCGTTGGTCGACGGCTCAGCAGCGTCTGGTCACCCACATGAAGACCGACGGAGGATTCGGGTCCCGATACATCGGCTCCTTCGTTGCGGATATCCATCGCACGTTGCTCCAGGGCGGACTCTTCATGTATCCCGCTGACCGGGAGAGCCCCAAGGGGAAGCTGCGGCTTCTGTACGAAGCAGCGCCGATGGCGATGATCGTCGAGCAGGCCGGCGGCAGGGCGAGCGACGGGGTTCGCAATCTGCTCGACGTTGTACCGGAGTCGCTGCACGAGCGGACACCCCTCTACATGGGCGCGAAGCCGTTCGTCGATCTGGCGGAGGAGTATTTGGCCAGGAGCGACTGAGTCGCCTACGCTTCGACTACCTCACTGTCGAACCGCTCCAACAACGACGCTTTCACCGCGTCGGTTGCGAAGGCGCTCTCGAACCCGACACGCGCGAGTTGGGTCAGCTCGCTCGAGGAGAAGCCCAAGTCGTCGCGAGCGTGCTCGTACTCCTGGGTGAGCGTGACGCCCGACATGAGCCGGTTGTCGGTGCACAGGCACACGCGAATACCCTCGTCGAAATACCGGCGCAGGGGGTGGGCGTCGTGACTCGGCACCGCGCCGGTCTGCACGTTCGACGTGAGGCAAACCTCGAGTGGGATGCCGGCATCGCGAACGGCAGCGAGGAGCTCGGGGTCTTCGAGGAGTCGAGTGCCGTGCCCGATGCGGCTCGCGCCGCCCAACTCGATGGCTTCCTTGATGGAGGCTGGGCCGAACGCCTCTCCCGCGTGGATGGTAATGGGCATACCTGCTCGTGAGATCGCTGACAGTGCCGAAACGTGGTCACGGACCGGATAGCCGGCCTCGGCGCCCGCAAGGTCGAACGCGCACACGCCTCGTCCTGAGTAGGAGATCGCGAGCTCAGCCATCTCTTGGGACGCATGGGCGGAGTGACTCCGCAGCGCACAGACGATGACGCCGGCGCTCATGTCGAAGTCTCCCTCCGCGCGACCCAAGCCCTCGAGCACCGCGTCGATAACCTCGACGGCACTCAAGTCTCCGTTCGTGCACAGCGCGGGGCAGAACCGCACCTCCAAATAGCGTATCCTCTCCGCCACACAGTCTGCGGCGAGTTCGTACGCGATGCGCTCCAGAGCCTCCCGGTCTTGCATGAGCGCCAGCGTGATTGAGAAGCGCGCCAGATACTGCTCGAGGTCCTTCGCCCGATCGACGACCATGGCGCGGCCGAGCTCATCCGCCGTCGCGCCCGGCAGGGAAACGGAACGTTCCGCCGCGAGCTCCAGCATTGTTGCGGGGCGTAGCGATCCATCGAGGTGGACGTGCAGTTCGGCCTTCGGCAACCCGGCGACGCGAAGCGTCATCGTCCGGCCGTCGCGGTCCTCCGGCTCAGCACCGTCGCGGGCCGTCGGGAGAGGCCAGCCCCTTGTCGACGTCGACTAACGGGGCAGGGTAGTCGCCGGAGAAGCAGGCAGTGCAGTACGGGCCGCCGCGGGCCACGGCGCCCACCATTCCTTCCAACGAGAGGTAGCCCAACGAGTCGACCGCAAGTTTCTCCTCGATCTCTTTGATTTCCAGCGAAGAGCCGATGAGCTCGGCGCGCGTCGGCATGTCGATGCCGTAGAAGCACGGCCACCGGACGGGTGGCGAGCCGATGCGGAAGTGTACCTCGGCCGCCCCCACCTGGCGCAGCATGCGCACGAGGCTCCGAGAGGTCGTCCCCCGTACGAGCGAATCGTCCACGATGACGACCCGTTGGCCGTCCACGACTTCCTTCACGGGGTTGTACTTCATGCGGGCGCATGCTGCGCCAGGTGGGG
>JAOTVA010000255.1 GCA_029863645.1 Gemmatimonadota bacterium
CGCGCCTATGTTCGGCCGTTTCCAGGCCGTCCACGTCCCCTGAGAGAGCCCTGAGGAGAGTCCCGATCCATGCCGATCAAGAGCGACAAGTGGATCAAGCGGATGTGTCAGGAGCACCAGATGATCGAGCCGTTCGAGACAGGTCAGGTGCGGGACGGCGTCATCTCCTACGGGATCTCCTCATACGGCTACGACATCCGGGTCTCGAACGAATTCAAGGTCTTCACCAACGTCCACAACGCCCTCGTAGACCCGAAGAAGTTCGACGAGCGGTCGTTCGTGGACATCGACGGGCCTGAGTGCATCATCCCCCCAAACTCGTTCGCGCTGGCCAGGACGCTCGAGTACTTCAGGATTCCGCGGGACGTCCTAGCGATATGCGTCGGCAAATCGACGTATGCCCGTTGCGGCTTGGTGGTCAACGTGACGCCCTTGGAGCCGACGTGGGAGGGCTACCTCACGCTCGAGATCTCGAACACTACGCCCCTGCCCGCGAAGGTGTACGGCGGCGAAGGAATCGCACAGCTCCTCTTCTTAGAGGGCGATGAGGAGCCCGAGGTGGCTTATGCGGACCGGAAGGGGAAGTACATGAAGCAGGTCGGGGTTACGCTGCCGAAGATGTAGGGGGCGGGGCGCCCAACCTTCTCCGGGACTAGTCGAAAATCCCCTTTCGGGGCATCCTTTGGGGCGCCCGCTTTCAGGATGGCGGAAGGATCGCTCACACCGGAGACTCGAATGAGATCGGCATTGGCCCTGGTCGCGATGGTGCTCACAGGCGCAGCCGCCGCGCAGGCTCAGCAGGCGCCCAGCATCCTCTTCATCGGCAACAGCTTCACCTTCGGCTCTGGGTCGGCCGTTCGCTACTATCGAGCGAACACGGTGACTGATCTGAACGACGAGGGCATCGGTGGGGTGCCGGCACTGTTCAAATCGTTCGCCGATCAGTCCGGTCTCGACTACGACGTCTACCTCGAGACGCGCGGCGGCAGCAATTTCGATTTCCATGTCGACAACAAGCTCGACGTGATCGCCAACCGCCCGTGGGATAAGGTCGTAGCGCACGGGTACAGCACCTTGGACGCAGACAAGCCTGGAGACCCGACGGCGTTCGTCGCCATGGGGGTGCGTCTCGCAGAGGTCCTGCATGACCGGAACCCGGCCGTGGAGATCTACCTGACCGCCACGTGGTCGCGGGCCGACAAGACCTATCCGAGTGACGGCCCTTGGCACGGCGAACCCATCGAAGCGATGGCGTTGGACGTTCGCGCCGGCTACGACCTGTTGGCGGCTGAGGCCCCCGGGGTCAAGTCGGTGAATCCGGTGGGCGAGGCATGGACGCGCGCCATGCAGACCGGTGTGGCCGACCCGAACCCGTACGACGGCATCGACCCTGAGAAGCTCGACCTCTGGACCTACGATCATTATCACGCGAGCACCGCGGGCTATTACCTCGAAGCTCTGGTGATCTTCGGCAACGTGACGGGTGTCGATCCGCGGGCGCTCGGAGCCGGCGAGTGTTCGGGGATGGAGCTTGGACTGTCCGGTTCACAGGTGGGGGCGTTACAGCAGGTCGCGTACGATCAGCTGACCGTCAAAGGGCCGATGACGCGAGCTCCGGCCGGTGCGACGCCGCCTCGGAGAGCTTCGCGGTGCGCCGTGCGGTAAGGATCGCCTTAAGTGGCCGACGAAACAGTGGAGCTGGCTCTGGAATTTCAGGCCGAGCCGAACGCGGCAGATGCCCAAGTCGTGGCCGATGGACTCCTCAGCGTCCTTGCAGCCGACCTGGGCGCTCCTCGTCGCGAGCCATTCGCGCTCATCCTGAGGAGACAGGACGATTCGGTAGCGGGGGGACTCGTTGGGAAGGTCCTGTTCAGCGACCTCCATGTAGATCAACTATGGCTTCATGAGAGTGCCCGATGCCACGGACATGGCCGACGACTAATGGAAGAAGCCGAGGCTCATGGTGTTCGGCAGGGATGCGCCAGCGCGTACCTCAACACGATGAGCAGCACAGTCCTCGAGTTCTATCTGGAGATCGGCTTCTACGAACTCGGGCGGGTGAAGGACTTCCCCGTGGGGCACACGGTCTACTTCCTCAGGAAAGACCTCGGGGGCGCAAGCTAGGCCTACCGCCTCCGGCGCACTCGCTCCATGGCCCGCAGCTCCTCCCTGAGGGCGCGGAGCTCGGGTTCACCACCAGCCAGGGCACGTTCGATCTCCTCGAGAGACTCGGCCATGCCCTCCCTCTCCAGTCGGAATTCGATGACGGCCCCGCTTCGGTCCGGCGGGCCTCTCCGAAGCTCACGCCTAGGGTTGCCGATGATCCGCTGGCGCTCCCGACGGACTTCGATTCCTTCGACCCGATCACCCTGCGTCGCTTGCCACTCGGCCGAGGGCGACAAGTATTCGAACTCCAGCACGGTCACCTGCCCATCGAGCCGCGCGTCTAGCGCGCTTGCAGTGATCGCGACTCCGAGCACTCCGGCCGCGAGGATCGCGACAAGGGGCGTAACGTCTTCACGAGAGAGTTTCATGGTAGCCTCCTGTGCCCGACCGGTACGATGACGTCATAATCGCAACCGGTTGCGACGGCCGCCAGGGGTCGCGCTCCTCAACGGTTTGACAATCGCCAACGACCAGCGAACCCTCTTGGCATCCGGCCACGTTCAGTCAGGGTGAACCCCATGTTTCGATGGCTCTCTCTCGGTGTGCTCGTCGCATGCCTTGGCATCTCGGTCCACTATCGGCGTCGGGCTCGCATCGAAGGTGGGACGATTCCTCGCGCGCGCGAGGATCCCCTCTTCATCGCGGCGCGCATCGCCGTGGCGCTCCCCCTCTGGCTGGCGATTGTCGTGTATGTGTCGAACCCCCGCTGGATGCTGTGGGCGTCCTTCCCGTCGC
>JAOTVA010000093.1 GCA_029863645.1 Gemmatimonadota bacterium
CCAGTCAGACGCCTACCTCGCCCTCGACACCCTCGACGCGGTCCAGCGAAGGGTCCTGTGGCTGGCCGTCAGCATGGTGCACCACGCCAACCGGGTGCGGCAGGTGGAGTCGGGGCTCAAGGTGGGAGGTCACCAGGCGTCCTCGGCATCGATGGTCAGCATCATGTCGGCGCTCTACTTCGGGCATCTGCGCGCCGAGGACCGTGTCTCGGTGAAGCCGCACGCAGCGCCTGTCCTGCACGCCATCAACTACCTCCTCGGACGGCTGGACCGGCGGTACCTCACCGAGTTGCGCGCCTTCGGCGGCCTCCAGAGCTACCCCAGCAGGGTCAAGGATCCAGACCCTGTCGACTTCTCGACCGGCTCGGTTGGCATCGGGGCCACGAGCACCATTTGGAGCGCGATGTCCCACCGCTACGTGTCCGATCACTTCGACGCGCCGCCGGGAGGGCGCCACATCGCGCTCGTGGGTGACGCGGAGCTCGATGAGGGGGCGATTTGGGAAGCGCTGGTGGACCCGATGGTTCAGCGACTCGAGGAGGTCCTCTGGGTCGTGGACATCAACCGGCAGTCACTGGATCGGATCGTGCCCGATATCGCTGTGGGTCGCATCTCCAACATGTTCGACGCGGCGGGCTGGCATACGATCTCAGTGAAGTACGGCCGACGTTTGCGTGAACTGTTCGGCCGCCCAGGGGGGGAGGGATTCAGGCGGCGCATCGACCAGATGCCGAACGAGGAGTACCAGCGTCTTCTCGTCGCCGACCCGGCCGAGCTCCGCGAGCGGCTCACCGACGGTGCCGGCGGGGTGAAGGAGGACGTGCGTCGGGTCATCGCGGAGCTCGACGACGGCGAGCTCACCGCCGCCGTTCGCGACCTCGGGGGACACGACTTATCGGACCTCAGGGAGGCCTTCCGGGAGGCTGACGTAGTCGCGGACCGACCTACGGTGGTCTTCGCGTACACGATCAAGGGATGGAGGCTGCCCATCGAGGGGCACCCGGGAAATCACTCGGCGGTTCTCACGCAGAGGCAGTGGGAACAGCTCGGCGGAGACCTCGGTGCAGACGCCCAGGACCCGTGGGCCCTTTTCGAGCCCGGCTCCGAAGAGGAACGCCTCTGTAGCGGCATCGCTGATACCTTGCGGCCCGTTGGGGCGGCGACGACACCCGCGCCTTCGGTGCCGAGCGAGCTGGGGCGCGAGCACTCGGCGGCCGCTTCGACGCAGCGTGCATTCGGGCGCTTCCTGAACGACCTCTCGCGCGAGGCACCCGAGCTCGCGAAGCACGTGGTGACCGTCAGCCCGGACGTTGCATCGTCGACGAACCTGGGCGGGTGGATCAACAAGGTCGGCATTTGGAGCATGCGCGAACGACGCGACTGGTTTGCGGACGACGCCGAAACACTCGTGCATTGGCGTGGAGGCGGGCGCGGGCAGCACATCGAGCTGGGCATCGCCGAGGGCAATCTGGTCGGCCTGCTCGGTGAGCTCGGCCTGACGTGGTCGCGCGATGGTCAGCCGCTGCTGCCCATCGGCACCATGTATGATCCGTTCGTGAACCGTGCGCTCGAGCCCTGGTCGTTCGGCATCTATGCCGGGGGCCAGTCGATTCTCGTCGGGACGCCGTCCGGGGTCACCTTGGCGCCCGAAGGCGGGGCGCACCAATCCATCAGCACCCCGTCGGTCGGGCTGGAGCAGCCGGGCTGTGTGGCGTGGGAGCCGGCCTTTGGACAGGACCTGGAGTGGACGCTACTGCACGCTCTGGGTCGGCTAGGGAGGCCGGATGGGACGTCGGCCTACTTTCGCCTGTCGACGCGGACCATCGACCAGGAGCTGGCGCGCCTTCCCGCCGATGCCGACGCGAGGGAGGCCCGACGAAGGGCGGTCCTGGCGGGTGGGTACCGGCTGCGGGAGGCCGAACGGCGACCGTCCGTGACGCTGGTGGGCGTGGGGGCCATCATGCCCGAGGTCTGCGCGGCCGCGGACGAGCTCGAGGGATCGGGTCACCGCGTCGATGTGGTGTGCCTCACCTCGCCTGCGCTGATCTTCCGAGCCCTGCGGGCCCGGCAGGGCCTGTCGGACGCTGCCGAAGGAATCCTGGATGAGCTGTTCCCGGCAGACCGTGCCGCGCCCGTCGTGACCGTGCTCGACGGTCATCCCCACACGCTGGCGTTCATCGGCGCGATCCGGGCCGTCCCGGTGACACCGCTCGGCGTGAGCGACTTCGGGCAGTCTGGTGACATCCCCGATCTGTATGCGTACTTCGACATCGATGCCGACGCGATCGTCGGTGCCGCACTCGATCTGATTCAGGGCTGAGGTCCGGTCATGGACGGGCGCCTCAAGAGTGCGATCGAAGCTGCCGATCGGGACGCCGTCGTGGCGCTCCTCGAGGAAGAGCCTGGCTTGGCGGGTGAGCGTGACGGCGCGCTTTCTGCGGTGATGCTCGCGGCCTACTACAAGCAGCCGGAAATCGCAGGCACACTGCTCGAAGTGCGCGGACCCGCCGACCTCTTCGAGGCTGCGGCGCTAGGCCTTTGCGATCGCGTGCGGGCACTCGTCTGTTGGGATCCGAGGGCCATCGCGGAGCGCTCGCCAGACGGCTTCACGCCCCTCCACCTGGCAGCCTATTTCAGCAACGCAGATACCGTGCGGTGCCTCCTCGAAGCGGGGGCGTATGTTGAGTCGGTCGCGGAGAATGTCTCGAGAGTCCGGCCCCTCCACAGCGGTGTGGCCGGTGGATGCTTAGACGTGGTGGAGGCGCTCCTGGAGGCCGGGGCGGAACCCGATGTTCGCCAGGAAGGTGGGTTCACGCCGTTGATGGGAGCGGCCGCGGGGGGATCGCCGGAGATGGTGCGGGCGCTGCTCGGCGTTGGGGCGGATGCGAAGGCGCTGACCGACGACGGTCAGTCGGCGCTCGACTTAGCGCGCGAGCACCACCATGCGCATCTGGAAGAGCTGTTAGGGAACTGAGTCGCCCGGCGTCGTCATGATGTCGTACGACACCGGTGGGACGCCCTCACGGAACTCGGCTGCAACCTCGAAGAAGCCTGATGCGTGCAGCGTGACCGTAACGGGCCGGTCGGTTTCGTTCAGCCAGTACCATCCGTGGATACCTGGGAACGGCGCGACGTAGCTCCCGTTCCGGCGCAGCGCCCGCTCGACGACCTCGAAGAACTCGGCCGTTCCCTCGGGGGCGCCGTCTGCCTCGGAATGCATCTCCGATCGAACCCAGTAGCTGGCAGCCCACGAGTAGACCATCGCCTGGCCCGCCTCCAGCCTGTACTTGAACTCCACGAACTCGCCGGGCTCCAGGTCGAAGGACCGCGTGTCGAGCCGGTAGCCCGCGGGCTGGTCGATGAGACCGTCGGCCCGAACCGGAATGGCCGGTTCGGCGCCCCCGCCCGAGAGCACCACGAGCCCAAGCATTTCACCTGTGCCCAACGGGTCGATGTCGTACTCGGCCGGTAGGACCACCGCTACCAGCACGATGCCGGCGACGGCCAAGGCAATGAGTGTCGCCATGGCCAGCCTCGCCTTCGACGGAGCCGGAGGGAGCAGGGGGTCAGTCACGGTCTTACGAGCCCGTCGCGGTAAGGAATCCGACGATCTGATAGCCCATGAGTACAAAGCCCCCGGACATGAGTAGCGCGTTCGTGAAGAACGCGTGTTTCAGGAAGCCTTCGCGTGTGCGCCAGAAGTTGAGCGCGATAAGCACGCCGGTCAGGGCCATGATCTGCCCGAGCTCCACTCCGACGTTGAAGCTCAGCATGTTGGTGAGTAAGCCGTCCGTGGAGATCGTGTACTCCTGGAGCGTCGTCGCCAGCCCGAAGCCGTGAAAGAGCCCGAAGATGAGTACGGCGGCCTTCGTGTTGGGCTGCACGCCCAGAAAGCGCCGGAAGCCGTCCATGTTGTCGAACGCCTTGTAGACGACGGACAGCCCGATGATCGCATCCACGATAAAGGGATTCGCCTGGATGCCCCACAACACCCCGGCGAGCAGGGTCACGCTGTGGCCTAAGGTGAACAGGCTGACGTACGCGACCACGTCGCGCAGGCGATAGAGGAAGAACAGCACGCCGACCAAGAAGAGCAGGTGGTCGTAGCCGGTGAACATGTGCTTCGCCCCGAGATACAGGAACGGACCGATCGCGGGGCCGACGTTGGTCAGAAAGAAATTCGCGTCGTCCTGGGCCACGCCATGCGCGGCGAGAGGCTCCACGCTCCACAAGAAAAGGAGCGCGGCCGCGAGCGACAGGGAGCCGCACCAGCGGAGCGTGGTTATCAAAGCTTACCTCTCGAACCTGGAGACCTGACCGACAAGGTCGCCCGGGGCGGCCGCAGAGGACAGGTAGAGACGCCGGGGATGGTAGCTGTACTTCGGGCTGAAGGTCGCGAGCAAATCCAGACGGCCATCGCCGTCGAGATCCCCGACCCAATGCAGATCGAAGCGAGGCTCGTCACACGCAAACGTGTCGTCGGTGGCGGCCTCGTATAGACGTTGGCTACGCGCGCCTTCGGTGAGCGTCACGACCTGATCGCAGAGACCGGGACCGGTGCTTTCGAGCGCCACTCGGTACTCCGTGGTGCCGACGACGAACTCCTTGTTCGTCGCTTCCGCCCCGAGCCGATCCGTGTACCACAGCGCTGACTGTACCGCCCCGATGCGTGCCTGGCCCACCCCGATCATGAGCAACGACGGACTGCGTGGGTCGACGACGTACTCGTGCGTGCCCGGTTCGTCCGGCTCATCCGGGGGGCGAACATCAAACGACACGTTCACGGGCTGAAGCCATGAGCTGTCACCGCGAACGTAGAGGCCGAGCCACTGCGCACCCTCGGGCGGGGCGGGCGGATCTCCGTAATGCGGCTCCCCGACGTCATCACCCGGGAGCACCAGAGGCCCGACTTGGGCCAACAATGGCGCGGGAATGAAGAGGCAGCAGGCGACCCAGACGCTTCTCTTCATTGGCTGTATCTCAGTCGGTGAGGGCGGCAGGCTGGCTCTCGAGGTTACCCCACACTCGCTCCCCGAGTTGCCCCAATCCAACCCTTACGAATCCTGCGGCATCCGACCCTCGTACGTGGTAGGGTCCGGAGTGGCATGGGGTCGAGCCTTTGGGGGGTTGGATGAACAGACTGCGACTGGCATTCCGCACGCTCGTGAAGAATCCGTTCGTCACGACGATCGCGATCCTATCACTCGCGCTCGGGATCGGGGCCAACGCGGCCATCTTCTCTTTGTTCGATCAGCTGCTTCTCCGGAGCTTGCCGGTCGAGGAGCCAACCCGCCTCGTCAACCTCTCGGCGCCGGGTCCGAAGCCCGGGTCGACGTCCTGCAATAATGCCGGCGACTGCGAAGAGGTGTTCAGCTACGCCATGTTTCGCGACTTGGAGCGGGACGGCTCCGGCTTCGCGGGCATCGCAGCGCATCGCCTCTTCGGCGCCAACGTTTCCGTCGATGGCCTGACGGTGAGCGGCGAAGGGATGCTGGTTTCGGGCCAATACTTCCAAGTGCTCGGCATGGAGCCGGCGCTTGGTCGGCTCCTCGGCCCGGGTGATGACCAAGAGATCGGTGGCCACTACGTGGCGGTGCTGACTCACCGCTACTGGGCGAACGACCTCGGCTCGGACCCTGACATCCTCAACAGCACGATCGTGGTGAACGGGCAGCCGCTCACCATCGTCGGGGTCGCCGCGCCGGGTTTCGTCGGGACCACGGTCGGCAGCGTACCACGCCTGTTCGTGCCGCTGAGCATGACGCACCTCATGATCCCGAGCTGGGATCGCTACGAACGAAGGACGGCGTATTTCTTCTACCTCTTTGGTCGCCTCCGGCCCGAAGGCAGCATCGAGCAGGCCCTCGCCGAGGCGAACGCGCTGTACGGGTCGATCATCAACGAGGTGGAGGTTCCGCTCCAACAGTCGATGACGCCGCAGACCATGGAGCGATTCAGAGCGAAGCAGATCCTGGGCGGGCCGGGACGCCGCGGCCAGAGCTCCACCAACCGCGAGGCTCGAGCGCCGCTCATCATGCTCTTCACGGTGACGGGGTTCGTGCTGCTGATCGCGTGCGCGAACATCGCCAACCTCCTTCTCGCCCGCGGCGCGAGTCGAGGACAGGAGATGGCTCTGCGCAGTGCGCTCGGTGGAGGGCGGTTCCAGCTTCTAGGCCAGCTCATGACCGAGTCGATCCTACTAGCCTCCCTCGGTGGGCTCGCGAGCCTGTTTGTCGCTCGGTGGACACTGGGGCTTATCGCCTCATACCTGCCCGCAGACGCTACCCACTTCCTCACCGTAAGCCTCGAGCCGAACGTCATGTTGTTCACGGCCCTGCTAGCGCTCGGCACGGGACTCGTCTTCGGGCTGTATCCGGCGCTCCATGCCACGCGTTCCGACCTCGTCGGGGTGCTGCGGGCCAACTCGGGTCAGGCCTCGGGCTCACGCGGGGCCCAACGCTACCGATCCGTCCTGGTCACGCTCCAATTCGCACTCTCTCTCTCGCTCTTGGCGGGCGCGGGACTCTTCATCAAGAGCCTGTCGAACGTGAGTCGGGTCGACCTGGGGCTCCAGGCAGAGGGCGTCGTGACGTTTTCGCTCTCCCCTTCACTCAACGGCTACGAGAGCGGGGCGTCGCTCGAGCTGTTCCAGAGAACGGAGCAGGCTCTCGCGGCGGTCCCCGGTGTCTCTGCCGTTTCGTCCGCGATGGTCCCGGTGCTGGGAGGTAGCAACTGGGGGACGAGCGTGGCTGTGGAGGGTTTCGCGTGGGAGCCCGGCGTGAACGCGGGTTCGAACTACAACGTCGTTGGAGCCGGCTACTTCTCCACCCTGGGCATGCCGCTCATCGCGGGGCGTGACTTCACCGAGTCGGATGCGGAGGGCGCCCCGTTGGTGGCAGTCGTAAATGAGGCGTTCACTCGCAAGTTCGGCCTCGACGGGCGCAATGCCGTCGGGAAGTACATGTCGGACGACGGCGGCGACAGCGACGAGCTGGACATCCAAATCGTAGGCGTCGTGCAGGACGCCAAGTATTCCGACGTAAAGGATCCTGTGCCGCCCCTCTTCTTCCTGCCGTATCGTCAGGAAGGCGCTTCATCCCTCACCTTCTACGCGCGCACGCAGGCAGACCCATCACAGGTCATGGGTGCGATCGCGCCGCTGGTGGAGCGTCTCGATCCGAACCTTCCGGTCAACGACACCCGCACGCTGGTGCAACAGATCCAGGAGAACGTGTTCGTCGACAGGATCGTGGGTGTGCTGACCTCCGGCTTTGCGCTACTCGCGACGTTGCTCGCAGCGGTCGGGCTGTATGGCGTACTCGCCTACACGGTGGCCCAGCGGACACGGGAAATCGGTGTCCGCATGGCGCTCGGGGCGGGTCAGCAACGAGTCCGGCGCATGGTGCTCGGCCAGGTAGGCCGCATGGCGCTCGTGGGCGGAGCCATCGGTCTTGTGGGAGCCTACTTTCTCGGGCGAGGCGCTCAGGCTCTGCTCTTCGAGGTCGACGGGACGGACCCGTGGGTGCTGGCGGGCGTCGTCGTCACCCTCTTCGCGGTCGCGCTCGGCGCGGGATACCTGCCCGCGCTGAGGGCCTCCAGGGTCGATCCCATGGAGGCCCTCAGGTACGAGTAGTTCGACCAACAAACGTCCTAGTTGACCGGGTACTCCCTGAGGATCTGGCCGACGACATGATCCGGGTTTGCCCCGGGGATCGGCTCGAACTTCTGTACGCGGCCGGCGAAGCAGTCCGCGACGTAGAGATTCCCTTCCTGGTCGGTCGTGAAGCCGTGCGAACAGGCGAGCCTTCCAGCCTCGATGCCTGTCGCACCCCATCCGTAGAGGTGGTTCCCTTCTAGGTCGTACTTTTCGATCCGGCCCGGAGGCGCGTTCGACACCCAGATGTTGTCGTCGACATCGATGAGGTGGTTGACGAACAGGGTGTTCTGGCTTTCCGGCCAGTTCGGCGAGCGTAGCGTCCACATGTCGAGGAAGTTGCCGTTCTCGTCGAACACCTGCATGCGCTCGTGGCCCCGGTCCACAACATATAGTCTGCGGTCCGAGCTGATCTGGATGCTATGCGGGTTGTTGAACTCGCTCGGACCCGGGTTGTCCGCATCCACGGGCTCCTGCCCCCAGTCCATGATGAAGTTGCCTTCCGGATCGAACTTCGCGACCCGCTTGCCGTCATATCCGTCGCTGATGAAGTACGTGCCGTCGGGAAGCCATGCGATGTCGGTCGGCCGGGCGAACGTGTTCGGTCCCCGCCCGCGCACTCCGAGCTGGCCGTGCGAGTACACGAGCTCGCCGTCGTACGTGAACTTGTAGATCATGTGCAGCTGGTCGTCGATGATCCACACGTGCTTGTCCTGATCGTACGGGCTCATCTTGACCTTGTGGGGACCGCGACCACACGGCTGCGCCGCAAAGAGCTCGTTCATGTGGTCCCAATTCTCGACGTGGTTGCCCTCTCCGTCGACGACGAAAATGCTGTGCTCCCAACGCCGCTCGTAGCCGCGGCGGTTCTGCGTCGGGTTGCACGTTGCGCTCAGGCCGTCGGTCGTGGGCGGTGCATTGCCGACCACATTGGTGGCGCCGTACGCCTGCCAGGGCGTCATGCCGGGCTGCAAGGGCAACTCGCCACGCATGGCGATCCAGATGCGGTCCGGCGACTCGGCGTAGACGCCTCCCATGGAGCCCCACGTCCAACCCACGTGGGAGTGCTCGTCGTCCGGGAGCGGTCTCGGCCACGCAGGATTGACCTGGTAGGGTCCGGTCGGCCAGTTGTGGTAGCTCCACCGTGCCCCGTCGGCCATCTGTTGGCCTCCGGCCCCGCCCATCGCGGCCTCTTCTGCCGGCGCGCAGCTCGACAGGCCGACGACCAACACCAACACCAATAAAGATCGTCCTTCCATGCAACACCTCCACAAGTTGGGGACTCCGCCCTGGATCTCGGGTCACCACCCGTTAGGCCACGCGGAGTCACTGCCGGCGTGAGAGTAGACCGGGCGCCGAGCGCCGGCAAGAATGCCGGGGATGCTCCCACGGGAGGGCATCCTTATCTTCTTCGCCCGAAACCGACCGCCCTCCGGCGTAGTGGGCCCTCTCCGCCATGACCGACCCCTCCACACCGGCTCTCCGAGCCCTGTTGCGCGAGCCCCTGGTGCACTTCGTGGCGCTCGCAGCGTTGTTGTTCGGCGTGAGCGCCCTGTTCGGTCCTGGGGACGACGTCATCGAGATCACTCGAGACGAGATCGAGTGGCGGATTCTCCAAGTCGAAGCGCAGGAGGGCCAGCGCTTGACCGACGACGAGCGGCAGCTCGTCCTCGAGCGCTACATCGACGAGCGGGTGCTTGTTCGTGAGGCACAGGCCTTGGGGCTCGCGGAAGACGAGCGCATCGATGACATCCTCGTGCAGAAGATGCTCCATGTGCTGAGCGGAGACGTCATTCAGCCGAGCGATGAGGAGCTCAGGGCGTACTATGCCGGGAACAGCGAGCGGTACGCAGTCGAGGCCACAGTCACGGTGGACGAGGTCGTCCTCCCCGTCGGTGCGCCCCTCCCAACTGAGCTCCTCGATGGAGCCGAACCGGCGGAGCTGACAGGTGGCGGGCTTGTTGCGAGCCGGGTGATGTCGAGACTCTCCCTCGACGACCTCGCCCAGATCTTCGGGGACGCTTCCGCGAGCGCGGTCTTCGGGACCGAGGTCGGGGACTGGGTCGACGCCTACGAGAGCGTACGCGGCCAACACTGGTTCCGCGTGCGTGAGCGCTCAGAGGCCATCGTTCCGCCGCTCGAGGTGGTGCGGGAAGCGGCCCGGTTGGACTGGATCGCGGAGCAGGAGGACCGACGGCTACTGGCCCGCGTCGCCGAGCTGCGGGCGCGGTACGACGTGGTCGTCGAAGGTGAGGAGCCGGGGAGGTGAATCGGCTGGGCACGGTCTTATGCGCGGTCGCGGCGCTGACGCTGGTGACTCCTGCCGTGGCGCACGACGTCGACGTGACCTCCGTCGCACGCATCTTTCTCGACGAGATCGGTCCGGGACGATACGTGCTGTCGATCGTCGATACTCAGGTTCAGCCGATCTCTGATCCCCGGGGTGTACTGCCCGTGCGCTGCGAGCCAGTCGCTGAGGAGGACGCCGAGGTCCAGGTCACATCAGGCTTCGTCTTCCAGTGCCAAAGCCCGCTGGACGCCGATGACGTGCTCACCCTGCCGTGGTCGCTCGCGGGCGTCGTGGCACTGGCCCGTTGGGGCGACGGATCCTCGGCGACCGCCTACTTCCGTGGTAGGGGAGCGACGGTGCCCATCGAGATCGGGAATCTGCTCGATGGCTTCGGTTCCGGCCTCGCCGTGGCGGGCACGTACCTCGGCCTCGGAGCCGAACACATCCTGCTCGGCATCGACCACCTCCTCTTCGTCCTCGGCCTTTTGCTCCTCGTGCACGGCTTCGTGCCGCTCGTGAAGACGATCACCGCGTTCACGGCGGCACACAGTCTGACGTTGTGTGCGTCGGTACTCGGATACATCCCGGTGGATCGCGCACCCATCGAGGCGGCGATCGCGCTGTCCATCGTGCTGCTCGCGCGTGAGATCGTCGCGGCCGATCGCGGGCTGATCCATCTCACGCATCGCAAGCCGTGGCTTGTCGCCTTCATCTTCGGCCTGCTGCATGGGCTTGGCTTCGCGGGGGCGCTCGGTGAGATCGGGCTGCCGGAGAGCGCCATTCCGCTGGCACTGCTCTTCTTCAACCTCGGGGTCGAGGCGGGACAGCTCGTCTTCGTGATCGCCCTGATCGCCGCCGCGCGCATGCTGACGAAGGTAGTTCGGGCCCCTCTGCCGTGGCTGCAGCCGGTCCTCGGCTACGGGCTGGGTGCGCTCGCCACGCTCTGGTTCTTCGACCGACTGCCGGCGATCTGGGGCGCGTAGAGCGCCTCCGGCGCTGCCGCGTAGCCCCTATTCGAAGTAGAGGCGGCTGACGCTCTCGGCCACGCAGGCCGGCTTCTCTTCGCCCTCGATGTCGATCGTCACGACACGGACGAGCTGAAGGGCGCCGGGCACCTCGGTCACTTCTTTGAGGATGGTCCGCGCGCGGACACGAGCGCCCGATCTGACTGCGGCCGGAAAACGCACCCTGTTCAACCCGTAGTTCACGCTGAGCTTCACGCCCGGGTAACGGGGCTGCTCATCAGGCCCCAACGACGCGAGCATCGGCAGCAGCGACAGCGTGAGATAGCCGTGTGCGATCGGGGCTCCGTACGGAGATTCACGCTTGCTGCGGTCGACATCCACGTGAATCCACTGGTGGTCGCCGGTGGCCTCGGCGAACTGGTCGATGCGCTTCTGATCGACCTGCACCCAATCGCTGGCGGGGGCCTCTTGCCCGATCTGCGCCTCGAGCTGCGCCCGCACGTCGTCGATGGACACCGAGTCCTAGGGCCGGATGTAGCCGACGCCACCCTCGATCGTGATGCGCGTCCCGAGCGGAGTCGAAAGCTCCTGAAGCCGCTCCAGAATGCGACGGCCCTGATCCGCCGGAGCGGTCTCGGGAACCCCGCGGTGGGCCATGCGCTCGCTCTCGTACCTGAGCTCGACGGGGTAGAGCCGCACTTCGACCAGACGGTCGCCTTGGAACTCACTCACGGCCACGACGCTCTCGTACTTCGCCGGAAAGGGACATCCCACACACCCGTCGCGACTCGGGTCACCCCGGCCGGCCAGCCCGCCAATGTCTCTCTGGCGGAGGAATTCCCCGAGGCCGTAGAAGATCGGCCGGTTGTTGTAGATCTCGATGCCGCGCAGCACGTGTACGCCCGTGCCCTGAAAGATGTCCGCGCCGTTGTCGATTGCCGCCTTCGCGATGACGGGCAAGTAGTCCGCGATGCTCGGGTTCGTGTCGAGATGGTCGGCTTCTGGAATGTTGTACCCGCGATAGCCGCCTCGCGTATCACGGAAATCATGGGAGTGCAGCGCGACCGTGACGAAGTCCGACCGCATCTTCCCTTCTCGGACCGCGGCAACCACATCCCGCATGTCGTTCTGATTGATGTCGTACGAGTAGTACGGCTCCGTGACGCCAGGCGGTGCCTTCCTGAATTGCTGTCCAACGGCGGCGATGCGGTCCTCGGTATTCGCGCCACGCGCGTAGAAGCCCGTGCCGTTCGGGAAGAGATTGCGCAGTGTACGCACGGCGTCCCAAGAGTCGGCCGGCACCATGAAGTACTGCGTCACGTTGAACGGGCTCAGTCCGCCCGTGCCCGGCCACTCACCACGGGCCGGCGCCGCCGCCTGCGAGTTTTCAGACGTCGCCACCATGCCGACGCGACCGCGGCGCGTCGTGTAGAAGCGTGCGGAGCGCGCGGCCCAGTACGTATTGCCGAATCCGGAGTGCTGCAGCCCGGCACGATCCAGGTGCCGGCTCGTCTCGACGAGGCCCTCGAAGCCGTAGTCGTTCGCATGGTTGTTGGGACGGGCCATGATGTCGAAGCCCATCTCCTTTAGCCATTCGGCCGACTCGGGTTCGGCGCCGTGCGTGCTGCCCCCTCGGGCGCCGAGGAACGTTCGACCATCGATGATCTGGGTCTCCAGATTCCCGGTCGCCACATCGGCATTTTGCAGCAGGCTCACGACCTCCGCGAACCGCGGATTGGACATCATGTGCTCCAGCGAGTGGGCAATGATGACGTCGCCCACGACCGCGATCGTGAAGCCGTCGTCGACGGAGCTGGACAGCTCGGCCGGTCGGTTGCTCTGCGCCGCCGTGGGGATC
>JAOTVA010000094.1 GCA_029863645.1 Gemmatimonadota bacterium
AAGAGCCCGTACCCGGCGTTGTTCACCAGAATGTCGAGGTGGCCGTGGTTCGCGATGACCTCGGCAACCGCACGATTTGCGTCGGTTTCGTTGCCCACGTCGCCTACGATCCACTCGGCGCCGATCGCTTGGGCCGAGCGCTCGAGGGCGTCCTGTCGACGCCCCGTAATCGTGACCCGGGCGCCTTCGGCGATGAGTGCTTCGGCGATGGCGCGCCCGATTCCCTCGGAGCCCCCCGTGATTAAAGCGACAGAATCCTTCAGTTCCATGACCTCTTCCTTTTCGTGGGACGTGGCATCATGCGGGACCCCCGGACCGAGACCAAGATAGTCTTCACATCCCGACGCGCCCGAGCGAGATTGCACCTTCCATCCTCGGCACTCCATCACCGGTTCGATTCCCCTCCCATGACCCCGGATTCGGGCAAGATCCCATATCTCCCCGAGCCCATTGCAGGGCTCGAACGCGTCGCCCTCAACCTTTGGTGGCGCTGGGACCGGCGCGCCCGACTGCTGCTTCGCAACATCGACCCCACGATCTGGTCTGCCACCCGGCACAACCCGGTTGCGATGCTGCGCCAAGTCGACCCCAACCGGCTCGCGCATCTTTCCAGGGACAAGAAGTACCTGGCTGACTACGCGAGGGTCATGGAGGAGCTCGACCGGGCGATCGACCCGACGGTAGGGTGGTATCCGGAGACCTTTCCGGACCTACAGGATGCCACGGTCGCGTACTTCTGCGCAGAGTTCGGACTTCACAATTCGATCCCGATCTACTCAGGTGGCTTGGGCATTCTGGCCGGTGACCACTGCAAGTCGGCTTCGGATTTGGCGGTGCCGCTCATCGGCGTGGGCCTCCTGTACTCGAAGGGATACTTCGACCAACAGCTGGACCGTGAGGGCTGGCAAGGGGACTCGGACGAGGTCTTCGACCCGAAGATCATGCCGTTGATGCAGATCCATGGGCCCGACGATTCTCGGACGGTCGCGGTGCTGGAGACCGCGGGTAGGCCGGTGCACATCGGGGTCTGGCAGCTGAACGTGGGGCGGGTCCAACTCTACTTGCTGGACACCAACCTCCCCGAGAATGACCCAGCGGACCGTGAGCTCACCTACAAGCTCTACGGAGGCGGTCAGGAGTACCGGCTCAAGCAGGAGTGGGTCCTGGGGGTCGGCGGTGTGCGTGTGCTCCGTGCATTGGGAATCTCGCCGGGCGCGTGGCATGCCAACGAGGGCCACGCGACGTTCATGATGGTCGAGAGGCTGCGCGAGTATCTGGCCGAGGGGCTGAGCTTCGACGAAGCGGTCCAGCAGGTCAGGGCCCGGTCCGTCTTCACGACCCACACGCCCGTGGCGGCCGGCCATGACATCTTCTACGAGGACCTCCTCGACTCGGTCTGCGGCGACTATCACGAAGGCCTCGGGTTGGACCGAGCGGGCTTCATGGAACTGGGTCGTCACCCGGACATGAACCACGGGTCGTTCCACATGACCGCCGCGGCATTTCGCTTGGCGAGGCATGTGAATGGTGTGGCGAAGCTGCACGGCCAGGTCACGCGCGAGCTCTGGACAGGGCTGTGGCCGGGACGGGAGCAGGAAGACGTCCCGGTCGTGGGTATCACGAACGGGGTGCACGTCGGCAGCTGGATGTCCCACCACCTCATGATTCTTCTCGACGAGGTGTACGGTGAGTACTGGGAGAAGAATCCGCCCGAGGGTGCCGACTGGGACCGCATCCTGGAGCTGGACGACCACCGCATTTGGGAGACGCACCGTCTCCTCAAGCGCACGCTCCTCGACTTCTGTCGCGAGCAGGCGCGTCAGCGCTGGAAGACGTTCTGGAAGGACACCACCCACCTCGTGGGCGCCGGGACGCTGCTCGGGCCCGAACCGCTCACGATCGGGTTCGCGCGGCGCTTCGCCACCTACAAGCGCGCCAGCCTCCTCTTCAAGGACGAGGCCCGGCTGCGGCGTCTGCTGACCGATCCGCACCGCCCAGTCCAGCTCATCTTCTCCGGTAAGGCACATCCGGCGGACGACGAGGCCAAGGCCGTCCTGCAGCGCGTGTGGAGGGCGTCGCGTGAGGCCCAGTTCGAGGGGCGCATCGCGTTCATGGAGGACTACGACGTGCATGTGGCCCACAGGCTCGTTCAGGGCGTGGACCTCTGGCTCAATCTCCCGCGCGTGCCTATGGAGGCGAGCGGGACCAGCGGGATGAAGGCCGCGCTCAACTTTGTGCCTCAGCTGAGCACGCTGGACGGCTGGTGGGCGGAAGGATTCAACGGCGAGAACGGGTGGGCCATCCCGAAGGCGGAGGCCGAGGGCGATGAGCTCGACGCGATCGACCATGAATCGCTCTTCACGCTGCTCGAACGCGAAGTCGTGCCGACGTACTACGCGCGTGATGCGCGCGGGCTGCCGACTGCCTGGGTCGCGATGATGAAGCAGGCGGCCATCGTCGGCGGGAAGGACTTCACGACGAGACGGATGGTGAAGGATTACACGGAACGCTTCTACGTGCCGGCGCTCCGGGGAATCACCGAGGGGGACGATCCGCCGACGGACGCGGTCGTGATCGGGAGCGGGAGTGCAGGATCGATACCAACAGGGAGTTAGAGCGATGCAGGACCGATTGAAGACGTTCGTGGAGCGCCATCCTGAGGGCTGGAATCACGACGAGTGGCTCGGGCTGCTGTCCGAGCTGGAACGCGAAGAGCAGAACGTGCCGGAGCCGGCCGCGGTCGGTCGGGAGCTGGAGATGATGCGGCTGGAGCGGGAGCTGGATCGACGCGCCGTTCGCGGCATTGGGCCGAAGCGGCGCGCCGCACTGGTCGACCGCTTCGGATCCTTCGGGGGCCTCCGGACGGCGTCGGTCGACGACGTCGCCCAGGTTCCGTCGATCACGAGAGCGCTCGCTGAAAAGGTCATCCGCGCGGTCCATTAGAGGCGCGGGGAGGGTCGTCAGCGGTCGGGCGTAAGGACGACCGTCGACAGCCCGGGCAAAGTGAACTCGACGTACTGATCTCGACCGTGTAGGGATCCGGGCTGGGCCTCGAGCACGGGCGGAACGGGCACGCCTAAGCCGCCGTAGACGGGTGCGTCGGTGTTGAGGAGCACGCGATACCGCCCGGGCCAGGGTACCCCGAGCCTGAAGTGCCCACGGTGGACGGGCGTGAAGTTGGCGGCGACGACCACGACTTCCTCCCAGCCCGCGGACCAGCGGAGCCACGAGAGCAGGGTGCTGTCCGCCGCGCTGCAATCGAGCCATTCGAACCCTTCGGGTTGGAAGTCGAGCTCGTGGAGTGCCCGCTGCTCACGGTAGAGAAGATTCAGGTCCCGCACGAGCAGCCCCACGCCGCGATGCGGCTCCCATTCCTGGAGGGCCCAGTCGAGCTGGTCGTCCACGTCCCACTCCGTCCATTGGGCGAGCTCTCCCCCCATGAAGAGCAGCTTCTTGCCGGGATGAGTCCACATGTATGCGTACAAGAGTCGCAGGTTGGCGAACTTCTCCTCGTTCGTGCCGGGCATCTTCGCGAGGAGCGATCCCTTCTCGTGCACGACCTCGTCGTGGGACAAGGGAAGGACGAAGCGCTCGCTGAACGCATACAGAATCGAGAAGGTGAGCCGGCCGTAGTCGTAGGACCGATAGAGCGGGTCCTTGGACATCACGTCGAGCGTGTCGTGCATCCATCCCATGTTCCACTTCTGGTCGAATCCAACGCCGCCGAGATCGGTACCCTGGGAGACGCCAGGCCATGACGTCGATTCCTCGGCGAGCATCATTGCACCCGGAATTTCCTGGTGCACCGCGTCGTTCAGTTCTCGCAGAAACTGCAGCGCGTGTAGGTCCTCGCGGCCCCCGTACTCGTTCGGCGTCCAGGTGCCATCGGGGCGCGAGTAGTCCAGATAGAGCATAGAGGCGACCGCATCGACGCGTAGGCCGTCGATGTGATAGTCCTCCAGCCAGTGGATCGCGCTCGAGATCAGGAACGAACGGACGGCAGGCTTCGAGAAATCGAAGACCAGCGTGCCCCAGTCCGGGTGCTGGGCCTGTGCCGGATCGGGGTGCTCATACAGCGGGGTGCCGTCGAACAAAGCCAGGCCGTGCCCGTCCGTCGGGAAGTGTCCGGGTACCCAATCCAAGATCACGCCGAGGCCGAGCTGGTGGGCCCGGTCGATGAAGTGCCGTAGGTCGTCTGGATTCCCGTACCGCGACGTGGGCGCGAAGAACCCCAGCGGCTGATAGCCCCAACTCTGGTCCAGCGGATGCTCCACGACAGGCAGGAGCTCCAGGTGGGTGAAGCCCAGCTCCTTTACGTACGGTAGGAGCGTTTCCGCCAGCTCCCGGTACCCCAGCCAACGATTCTGACTGGTGTCGGCGGGGCGACGCCAGGACCCCAGGTGCACCTCGTACGTACTCATTGGCTTCGAATCGGCGACCCAGGCGGCCCTCTCGGTCATCCACTCTTTGTCGTTCCACGCGTACCGGTGCGCATCCCAGACCTCCGACGCCGTCGCGGGGCGGAGCTCTGCCGCTCTGCCACAGGGGTCGGCCCGTTCGCTCCGCTCACCGTTCGCGACGACTTGGTACTTGTAACGGGACCCGTTGCCCACGCCCGGGACGAATAGCTCCCAAACGCCCGTGGCTCCTCTCGGCCGCATGGGGTGACATCTCCCATCCCATCCGTTCATGTCGCCCATGAGGTTCACGGCTTCGGCGTGGGGAGCCCACACGGCGAAGCGCGTCCCCTCGACACCCCCGTGATTCGTGGGGAGCGCGCCCAAGGTGTCGTGAATGCGGCGCTCACTCCCACTCAGGAAGGCGTGGACCCGTCCTTCGTCGAGCGTTGGCGCGAAACGGTACGGGTCCTCGATCTCCCACTCGCCGCCTTCCATGTCCTCCACGAGGAGTCGGTACTTGAATGGACCCTTCGCGTTGGGGAACGCCCGCGTGAATAGCCCGCTCTCCCCCTGTTGCTCCATCGGTGCGCGTGGGCCTCTCCGGATGATGGTCACGGAGCGGGCCCACGGGATGAAGACGCGCACGACCCAACCCCCGCCAGCGGCGGGGTGCATCCCGAGGACGTCGAATGGGGCGGCGCACCGGCCGTCGACCAGGCTCTTCAGGGCCTCCTGAAGGCGCTCCGGGACTTCGTTGGGGTTCGCCACCTCCAAAGACTCCAGGCTCCTGCGACGGGGACGTTGTACCCGCGGGGGGCCGGACACTTCGCGCGACCGCGGGTGATCTCTATGTTGAGGTTGTCCAAGATAGGGACCCGCGTCCAGCGCCTCACATGAATCTCATCCAAACCACGCTTCCCTCGTCCGAGGGTCTCCCGGCGCCGGCATACGACGCGACCGTGGTGCACCTCTCGGCGGAGTACTTCCCGTACGCGCGTACCGGCGGGCTGGCGGAGGCCGTACGAGGCATCGCTCGACACCAGGCCGCCGCAGGCGCACAGGCGTTTGCGATCATCCCGCTGTACGCGAAGGTGCGCGCTCTGTTTCCGGGGCTCGTCCCTCGGGGCGAACCCGTGCAGGTGCGAGTCGGCACGAAGCTGGAAACCGCGAGGATCTTCGAGAACCCCGAAGGGAGCGACAATCCACGGATCCTGTTCGTGGAGCACGATGGTTACTTCGGGCGCCCGAGCCTGTATGGCACTCCGGAGGGGGATTTCAGCGACAACCACATCCGGTTCGCGTTCTTCTGCCAAGCGGTGCTCGCGGCTTTGCCCGCCATCTCTCCTGGGCCCACCACGATCCACGCCCACGACTGGCACACGGCGCTGGCGTCGGTCTTCCTTCGCACCCAACGGGCCGGCGATCCCTACTACGATGCGATCTCGTGCGTTCTGACCGTGCATAACGCGGGGTACCAGGGCTACTACGGCCCCGAGATCATGGAAGAAATCGGCCTCGATCGAGCCCTGTTCAACTCGGACCAGCTCGAGTGGTACGGCAAGGTCAACATCCTGAAGGGCGGGCTCGTCTTCTCCGACTTCGTGACGACGGTCTCCCCCACGCACGCCCATGAGCTGCGCACCCGGGGTGGCGGCTTCGGCCTTCACGACACATTCAATACCCTGCAGGACCGATTCGTCGGGATCTTGAACGGCATCGACTACGACGTCTGGGACCCCTCGAGCGACAAGATCATCGACGCCCACTTTAGCCGGGACGACCTCGGCGGTAAGGCACGCTGCAAGGCGTGGCTGCAAGACGCCGTGGGCCTGCCAGTCGCACCTCATATCCCGCTCTTCGGAATGACCGCGCGGCTCGCCGAGCAGAAGGGGTATGACATAATCCTGCAGACTGAGATGTTCTCCAAGCTCGACGCGCAGTGGATCTTTCTTGGCGAGGGAGAGAAGCGGTACGAGGATGCGTTGCGGGGCTTGTCCGATATGCATCCGGACAAGGTGAGCGCTCACTTCGATTTCACCGAGGACCGAGAACATCGCCTGCTCGCTGGTGCGGATTTCCTGCTGATGCCGTCGCAATACGAGCCCTGTGGCCTCACCCAGATGCGTGCGCAGCGGTACGGAGCGCTGCCGGTGGTTCGTCGCGTCGGCGGCCTCGCCGACACCGTAGAAGACCGGATCACCGGATTCCTCTTCGACGAGTACCAGCCCTGGGCGCTCGAAGAGGTCGTGGGCTTCGCGGCCGCCCTCTACGGGAGCCGCGAGACGTGGGAAGAGCATGTGCGCGAGGCGATGGCGAGGGACTTCTCGTGGCGCGCCGGGGTCCAGCGCTACCAGGAAGTCTACCTACGCGCGGCCGAGATCCGGCGCGCCAGCATAGCGAAGTGACCGTATCGCCTTGACGAAGCGTAGCTCGGTCGTGATTCACGGCCACTTCTATCAGCCCCCACGGGAAGATCCGTGGACCGACCGGGTGCCGCGGCAGGGCTCGGCCGCGCCGCATCACGACTGGAACGCGCGCATCCACGACGAGTGCTACCGCGCAGTGGTCGCCGCGCCACTAAAGGACGGAGAGGGTCGCATTACCGGCGTCCTGAACACCCTCGAGTGGATGAGTTGGGATGCCGGGCCGACGCTGTTGCGCTGGCTGGCGCGCGAACGACCCGCGACCTACCGGAGCTTCCTCGAAGCGGACGCTCGCTCCTTGGCCCGAACCGGACACGGCAACGCGGTGGCCCAGCCCTACCACCACGTGATCCTCCCTCTGACCTCCCGGCGAGAGAAGGTGACGGAGGTGCGCTGGGGGATCAGCGACTTCGAGCGCCGCTTCGGGCGCCGGCCGCACGGGATGTGGCTCCCCGAGGCGGCCGTCGACATGGAGACCCTGGAGGTCTTGGCTCAGGAAGGGGTCAGCTTCACGGTACTCGGCCCAGACCAGGTCAGCAGTGTGCCCGCGGGCGGGCTGCCAGGGCGTGTAAGACTCGGCGGCGGGCGGAGCATTGCGGTCTTCGTGTACGACGGCCCCATGTCACACGACGTGGCCTTCGGCTCGTTGGTGCGAGACGCGGATCTCTGGGTCGAGCGCCTGGTGGCAGCGAGCGAGTCGCAAGCGGTCGTGTCGATGGCGACCGATGGGGAGACGTTCGGTCACCATCACGGCTGGGGCGAGATGGGGTTGGCAGCGGCGTTGGCCGGGGCCTCGCATCGGCCGGACCTCGTCGTGGAAGGGTTCGGAGCGGCGCTGGACCGGCACCCTCCCGAAGAGGCGGTCGTGATCGTGGAGCCGAGCTCGTGGTCGTGCAGCCACGGAGTCGGGCGATGGCACGCTGCGTGCGGCTGCCGAATCGATCCGTCCCAGGAGAGCTCGCAGGAATGGCGCACGGTGCTTCGTGAGGCCCTGTACGAGCTGGGCGAAACGCTTCACGCGGCCTTCGAGGAGGAGGGCGGGGCGCTCCTGGACGATCCTTGGCGGGCGCGCGACGACTTCGGGACGATCCTGGACGCCTCGAGGGAGACGCGCGATGCGTTCCTCGAGTGGCATGGCGTGCGGGGGCTCTCCACCCGTGAGGGGGATCGCGCGATCGAACTTCTGGAGATGGAGCGGGATCTGCTCCGCATGGACACGTCCTGTGCATGGTTCTTCGACGACATCGCCGGCCTAGAGCCGCTGCAGAATCTCCTCTACGCCGCGCACGCCATTGATATGGCCGGTCCGGCGGCCGGCGACGCCGAGGAGCGACTCGTGCGGCGCCTCGAGGAGGCGATCTCGAACGATCCGAACGAGGGCACCGGGGCCGACTTCTGGCGTGCGTCGGTGCGCGGCGGAGCCGTGGGACTGAGAGGAGGGGACTCCGGCGATGTCGCTCCGGAGCCTGCGGTCGCCGACTCGGCTGCTCACCTCCGCGTGGTCGAGCGGGCGCTGCGGCATCCCTCGAACGACTCTGTTCGCGAGGCGCTGGCGGCGCTCGCAGATGCCAACGAAGAAGACGTGGTCGGCGCGCGAACTGCGGTGGCGCGCTTTCTTGCGCGCGGCGGCGACTGGGAGCCCCACGTCACGCCGCTCGTCGAACGTCTCGGCATCGCGCCCGACCTCGACGGCACCGGACTCCCGTCAGGGGCGCCGCTCCGCTTCATATTCGGGCTGCACCTCCATCAGCCCGTGGGCAACTTCGACCATGTGTTCGAGAGTCACGTCGAAGACGTGTACCTACCGTTCTTGGAGCGCTGCGACGAGCGCGGCCTGACCCCGCTGGCGCTGCATGTGTCGGGACCTCTGCTCGAATGGCTCGACGGGCGGGGCCACAGGCTCCTCGACGTCATTGGCAAGCTCGTCGACCGTGGCGCCGTGGAGCCCTTGCTCGCGGGCTTCTACGAACCTGTGCTGCCTGTGCTGACGCGGGACGACCGCCTGCAGCAGATCGGGTGGATGCGCGAATGGCTGGCCGAACGATTCGGAGCCGACGCGCGGGCGCTGTGGCTGACCGAGCGCGTGTGGGAGCCAGACCTGCCGCGTGATCTGGCTGACGCCGGGGTAGAGCAGGTCCTGGTCGATGACCGGCACTTCCTCGTGGCCGGGTACGAGCGGGATCAGCTGCATCGCCCCTGGCGGACCGAGGCGGGCGGGCGCTCAGTGTCGGTGCTGCCCATCGACGAGCGGCTGCGGTACCTCGTCCCCTTTCGCAGCCCCGGTGAGATCGGCGCATACCTGCGCCGTCTGGCGTCGGCAGGCCACGAGGTTGCCGTGCTGGCCGACGACGGAGAGAAGTTCGGTGGCTGGCCGGGGACGGCAGAGTGGGTCTGGGAGCAGGGATGGCTCGAGGCGTTCCTCGACGAGATGGAGCAACTCCGGGAGGAGGGCATCGTGCAGCTGGACACCCCGGCCGCTGTGTGTCGCGAGGTCGCTTCAGCCGGCTTGGCGTATCTCCCCTCTGCATCGTATCGCGAGATGGACCTGTGGTCGCTGCCTCCGCGCGCGGCGGAGACCCTCGAATGGGCATCGGCCGAGCTCGAGCACGAGGCCCGAGCGACGCACGTTCTCCGGGGCGGGCATTGGCGCAACTTTCTCACGCGCTACGACGAATCGAATCGGATGCACAAGAAGGCCCAGCGCCTTTCGGAAATGTGCCGAGCGGCTGGGGATCCAGCGGACGCACGTCGTGCCGTTGGCCGGGCGCAGTGCAATGATCCCTATTGGCACGGCGTCTTCGGTGGCTTGTACCTGCGGCATCTGCGCAATGCGACATGGCAGAATCTGGCCGAGGCCGAAGGCGTTCTCCGCGCCGGCGAACCCCTGGCGTTCGAAAGCACGGATGTCGACGGCGACGGGCACGAAGAGATCTGCGTGCATTCGAGCGCGTTCGCGGCGCTTGTGGAACCCCACGCAGGCGGGCGCCTCGTGGAGCTCACGGACTTCGCGTCCGGTGCAAACCTAGCCGACGTCCTGACACGGAGGCGGGAGAGCTACCACCGCACGACGGTGGACGACGAACCGCAACAGCAGCACGAGCCCGCGGGGGACGCGAAACACGAGCCCACCGGGAACGCGATGCCGTCCATTCATGAGCTCGAAGAAGGGCTGACGTTCGCCTCGTTGCCGCCCGTCGATCACGACGTTCGTGCGATCGGAATCGAGCGTGTACTCCCCGTCGGACTCGGTCCCCGTGCCTATGAAGCCGCGGATTACACCCCGGTCCGAACCTGGGCAGAGGAGCGGTTCAGCGCGTCAGTGGCGCGCGAAGACGGCCAGGTGACGGTAACGATGACATCAAACGGGGTCGGCGACCTCGAAAAGGTGGTCACGTTCGAGCCCGACGGATCGCTCACGATGAGCTACCGATGGGATCCGGGGGTCCTCCCACCGGACGCCTACTTCGCTCCCGAGATCTCGGTCGCGTCGGACCCTGGCCTCACCTTCGACCCGAGCCCCGACGACGTGTGGCGCTACGACATCGTCACCGTGAGCAAGAAGGAGTCGGGGTACGAAGAGACGGTACAGGGGCAATCGGTCACACCGAGGTGGCCCTGTAACCTGGGCTGGGCCCGGGTGCGCGTACCCGCCCGCAGCAAGGGAGCGCCGTAGGGCGCGACCCGCTGGGTCACCAACACTTTCCCAGGTCGGGCGGTCTGTGTGGTCATGACAGCCAAACTCGCTGGCGCGCTCTCGCTCCTGCTGCTCGCAGTATCCGGACTCACGGCCTCCCTTGCGGGTCAACTGCCGGACGGGGGAGGGCCACTGATCGATGGCCCTCCCGCTCCCGTCGCCCCGGCCGTCGTCACCAGGGATGCCGCAGGCAACGCCACGGTCCGAGCGGTCCGGTTGAACGAGCCGATCCGTCTCGACGGCGTTCTGGACGAGCCGTTCTACGCCAACACCCTGGCGATCTCGGACTACATCCAGGCCGTGCCCGACAACGGCGCGCCGCCGACCGAGCGCACCGAGTCGTGGATCTCTTTCGACGACACCGACATCTACGTGTCGGCCCGCAACTGGGACTCCGCTCCCGAAAGCGAGTGGGTCGCCAACGAGATGCGGCGCGACACCAATCAGCTCCGCAACAACGACTCGTTCGGAGTCATGTTCGATACGTACTACGACCGCCGAAACGGGGTCATGTTCTACACGAATCCGCTGGGAGCACTGGCGGAGTTCGCCATCACGAACGAGGGAAATCCCAACACGGACTGGAATCCGGTGTGGGACGTCCGCGTCGGGCGCTTCGAGGGTGGCTGGACGGTCGAGATGCGGATCCCGTTCAAGTCGCTGCGGTACCGTCCGGGCCGAGACCAAGTGTGGGGCGTGCAGCTCAGGCGTGCCATTCGTCGGAAGAACGAGTGGAACCACCTGACCTTCTTGTCACTGGCCGTGGCAGGCGGCGGCGCCCAGGGCTCGTTCCGGGTCTCGCGTGCCGGCACGCTTGTCGGGCTCCAGGCGCCTCCGGCCAGCAGGGTGGTCGAGCTGAAGCCCTACGGCATCGCCGGGCTCAGCACTGATCTGAACGCGACCCCGGATCCGATCCGTAACGACCTCGATGCAGACGGAGGTGTGGACCTGAAGGTCGGCATCACCGAGAACCTCACGGCGGACTTCACGTACCGCACCGATTTCGCACAGGTCGAGGTGGACGAGCAGCAGGTGAACCTTTCCCGGTTCACGCTCTTCTTTCCCGAGAAGCGAGAGTTCTTTCTGGAGGGCCGGGGGATCTTCGACTTCGGCACTTCCGGTGGGGGAGGCTTCGGGGGAGGGGGAGTCAGCGCGCCGACGATGTTCTTCAGCCGCCGCATCGGACTGCAGGGCTTCGGCGGTGGGTCCCCGGTGCCCATCATCGGGGGAGGCCGCGTGACGGGTAAAGTCGGTGCGTTCGATGTTGGCGCGCTCAGCATCCAAACCGACGACCTGGCGAGCGTGGGTGCCGAGTCGACCAACTTCAGCGTGGTGCGGCTGAGGCGGGACATCTTCCGTCGGAGCAGCATCGGCGTGCTTTATGAGAACCGTTCCGAGTCGGTTGTGGCCGACGGGTCCAACCAGCTATACGGGGTTGATGGCAGCTTCTCGTTCTTCGAGGACTTGAGCTTCCTGAGCTACTACGCCACGACCCGGACCGAGGGCCTGATTGGCTCAGACGACAGCTACCGGGCCCAGGTCGCTTACGGGGGCGATCTGATCGGGGCTCGGGTGGATCACCTGTTCGTCGGCGAGGACTTCAATCCCGAGCTCGGCTTCGCGCGACGCCGGGGTCTACGGGAAACCTATGTCACGACGAGGGTGAGCCCGCGGCCGGCCTCCATCGACTGGATCAGGCAAGTAACGCTCGAGGGCCGAGTCGACTATCTGGAGAATCACCCGGGTGGCTTCGTGGAGTCCCGCGAATTCCAGGGCCAGTTCGGGATCGAATTCGAGAACAGCGACTCGTTCAGCGCCAATTTCACCGAGTCGTACGAGAACCTTCAGGACGTCTTCAACATCGCGTCGGGCGTGGCCATCCCTGCGGGCCGGTACGACTTCCGCAGCGCCTCGGTCAGCTACGGCTTCGGGCTGCAGCGGCCCTACTCGGGCAATCTGTCGGCACAGTATGGGAGCTTCTACGACGGAACCCGTACTTCAGTGGGGTTTCAACGGGCGCGCATCGCGCTCACGCCGCAGCTCTCCATGGAGCCCAACATCTCCTTCAACTGGGTCGATCTGCCAGGCGGGGACTTCACCCAGCACGTGGCATCGACCCGCCTGAGCTACAGCTTTTCGCCCCGACTCTTCCTGAGTGGCCTCGTGCAGTACAGCACCCAGAGCGACGCGCTAGGCGCCAACCTC
>JAOTVA010000095.1 GCA_029863645.1 Gemmatimonadota bacterium
ATCGCGGAACGTGAAGATGGGTGTGCCGGCAGCCTCGACGATTCCCTCGATCACCGCAAAGATCGGCGCGTCGTGACCGCAGCGGAAATTGTTGATCTCCATCGCGATCAGGTTGGGGTGTCGGGCCGCGAACTTCGCCGCCCACAGCTTCCAGTTGGAGTTCTCGCTGTAGGCGTTCTTCCAGACGTCCCGAATGTCGAGGGGGTCTTCGATGATTCCAGCCCGGACTTCGTCTCCGAAGAGCGACTCGATGACGTCACCGTCCACCGGCAGGCTCGACGGCGTGAAGATCGGATATCCGAGCTTCTGGAACTCGGCTAGGATGTCGTGGTTGATTCCCTGGTCCGCATGGTAGGGTCGGCTGAGGAGCACGATCCCGATCCGGTTCTCCCGCTCCAGTCGCCGAAGCTCATCTCGCGTCATGGCCCGCAGCGAATCGGTGTACGCCTTATGTGCGTCCATGCCGGCCTGGATGGCTCGCTGATTCTCCACCGGCGAAACACCGAGAACGTCCTGGAACGCCTCGTACATCTGCCGTTCGAAGAGTGCGGGCTGCCCCATGTTCACGAAGGTGTTCATGAAGCGCACACCCTTCTGAGCGAAGACATCGACCTCTTTGGTGAACGCCGCTCTGGTCGCTTCGGGGGTCGCCGTGATCGTGGGGCAGATCCGATGGCCGATCGCGTGCGCCATTTCGGAGGGTACGTCGTCCACCATCGGGAAGAAGATGATGTCCAGCGGAGCCCTCTCGTGCTTCTTGTATAGGAGGTTGTGGACGTGCGGGATCGCGAGTTTGCTGGGGAAGCAGGGATCGATCGATCCACGCTTGGCGCCGGCCCGGTACAGGTCGGCCGACGTCTTGTCGGAGAAGACCACGTTCCGAGACTGAACGCCCAGACTCTCGAAGTAGGCACGGAAGATCGGGGCGACGCTGAACAGTGACAGAACCCGCGGGATGCCGATGCGCAGGTGGGGCCTGGCCTCCATGAGATGCGCTCTTCGCCTGGCCGCGGTCGTGACCGGCAAACGGTCGGGTCGATCAGCGATCAGCGTGGGTTCATAGCTCCTGAAGGCGTTCGATGCCGCGGCATCGACCAGATTCGGGGTATCCTCGGCGGCCGTGTCCAGCCGAGCCTTGATGACTCGCATCTCGCCGACGCTTTCGACCAGGCCCTTCTCGCAGGAGTTGCCCACGATGAGTCGCCGCGCTCCGGCGGCCAGAGGCACCTTCGAGCCGTTGGTGACGGCCTTGCCCATTTGGCTGACCGTCGCCGCCTCTGACCCGTTACTCCGGCTCGCGACCCGTACATCGATGAACGTTCTCAGGCACTTGTTCTTGCAGAAGTGACACCGGGTGCTCTCGTTGGTCGTCGTCGTGTACGTCGTCGCAGCAGTCTCGTCCAACCCGATGAAGGAAGATTCCTGCAGTCCCGATTGGATGCGGAGCGCTTCGAGACCGGCTCCGATCGCACCACTCTCGCCGCAATGCTCGTGGACGACGATGTCGGGCTCCACGTCCTTTCCGTGGAACCGCTCACGTATGAAGTCGACCTGCGACTTCACTGCGGCCAAATTGTGCTGTGTTCCTCCCTGTAGCACGAAGCGTGTTCCCAGTCGGGCCAGGTTCGGCATCTGTGCGACGTAGAGCCAGATGTTCTTCGGCAACACCGCAGCCAGGCCGGCCATGATCTGCTCCGGTGTCCAGCCCTGCCGTTGGAAGTTGACGATGTCGGTCTGCATGAAGACGGCACATCCGTACCCGAACGTGGGCATGGACTCTGCCCGGAAGGCCACGTCCGCGTATTCCTCCACAGGCACGCCGAGACTCTGGGCGGTGCTCTGCAGGAAGTATCCGTTCCCGGCGGAGCACTGGGTGTTGAGCTTGAAGTCCTTCACGTGGCCGTCCTTCAGGATCATGATCTTGATGTCCTGACCGCCCACGTCGCAGATGACGTCCACATCGTCGTAGAAGTGCAGAGCTGACGAGGTGTGCGCGACGGTTTCTACGATCGCGACGTCTGCGCCGAACACGTCCTTGAGGACGTCCTTGGCGTACCCGGTCACACCAAAGCCGATGATGTCCAGCGCTGCCCCATGGTCTTCCACGGAAGCGCGCAGCTTGGCCACGATCTCCTTGGTGTCTTCGATGGGGTTCCCCTTCGACAGCTGGTACGCCTTGACGAGGACGCGTGAGTTTTCGTCGAGGAGGACGCCTTTCGTCGACGTCGAGCCTCCGTCGAGCCCGAGAACGGCTCTGACCGTCTGTCCCCGCTCAAACGTCGCCGGAACGAAGGGCTGCCTCTCGTACTTCCGCTTGAATTGCTCGAGCTCCTCCGCACTCTTGCTCAGACCCGGCAACGCGACGGCACGCGTTTCACCGCCACTCCGCTCGATCTCCCGTCTCAGACCCTCCAGCCCGGAGTAGCGCCCCACACTTTCATCCTCGTTGCGACCGTAATCGACGGCACCGATCGCCGCGAAATACAGGGCGTTGTCCGGCACGTAGATCAGCGAGGTGGGGTCGACCCCCTCGGGGAGTGGGACTTCCCGCTCCTCCCAGATCGGAGGAATGTTGGCCTTCCACGCTTCGGCCATGCCCTCGATGAAGGTGTTCGGCCCACCGAGGAGAAGCACGTGAGGTCGCAACGTGTGACCACGCGTCAGAACCGAGAGGTTCTGACCCACGATGGCGTCGAACAGGCTCGCCATGAGCTGGTCGGTCGGAATGCCGACGAGCTGGAGGCTGTTGATGTCGGTTTCGGCGAAGACGCCGCACTTGCCGGCCACGTGGTGAAGTCTGATCCCGGCGTAGCGCTGCTGGGCGAGTTGTTCGGGCGGAATACCCAGTTTGGCGCTGATCTTGTCCAGGACGGCGCCGGTGCCGCCTGCACACTTGTCGTTCATGGTCGGGATCTTCTTCTTCCCGCCGCTCGGGTCGTCGCGGAAGATGACGATCTTGGCATCCTGGCCTCCGAGTTCGACGACGGAGCCGACTTCGGGATGGAGGCGCTCCACGGCGAGTGCTACGGCGTTGACCTCCTGCACGAACTTCGCGCCGAGGCAGTCTTCGAGCACCGCCGCTCCACTCCCGGTCGCGAAGGCCCGCGTTCCGTTGCGAGACGCCTCCGGGACGTCGGCGTGCAGCGCCGTCAGCAGCTCGAGGACCTTGGAGAGCTGTCTCCCCTCGTGGCGCTGGTAATCCTGCCAGAGGATCGCGTCTGTCAGGGTGTCGATTAGGACCGCCTTTACCGTGGTCGAACCGACGTCGATGCCGATGCTCAGCGATTGCGCGTTCACCTCACACCCCCCTCGGCTGGGCGACCATGGGCGGTCGCGCGGCGAGCAGAGATCCGACGTGAATCGCCATGTTCGCGGCGCGACCGACGATGCCGGGGTGGTGCGGAACCGCATAGCTGGCGCGCGTGATGTCGGGGTGATCGTCGGCGTACGAGCGCAGCTCGTCGATCGTCCATCGGCTCGCCTCGAGAACGCGAGCCATCTCTTTTCTCGCCTTCGTGCGCGCACCACCGAGCGCCATCTGGACCCGGCTGTGGGCGATGACCTCGCCGTCACCCGACGTTTCGATGGGGAGGTAGATCATTCCGGGGTGGTCCTCGACCACTCGGGTCTGCACGCCGTCGGACTGGGTGCTCGGCATGCACGAGAACGGCTTCAGACTGAGCACCATGTGGCAGAGATGGTGCTGGTGGTAATAGATGTTTTCGGCGATCTCCAGGTGACTCTCGCCGGATGAGGTGCGCCAGTTCCAGTAGGGGCGGGCGAGCCGCTCGAGTTCGTACTGCGACGCCATTTCATGGAGGCCGCCGCCGAGGGCCTCGAGCAGGCGATCGTTCTCGCGCTTGAGGATCTTCTCGGCCAGCGTCAGCATGCCCCGTTTCCGATAATAGGCCCGGTAGTGCCGGAGTCTGCCGTCGCCATTGGTGAGTCCCTTGCGATCGAGCGTAGCCTGCTTGTGCATGTGAAGCAGGTACATGAGTCGCGTGAACAACGACCGGTCGACGAACACTTCCGCGCCCTCATGCTCGAGGAAGCGATGCATGTTGAAGTTGCCCTGACCTTCGGTCGTCTGCGCCCAGAACTCGCCGATGATCTTGACGATGGGTTTGACGCGGAACGGATCCAGCTCGACCTGATCGTATCGATCGCGGGCCACCGCCATGGCGTCCACCATTTCGGTTCCGCGAAGAAGATGGAGCATCTTGCCCAGATAGGTCGCCTTCGCCTCCAATGGCGTCCCGGAGAGGAAATGAGCGCGTGAGTCGGGCAGCGAGAAGATCGCTCGCGTGCAAATCACTTGCTCGAGGTGTGCGAGGACATCGTCCGTGGCCGCATCGACAGCGCCGGGGGTGACCTCATAGCCACGGGTTTTGTAGTGGAACTGGTTCAGGACGTCGGCAACGTTGAATGCGGTGATGATGCCGAGAAAGAAGTCCAGATTCATGTCGAGGCCGGCCTTCTGACCGGTCGACTGATCGATGCCATCGTCGGTTCCGAACAACAGAACGCGAAATCCCTCGAATCCTGCGTTCATGAGGGCGTAGCGGTACTCGGCTTCGTACATGCCGAACCGGCAGGTGCCGCAGGATCCGGCAGTCACGAATACATGCGAGTCGATGATCTCTTCTCGACTCATTCCTTCGGCCGCGAGGCCCTGCACGTACTTCACGAGGTTTCCGACCGTGAAGTACGTGGGGTTGCACTGGCCGTTGTTGCCGTACTCGCGAGCGCACTCATACGCGTCGAGCGAGACGTTGGGGAGGGCCTTGCACCGGTATCCGAGGGCCCGCAGGCTGGCTTCCAGGAGTCGATCGTGGCGCGGCGAAAGGCCCCCCAAGAGAACCGTGGTCGAGTCCCGCTGATCCGCGGTGAAGGGGTGCTCGACAGGACGCTTGAATTGAGCCTGTGACTGGCGTTTCACGACGCGTGCCCTCCTCGATGACTCACTTCGGTCCGGGCCCTTCGCTCGGTCCCCGAGCCGCCCGGTATAGTTAAGCTACTGCCCGGAAGGGTGCGCCCGTATACGTCGCACGACGTAGTGTTAGCGGCCGATTACGTAAACGAGTTCGGCGGAGCGGCGCCTTCGCACGATGTCGTGACCTCCAGTTGGTTCGAGGGTGCAACCAATTGAATAGACAGTCGCTAGGGGCCTCGCGCAAACGCCACACTTGCGGTCGATCTTGTGCGATCTTCAGAAAAGGCGCGAAGAAGAGCGCGGCACCTCTGCTACGCGCTCGGCACCGCCTGAGGCAACACGGATGCGATCTGGTCGAGTGCCCGCGCAACGTCCTCGTCCGAGATGTCGCGGTGAAGCACCGCGCGAACGCCGCGCGCTCCACCCGGAATCATGTGGACTCCAGCGGCGTGACAGGCTTCGGCGAACGCAGGAGCCCTGCCTGATGTAACCGAGAAGCGCACGATGTTCGAATGGACATCGGCGGGGTCGATGTCGATTCCTTCGAGCGTCGCCAGGCCCTTGGCGAGCGTCTGGGCCCGCCGGACATCCTCGGCCAGGTGCGGTCGGTGATTCTCAAGCGCATAGAGCGCCGAAGCGGCCAGAACGCCGGCTTGTCTCATCCCGCCGCCGAATTGCTGCTTGAACCGCCTCGCCCGGGCGATCAGCGCGCGCCCACCCGCCAGCGCTGACCCCACGGGGGCTCCCAGGCCCTTGCTGAAGCACACGTTCACCGTGTCGAACGGCTCGGCGAATTCCCGTTCGGTGACCCCGGAGGCCGCCGACGCGTGCCAGAGGCGGGCCCCATCCAGATGGAGGGCCAGTCCGTGGCGGCGTCCGGCTTGGCATACCGCGTGCATCGACTCGAGCGGCCAGACCGTGCCCCCTCCGGCGTTGTGCGTATTCTCCACGCAAAGCAGGCGAGGCGGTGGGCTGAGCGTAGTAGGCTTGAACGGGTGCGAGACGCCGACTGCGGCATCGACTTCGTCCGCGGTGAAGACGCCCCGCACGCCGCGCAGTGGCCGAATCGTCACTCCGCTGATGGCCGCAGCACCCCCGCCCTCGTTCGCGACGATGTGGGCCGTGCCCTCTACAAGAGCCAGATCGCCGGGCTCCGTGTGGATCCGAATGCCGATCTGATTCGACATGGTGCCGGTGGGGACGAAGACCGCATCCTCTTTGCCGAGCAGCTGTGCCGTCCGGGCCTCGAGCTCATTGACGGCTGGGTCCTCCCCATAGACGTCGTCGCCCACGTCCGCCGCGGCCATGGCCGCCCGCATCCCCGGAGTCGGCTTGGTCACCGTGTCGCTACGCAGATCGATCATTGGACGTGGCCCTCGCGGGCGCGCTCGTACATAGCGATGAAGCGATCGACAGGTACGCGGGCCACCGCCTCCCCGATCACATCGAGAGGCAGATCTTCGAGTTTCTTGAAGCGGACGCACGACTTGCCCACGTCGAACCGCTTGCCCGTCGCCTTATAGGCGGCCTCGAAGTCCTTCCTCGCCTTCTCATTCGCGTAGATCGCCGACAGATGGACGGCCATGTGGTTCTTCTGGGAAGCGAGTGCCGCGTACATGAGCGGTTGTCCGTTGTACGTATCGGGATGGACTTCCAACGGAACTTGGTAGCTGATCATTCCCCAGTTCATGGCCTCCTCGTACCCCTCGGGTAGGTTAGCGAGAATCGTCTCCCGCACGGCCTCAACTGCCCGCCGGCGGTCATCAGGAAGCTCGGTGAGGTATTGCTCCACAGTGGTCGCGTCAGACCGCATGTATCTTCCTCATTCGGGTGCGGGCGCCTCGTCAGGCGTGAACACGAAGTTGTTGCCGTAGGGCCGTCGCCCCTGCACCTGATGGCGATCCACGTCGAAGGCGCTTACGTCGATCCGCTCTCTACCCCAGAAGAAAGAGCCAGAGTAGCCGAGGCTTTGTAGATGTCCGAAGACGTCGGCCATGCAGCCTTTGGCGAGGTGGCGTGCCTCACACTCGAACAGAATGAACGGTCGGTCGGTCTCCAGCGTCTGCCGCGCGCCCAGGAAGACGTCGAGCTCGTGTCCTTCGACATCGCATTTAATGAGGCGCACCGGGGCGTTCCGGGGCTGACTTTCCAGAGCCCGATCCAGAGTCCCAGTCCGCACTGGGTATCCTTGGGAGCCCGAGGGGAGTGAAGCCCCGACAAGGGACGCGCCAGGTGAAGGTTTGCCATTCGGGACGTAGAGCATACCGCCGCCTTCCGTCGACGAAAGGGCGAGCTCCTCGACTCCGACGTTCGTCCAGCCGAACGCACGGACGCACCGCCTCAAGTACGCAGCTAGCGAAGGCTGTGGCTCGAAGCAGACGACCAGGCCGGACTCACCGACGCTGTGACGCATCCAATACGTGTAGCCGCCCTTGTAGGCTCCCACGTCGATGGCGACGTCGCCGGGCCTGAGGATGCTACGCATCCAGTGGATCTCCTCGGGGTCGATCCGCCCGTAGTAACGCAAAGCACGGTGCACCAGCACGACGCGGCGGAAGATCCTCATGAGCGGGAACGACAAAGCGGGCCGCCCCGACTTCTCGGGACGACCCGCTCTTGGATCATGGAACCGGTTCTACTAGAGCGGGACGACGTTCTCGGCCGCCGGGCCTTTGGCGCCCTCGACCAGATCGAACTCGACCTGGGCTCCTTCGGCGAGACTCCTAAAGCCATCGGACTGAATCGCGCTATGGTGCACGAAGCAGTCCTTGCTCCCGTCCTCAGGCGTGATGAATCCGAAGCCCTTCTGGTCATTGAACCACTTCACGGTTCCCTTGGTACGCATCATCGCGCTCCCTTAATGTTGCGATCGTCGGAGTGCGGATGACCCGTACGTCCCGACCACACATACTGCGCGGAACACCCCGCGCGGGGGGCGGTAGCGCCTCCTGAAAGGACGACGTTCCCGCCACTGTCGAAAATTTATGCCCGGTATCTTCACAAAGCCAAGCAAGAGTCGCAAGTAATGATTGACTCCTTCATAGGTCACACCCCGCTAGTGCGCCTTGAACGAGTCGCCGAACCGGAATCGGCGGCGGTCTGGGTAAAGCTGGAGGGCATGAACCCAGGCGGCTCGATCAAGGACCGTCCTGCGCTGTCGATGATCATCTCGGGCGAGGAATGCGGCCTGCTGAAGCCCGGCGACACCATCGTCGAACCGACGTCGGGCAACACCGGAATCGGCCTTGCACAGGTCGCTGCCGCGCGCGGGTACAAGCTCATCCTTACCCTGCCGGCGCAGATGAGCGAGGAACGGAAGCGCACGCTTGTCGCGTATGGTGCCGAGCTCGTCCTGACCGACCCGGAGCTGCGGATGATTGCCGCGATCGCAGAGGCCGAGAAGATCCGAGACGAAACCGGCGCCTTCCTACCGAATCAGTTTTCGAACCCCGCCAACCCGCAGGCGCACTACGAGACGACGGCCCCCGAGTTGTGGGAGGCGATGGAGGGTCGCATCGACGCCTTCGTATACGGCAGCGGAACGGGCGGCACCATCTCCGGCGTGGGGCGTTACCTGAAGGAACGGCTGGACGACGTCTTGGTCGTGGCGGTCGAGCCAGGACGCAGCGCCGTGTTGTCGGGTGAGGAGCGCGGCCAACACCAGTTCCAGGGCATGGGGCCGGGCTTCATTCCCGACAACCTCGACCGCTCGGTCATCGATCGCGTGATCAAGGCGTGGGAAGAGGACGCGTTCCCCCTCGCCAGGCGCCTCGCGCGTGAAGAGGGTCTCTTCGTGGGGATGAGCAGCGGGGCGATCGTTTGGGCCGCGATGCAGGTCGCCCGCGAGCTGGGTCCCGGCCACAACGTGGTGTGCATCGCGCCCGACTCTGCCAGCCGCTACCTGAGCACGGAGCTCTTCGGAGAGGGGGAGGCCGAGGGCGACTCGGCAGGCTGACCCCTAAACCCCCGCGACAGCCTCAGCTTCGGCCTCGGTCTCGGCCAACTCCTGGACGTTCTTCTGCTGGGCCCGGCCGAGCGCGCTCGAGAGCATCACCCATCCACCGGCCAAGGGCACTGTCGCGGCGGCCACCCATCCCAGCGTCAGACCGAGGGCGGCGAAGGCGCTATCCACGCCCACTCCGGCAACGTCACCGCCCCGGTACAGGAACACGTCGACCACGGGCTTGGCCTTGTACTTGTCCGACGCCGGCACGACGCTCCACAGCGTCTCGCGGGCGGGTCGCGACAAGGCGTACCGCGTCGCACGGTGGATCGCCTGGAAGAAGACCATCACGCCGAAGACGGGCCACACCGCCAGGACGGCGAAGCCCGACATAGTCACGACGGGCAGAATGGCCAGCGTCCAACCCACGCCCAGCTTCTTGATGACGCGAGTAGTCACGAAGATCTGAGTGATGCCCGTGGCGATGTTCGCCCACATATCGAACTGCGCGAAGCCCGCGACCGCCTGGCTGAACGTATCCGCGGTGTCCTCGACGATGTTGGCCTGGGTGAAGTAGATCATCGTGTTCGAGATAGCCATGAACACGACCCACAGGCCGATGCCGAGCATGTACGGCGACTTCACCACATGGGTTGCCCCATCCCAGAAGCTCCCGCCGGTGCTCGCATCAGCGGACCCGTCCGATGACGTCGCTGCGGGCCGGTCGGCGGTATGGCGCGAGTACTCGGACTTCAGTGCCATTCGATCGAGCGTGAGCATCACCCCGATACCGGCGGCGAAGAGCGCGGCACCCATGAGCATCAAGATGGCTGGCAGATACACCGACTCGGTCATGCCACTGATCGTGCTCGTCGACCAACCGCCGATGCTGGCCCCCAGCGTGCCCCCGATCGCGATGAACCCGAACATCCGCTTGCCCTGGTCCGTGTCGAACAGGTCGACCATGAAGGCCCAGAAGACGCTTGTCACGAAGAGGTTGATGGCACTCAACCACACGTAGAACACGTAGCCGACGCCCTGCGACAAGGCCGTCTCCGCGTCTGTGCCGATCAGTCCGCCACCGGCTCTCGCATCCATGAAGAGCAGACCCGCGAAGCCGAACAGACACACGATCACGAACAGATAGGCTGTCGGGATGAAGCGGCGGCGGTTGGTCCGGCCGACGACCCCTCCGAACGCGAGCACGAGCCCCAGAGACACGAAGGACGTGACGAGGAACAGCCACCGGAGCTGATCCATTCCGCTCGACATGCCCATCGCGTCCCGCACCGGCCGCAGGAAGTAGTACCCGCCCAGGACGCAGAAGTGGAAGACGACCGAGAGGACGCCCAGCGTCAACTCGCCCCTCTTCATGTTGAGGAGACTCGCGATGCGGTCGGTCACGTGCCCAACCCTCCAGCGACGCTGTGATTACTCTGGACGTCCGGCGACGCCGGAAGGCGGCCAAGGTAAAGGCACCCGGCGCCGGACGCATGTTGAATCTGCCGCCCCCGACCCTCGGGGCGCCGGCGGGTCGGCTAGAGCTCCTCGAGCGGTGGGCGAAGCCCCCCATTTCGCAGCTCGTACCGCCGCTCCGCGTACTCGGCGTCCTCGACCCACAGCCGTCGCGCCCTCTTCTCGATGACCGGTCGAATGAACCGTCCAAGCGCGTTCATGAACCAGTGGAACTGAGGGCGATCGGACGCCGCCAGAGTCGCCTCGATGACTGCGGAGCGCCCGGCCTCGATCGGCGTCGCATGCGTCTCGACGACCGAGCCGACTCCTTCCCCTCCGACGATGGTCATCACGATGGTCCGGGGGTCCGGGCAGTGAAACACGGCGTCCACCTCCATGCCGAAACGCTTGCTGATCTTGTAGACGACGCGCACCGATATGGTCGACTCGTCCTTCTCGATCACCTTCAGGCGACCGAACGAGTGCGGGTGGAAGTGGGCCCCATGCCACGGGTCCAGCCGGTTCGCGAGGACGTCTCGGGGGTCGCAGCGGGCCTCCAGCCGCATGACCGCGTCGAAGTACCGGGTCGGGCGTTCGGGTAGAATCGGCTCCGGAGTCGCGTCCGCGCCAGAATCCGGTCGCACCCAGAGCAACACCCCGTCGTCGAACGTGGGGAGCGGCTGCCATTTGCCGAGGCCGTCAGCGCCGAGGGCGAGACCATGCCACGGGCAGACCACGCACGCGTCCCGCACGAAGCCGTCGGAGAGGCGTGCACCCATGTGGGGGCAGTGATCGGGCGCGATCAGGAAGCCATCACTACCGCGCCAGACCACGTAGTCCTCCCCGGCGATGCGATAGCTTCGAGGCCCCGATCCGATGGCGCGCGTCGAATCGACGACGTACCAGCCCCCGGAAGGTCGCCGGAGGGCTTGCTGGAGGGCCGACTCGATCCATGCAGGCTGCGCCTGCTTCCAGTCCGGAAGGTCGGAGATCGACTCCGCTGGGGGCAGGCCTCTTCCTACGTTGATATGCTTCTCTTCGCTCATCTCGTTTGTCGTCAAGTGGGAAGTCGGGCCAAGAGGCCCCGAGGTGGGATCGATCGGATTGGTTCTGATCGTACGTGGTGCCGGGCCAGAAGGTGGTTAGCCGCCAGAAAGCCCGACGCGGTCGCGCGTTCCATCAACGCGGTCGGGATCGGGAGCTTTACGAAGTCGCCGGCGATCGCGACGCCCTCGAAAGGGGTCTCGACGCCAGGCCTCGAACGGTACGAGCCGGGTGCGAACGCGGGACAGTCCTGACGCACCAGATACCGCTCCTCCACGATACTCGCATCGCGGGTCTCCGGGTACAGTGCGTGCAAGCCCGCGAGCAGCTCGGCCTTCAGTTCTGCTTCGTCGTAGTCCGACGCGATGGCGTACGCATGGAGCTCGACAACCGCGCCCGAGTGCTTTTCACTCCACGCCCGGCTCTCGTCCTCGAAGAGATGGTACAGTGAGATGTTGTCGAGCCGGCCCATCCCCGTCGTTCCGACGAATGGAAGCCGACCGGGGTCGGTGGGCCGGTCCAGCCAAAGCCGCCAAACGGCAAACGGGTTCGTGAGGTCCAGCTCCTCGACAGCGGAGCGCCACCCCGCGTCGTTCAGGTCCGGCGAGGCGTGCACGAGTTCCTTGAGCGGCACGACCGGCAGGGCGATCACCACCTCCCCGCATGCCCACGATTCGCCGTCCGTGCTGACCCGCCAACCGAGCGTTCCTTCACGCTCGAGCCGCCTAACGATGCACCCCCTCCGAATCGATACACCCAGGGACTCCAGGTACTCACCGAACGGCTCCCAGATCCCAGTGGAGAACGGGGCCCGCGCTACGTCGAAGACAAGCCCCTCGGGATTCCCGGTGAAGTAGAAGTGGAACATCATCAGAAGCTCGGCCGCGGACATGTCCTCCTCCGGATTGAAGAAGGAATGCGCGAACACGTCGAAGAAGAGGCGCCGAGCCTTCGGTGGGAAGTTCAGAGAGTCCAGGAACGCCCCTGCGCTCATGTGATCCCGCTTCTCGTACGTACGCTCGGCATCGTACGTGAGCATCTCGAGCGCACGCCGCTTGCTTACCCGCAGCAGGTCGGTCACGCCTACCGCGCTGGACCGAAATACGAGCGCCATGAGATTGGCGGGCGTGCTCTTTGGGAGCCCGCTGAAGCTCTGGTATTCTCCCTCCGGGCCG
>JAOTVA010000096.1 GCA_029863645.1 Gemmatimonadota bacterium
CGCGGTGGTATCTTGCGGGTGTTCGTGCTCCAAGGGGCTTGGATCGGCGTGACGGGCACGCTCATCGGGACGCTTGGGGGCGTCGTGCTGGCCTGGGTCCAGGGGACCTACGAGGTCATCAAGATCCCGCCGGACGTCTACTTCGTGGACCATCTGCCCGTGTCGCTACAGTGGCCCGACGTCGTGATGATCGTGGCGGGCAGCATCGCGGTGTCGTTCTTGGCGACCATCTACCCAGCGATGCAGGCTTCTCGCCTGGAGCCCGTGGATGCGATCCGCCATGACTGAGGCGGCCGACCAGGGGCACGCCCCGGTCGAGGCGCACGACCTCGAGAAGAGCTACGTGGGAGGGGACGGCAGTCGCATCGACGTTCTGCGTGGGGTGAGTCTGACACTTGAGACGGGCGACGCCGTCGCCATCACGGGGGCGAGTGGGTCCGGCAAGTCGACCCTCCTTCATCTCCTCGGTGCTTTAGATCGTCCCACGGCCGGGAAGGTCCTCCTGGGCGGGCGGGACGTCTCGGCTCTGGGTGAGGACGAGCTGGCCGGAGCGCGCAACCGCCAGGTCGGCTTCGTCTTTCAGTTTCACCACCTCCTGCGCGAGTTCACCGCCATCGAAAACGTCATGATGCCGGCCCTGCTCAGTGGCCGGAGCTTTCCGGACGCGCGGAAGCGCGCGCGCGCGCTCCTGGCCGAGGTCGGCCTGGAGCACCGTGAGACGCACAAGCCGCGACAGCTGTCGGGGGGAGAGCAGCAGCGCGTCGCCGTGGCTCGCGCGCTCATGAACCAGCCGCTGGTGCTCTTGGCCGACGAGCCGTCCGGCAATCTCGACGCCAGCACGAGCCTGAAGCTCCACGACCTGTTGTTCAGCATCCGAGAGAAGCGGGACCTGTCACTGATCGTGGTGACGCACAACCGGAACCTGGCCACCCGCGCCGACCGGATCCTCGTGCTCGAAGAGGGACGGCTCCAACCGACCGCTGGGGTGTAGCCAGCGAAAGGAGCCAGGGTGGGCTTCTGGAAACGAGGGGGCTTGCGCCTACGGGCAAGGCTCCCGGGTACAGGGCGGGGACGCGGCATCCCCAGGAGACTTCGATGGCGGATCTGGTATGTGACAACTGTGGCTCTACTGAGGCCGTCGTGCATCTCACCCAAATCGTGAACAATCAGATGTCGACGCACCGGCTCTGCGAGAAGTGCGCCGCAGAGAAGGGCCTCGAGAGCGCCCCGGAGCCCGTCAACTTCCCGTTGACGGACTTTCTGGCCCAGATGGGCAAGGACACGATGTCCGGGCTCGATGCCACGGACGAGAGCTGCTCGTTCTGCGGCCTGACCTTCGCCGACTTCCGCGAAACGGGGCGCCTGGGCTGTCCGCATTGCTACGAAACGTACGGGCCTCACCTCAAGAAGCTCCTGAGGCGCGTGCACGGCGGCACCCAGCACGTCGGCAAGATCTACCTGCCGCCCGATCCCACGTCTTCGGAGCTCGAGCAGCGGCTTGACGGTCTCCGCAGAAAACTCGGTCGCGCGGTGGAGTCCGAGGACTTCGAGCGCGCGGCGGAGCTCAGGGACGAGATCCGGGCGCTCGAGCCCGCATGACAGACTTCACGGTGCTTCCCGACCACGGTCTCAGCTGGCTCGAGGCCAGCGGAGATCACGCCGACATCGTGCTGTCCACCAGGGTCCGCCTCGCTCGGAACCTTCAAGGTCACGCATTCGGTCCGCGCGCCAGGGTCAACGACCGCGAGGCCGTGCTCAAGCGCTTCAAGGACTCGGCGGCACAGGCTCCCTCTTTGGCCGGCGGGACGCTCATCGAACTACCGGGAGTCGCGTTGCGGACTCGGCGTATTTTGTTGGAGCGGCGCCTCGTGACCCGCGACCTGCTCGGCGACGACGAGACTGGGCCAGCCCGTGGGACCGCCGTACACCTGTCCGGGCACCAGCCACTGACGGTCATGGTCAACGAGGAGGATCATCTGCGGGTGCAGAGCCTCCTCTCGGGGCTACGCATCGAAGAGGCTTGGCGCTTGGTCGACCGTCTCGACGAAGAGCTCGGGCAGGAGATGCCCTTCGCGTACCATCAAGAGTTCGGGTTCCTGACGAGCTGCCCCACGAACGTCGGATCGGGGATGCGCGCCTCGGTGTTCATGCACCTACCGGGTCTCGTGCTCACCAAAGAGATTGGGAAGGTGCTCCAGGGACTCGGCCAGGTGGGGCTCACATTTCGGGGCCTCTACGGCGAAGGCTCGGAGGTTGTGGGCAACTTCTTCCAGGTGTCGAACCAGACGACGCTGGGTAAGACCGAAGAGGATCTGGTCGACCATTTGGACAAAGTGGTCCGCCAGGTCATCCAGTACGAGCTGCAGGCCCGGCAGGTGCTTCTGAGGGATGCCAGAGGCGTCACCGAGGACAAGATCTGGCGTGCCTATGGATTGCTGCGCTTCGCGCGCTCGCTTTCCTTCGAAGAATTGATGAATCTTCTGTCAGGGGTAAGGCTCGGATTGAGCCTGAAACTACTCCCTGGGCTTCGTGTATACACGCTCAACAAGATGATGATCTTCACGCAGCCGGCGCACTTGGAAGAGGCGGCGGGGCGTGACCTACCTCCAACGGAAAGCGACGCACACCGAGCGGCATTCGTGCGACGCATTCTCGCTGCCGAAGGCGAGGTCTCACCGGACGACGCAGCGTCCGACGAAGGTGAGCCCTCCGACGGATCTTAGCGGAGATGAACTACAACTTTACCGACCGCGTGCGGAAGGTCCTGGCCATGGCCAGGGAAGAGGCGATCCGCCTCCAGCACGACTATGTCGGCACCGAGCACATTCTGTTGGGGCTCATTCGCGAGGGCGAGGGGGTCGCCGCGGCGGTCCTCACCAACCTCAACGTCGACCTCGAGCAGATTCACGAACGAGTCGAGGAGTCGGTCCGTAAGGGCAAGGCCACCATCGCGTTAGGTGAGCTGCCCTATACGTCTCGAGCGAAGAAGGTGCTCGAGTTCGCCATGGCCGAGGCCCGCGACTTCAATCACTCCTATGTCGGCACCGAGCACCTGCTCCTGGGCCTTCTCCGTGAGGAGAAGGGGATCGCCGCACAGGTCCTGAACTCGCTCGGCGTCACGCTCGACGAGGCCCGCGAGGAGACGCTCAAGGTCCTCGGGTCGGACGTTGCCCCTTCCGAACCGGCCGGCATCGGCGGTGGCGGACCGGGCACCTCGTCGTCCAAGAGTGGCGACAAGAAGTCCAAGACACCGGCGCTGGATCATTTCTGCCGAGACCTCACCGAGCTGGCCCGCCAGGGCAAGCTCGACCCGACCATCGGCCGGGCTTTGGAAATCGAGCGGGTGGTCGAGATCCTGTGCCGCCGGAAGAAGAACAACCCGGTTCTCATCGGCGAGCCTGGCGTCGGTAAGACGGCGATCGTGGAAGGTCTCGCCCAGATCATCGCCGACGGCGCGATCACCGAGTCACTGAAGGGTCACCGGGTATTGGCGCTCGACATGGCCGCGGTCATCGCGGGCACCAAGTACCGAGGGCAGTTCGAGGAACGGCTCAAGGCCGTCATGAACGAGATCCAGCAGAGCAAGACGGTGATCCTGTTCATCGACGAGCTGCACACATTGGTCGGAGCCGGCGCGGCCGAGGGTGCCATCGACGCATCCAACATGCTGAAGCCGGCCCTCGCCCGCGGCGAGTTGCAGTGCATTGGCGCCTCGACGCTCAACGAGTACCGGAAGTACATCGAAAAGGACGGCGCGTTGGAGCGGCGCTTCCAGCCCGTCATCGTCGAGCCTCCGGCGGTCGAGGAGACCGTGGAGATCCTCAAGGGGCTCAGGAGCCACTACGAAGAGCACCACCGCGTGGTGATTCCCGACGAGTCGCTCGAGCACGCGGCCAAGCTGGCTGACCGCTACATCACCGACCGGTTCCTGCCCGACAAGGCGATCGACGTTATCGACGAGGCCGGAGCCCGTGCCCGCATTGCGAGCCAGGTGCCCCCGCCCGAAGTCGAGGAGCTGAAAGAGCAGCTGGCCGAGATCGCGTCGCGCAAGGAAGAGGCGATCGGGGACCAGGACTTCGAGCGTGCCGCCGAGCTACGCGACGAAGAGCGTGAGTTCAGCCAGGCGATTCGTGCCAAGCAGGACGAGTGGGAGGAGGAGCGCAAGCGCCACCGCCCCGAGATCACTCCGGACGAGGTCGCGTTCATCGTGGGCCGCTGGACGGGGATTCCTGTGACGCGGATCCGCCAGACCGAGGTCGAACGCCTCGTCAATATGGAGGAGGTTCTGCACGAGCGTATCGTCGGTCAGCACGACGCCATCGAGGCGATCAGCCGCGCGATACGCAGGAGCAGAGCAGGGCTCAAGGATCCCAAACGTCCGATCGGCTCGTTCATCTTCTCGGGCCCCACCGGGGTGGGGAAGACGGAACTCGCACGGGCGCTCGCGGAGTTCTTGTTCGCCGACCGAGATGCGCTGATTCGGGTCGATATGAGCGAGTACATGGAGAAGTTTTCCGTGTCGCGACTCATCGGCGCACCTCCGGGCTACGTCGGCTATGAAGACTCCGGGGCGCTCACGAAGGCCGTGCGTCGTCGGCCGTACTCGGTCGTGCTCCTCGACGAGATCGAGAAGGCTCATCCGGACGTGTTCAACATCCTGCTACAGGTTCTCGATGAGGGTCACCTCACGGACAACTACGGCAGGGTGATCGACTTCAAGAACACCGTGCTCATCATGACGTCGAACCTCGGTGCCCGAGACATCTCCAAGGGCGGAGGACTCGGATTCCAGTCGAGCGATCCGGAGGACGGCTACGACATCATGAAGGACAAGGTCTCCAAGGAGATCGAGCGGGCGTTCAATCCGGAGTTCTTGAACCGGGTCGACGACACCATCGTCTTCCACGCGCTTACGAAGGCCGAGATCGGACAGATCGTTCACATCCTCATGCAGGATGTGCGGAGCCGGCTCGAGGCGGAGGGGATCACGCTTCGTCTCAGTGACGCGGCGATCGAGTTCCTTGTCGATGAAGGCTACGACGAGAAGTTCGGAGCGCGGCCGCTCAAGCGAGCCATACAACGCTATTTGGAGGATCCGCTGTCAGAGAAGATTCTACAGGCCGAGTTCAGCAGCGGAGACGAGATCGAGGTGGATCGCCAAGCGGACGGGCGGGGACTCACGCTGCAAGTGGAGTCGGCGACGAAGACGTGATAGGTCCGACTCGGGGGTCGTCACTCAATCGGTCGGCGTCCAGGTGTCTTGCTGCGGCCATTGCCGTTGTCTGTCTCGCCACGGCGCCGGCTGCGCTGCGCGCGCAGCAGCAGCCGGTCCTGGTCGTGGACTCCGTCGAAGTCGTAGGAGCCGTGCGCGTCCAGGCCGAGAATATCGCGGCCGTGTTCGGTGTCGCGCGCGGCGACGAGATCACGTACCGCGACGTTCAGCGGGGCATGAAAGCGCTGCTGTACACCGGCCAGTTTCGCGACCTCACGGTGAGGGCGCGGGGCACGCCGCCGGAGCCCATCGTCCTCGTCATCGAGGTGGTGGAGGAGGCGCTGGTCCGGCGCGTTGAAATCAACGGGCTCGAGCACGCCTCGCCGCGCGAGGTACGGGATACCGCCAACCTCGACACCGGGCTGCCTCTCAGCCGTCAGCGCATCCTGGACGCGAAGGTGTACATCCGTGAGGAGCTGGCCAAGGAAGGCATCCCCTTCGCCCAGATTGCCGACCGCGTCTCTCCGGTCCCCGGCGGGGAGAACGAGGTCGACCTGATCCTGGACGTAACGGAGGGCCAGCGTGTGACCGTTGCCCAGGTCGACTTCCTCGGGAACCAACAGCTGAGCGACCAGGCCCTTCGCGGCTCGATGTCCACCAAGCCCGAGGGCTTCTGGTGGTTCCGGCCGGGGTCGTTCAACGAGATCGACTACCGACTCGATCTGGATCAGTCGGTTCCCGCCATGTACCGCTCCAGGGGCTTCCTCGATGCGCAGGTTGTTTCCGATACGCTCCTGATCGATCCGGCGACGGGGAAGGCGCGCATCGAGATCACCGTTGCCGAAGGCGAGCAGTACCGCCTGAACTCTTTCCGCGTCAACGGCAATTCGGTGTTCACCGCGGATCAGTTCGAGTCGATGTTCATCGAGCCGCGGGGTGGGATCTTGAGCATGCTCGGGATCGGTGGCAGCGAGCGCACCAACGCCACGGGTGAGGTTTTCGACGGCGAGGCGTTCAATGCCGCCCGGGATCGTGCCCTCCAGCAGTACTACAATCAGGGCTACCTGTACGCCTCCATCAATCCGGTCGTGAACCGCATCAGGCCGGACGACGGCGGACCTCCGGGCATCGATGCTTCCTGGGAGGTCGTGGAGGGCAATCCTGCCATCGTGAACCGGGTCTCGATCGTGGGCAACGAATACACCTACGAGTGGGTGATCCGTAATCAGCTCACCGTGATTCCCGGTGACGTGTACAGCCAGGATCGCGTCCTGCAGAGTTACCAGAGCATCTCGTCCCTCGGGTTCTTCGAGGTGCCGATGCCGAACCCGGATATCGTGCCGAACGAGAACGGTGACGTCGACATCACGTTCACGGTCGAGGAGAAGCAGACAGGCTCGATCAACTTCGGCACATCAGTCGGCGGGGGCGTCGGCCTTTCCGGCTTCATCGGGTACGAGCAGCCGAATCTCTTCGGGCAGGCGAAGTCGGGCTCGCTTCGGTGGGACTTCGGACGCTACATCAACAGCTTCGAGGTGGCGTATGCCGACCCGGCGCTCTTTCAGAGCCTCGTGTCCGGCCGCATCACGCTGTTCAACTCTCGTGACCGCTTCTTCCAGTTCTCCTCCGGCCGTCGTCGTCGAATCGGCGCCAATGTGCGGTTCGGCTTCCCGCTGAGGAGCTCGCTCTTCACGCGGGTCTTCGTGGGATACGGGATTTCGCGCACGAAGTATGAGCTCTTCAACGACGTCGACGACTCGTCCCTGTTCGGCCGACCGCCGGGCGTGCAGAGCCAGCTGTCCGTGGGGATCACGCGTCAGACGCTCGACCACCCCGTCTTCCCGACGACGGGCTCCCGGCAGAATGTCACCGTCGAGCTGAACGGTGGCGTGCTGGGCGGTGACGGTCAGTTCACCAGGCTCCTCACTGACGGCACCTGGTGGGTCCCGGTCGGACGCCTCGGTGGCGACGGAGGGCAGGGGGGGATCCGCTTGGCGCTCGGACTCACGATGCGAGCCGGTGCCGTGTTCGGAAACGTCGACCGCTTCCCGTTCGACAGATTCTGGATGGGCGGGGTACAGTTCGGTCAGCAGCTGCGCGGATATGATGAGACTTCGATTACGCCCCTTGGGTGGTTCCCCGAGCGATCCGGGTCCGTTTCGGACATCGATCGTCTGGGCAACGCATACTTCAGCCTCACGGCGGAGTATGCGATCCGACTGACGGGTCAGATTTCGATGAGCGCCTTCTACGACGCCGGAAACGTGTGGCGTCGGCCGAACGATTTCGATCCGACGCGGCTGTTCCGTGGAGCGGGTGCGGGCATTCAGCTGGTGACCCCATTCGGACCTATCGGCCTCGACTACGCGTATGCGTTCGACAAGACGTTCCCGGGTTGGCAGTTCCACTTCCGGATGGGACCGGGGTTCTGAGCCTGAGGCTTCGCCGATTGGGCAGCGGAACCCTGGAACAAGCGACCCTGTGGGGACTAGGAATGTCACCATCACACCAGACGGAGTAGGGACCATGCGACGCAGCCCGCTCGCGATCGCAGCGCTTGCGAGTGTCATCGGGGCCGTAGCCGCCGAGGCACAGACGCCGCTCAAGATCGGATATATCAATTCGCAAGAGGTGCTCGCGAATACCACCGAGGCCGCTGCCGCTCAGCAGCAGTTCGATGCGGAAATGCAGGGCTACCAAACGGAGATCCAGCAGCTCGAGACGGAGCTCACCGGCCTCCAAGAGAGCCTGCAGCGACAGCAACTCACGCTCTCACCGGACGCCCGCGCGGCTCGTGAGCAGCAACTTCAGGCCCGGGTAGCCGCGTACCAGCAGCGCACACAGCAGCTGACACAGATCGCCGAGCAGCGCCGAGCGGAATTGATCCAACCGGTCATGGATCGCATCAACACGATCATCGAGACGGTGCGCGCTGAGGGTCAATACCATCTGATCCTGGATCTGGCAGCCGGTTCGATCATCGCGGCCGATCCCACGCTGGATCTGACCCAGCAGGTCATTGCCCGTTTGGGCACAGCGGCAGGGGCCGCCCCCGGACAACCGTAAGCTCGAAGCGACCTACCGATCACCACTGGGGGGCCCACGGCGCGAAGGCGCGGTGGGCCCTTCTGTCATGAGTCGAGGGACCGACATGAGCGATCCGCAATCGAGGACCCGCGCTGGGGAGCCTCTCGCCCTCAGCCGCATCGCCCACATGGTGGGGGGCACGCTCTCCGGAGACGGAGACCTTCTGGTGGAAGGTGTCGCCCCACTCGATGAAGCCGGCTCGCAACAGGTCGGATTTCTCGCCCTGAAGCGCTACGTGCGATTCCTCGACGGGAGTCGTGCGGGCGCGTTTCTGTCCTCGCCCGAACTTGAAGGCTTTCTCCCGGCGGGAGCCCCGCGCGTCGTAGTCGCGGACCCGTATGGGGCTGTGCGAACCTTGCTGACACACTTCTTCCCCGACATACCAGCGGAGGCCGCGGTTCATCCGACGGCCGTGCTGGGCCACGGTGTACGCCTGGGAGCCGGTGTACGCATCGGACCCTACGCCGTCCTCGAGGAGGCCGTCACCGTCGGTTCGGGGACCCGTATAGGGGCCCACGCGGTCCTCGGCGCCCGCACCAGTGTCGGTGAGCGGTGCGCATTCCACCCCCACGTCGTGACCTACCCGGACAGCGTGGTCGGGTCCGACGTTACGGTCCACGCTGGGGCTTGCATCGGATCGGACGGCTTCGGCTACACAGCGGTCGCCGGCCGGCACGAGAAGATGCCTCAGGTCGGCCGCGCCGTCATCGAGGACGAGGTGGAGATCGGGGCCAACACGACGATCGACCGCGGGTCCTTGGGCGATACGGTCGTGGGACGAGGAACGAAGATCGACAACCTGGTGCAGGTGGCGCACAACGTGCGGATCGGTGCGGGCTCGCTGCTCGCTGCACTTGTGGGCATCGCGGGCTCCACGCGGATCGGCAACGGGGTGTGGATCGGCGGACGGGCCAGCGCAATCAACCATCTCGAGATCGGAGATGGCGCGCAGGTCACCTTCGGGAGTACGGTCATGAGGGACGTGCCCCCGGGAGAGACGGTTTCCGGTTCGCCGTCGAGACCGCACCGCGAGCAGATGCGCCGGCAGGCCCAATTGGGACGCCTAGATAAGCTCATCGAGCGCGTGCGGAAGCTCGAGACGTTAGTTTCCTAGGTCACTGGCACTCCGCGTCGAGAGGAGCTGAATGAGCGGCCCCCGCCAACGAACGGTCTCCCGTCCGGTCACCCTCGAGGGCTGCGGCTTGCACAGTGGCGAGCCCGCCTCCCTCACGTTGTCGCCTGCCGACCCGGGCACGGGACTCCGCTTTCGGCGTACCGACCTCGATGGCTCACCCGAGGTGCCCGCGACGCTCGATCACGTCGTCGGGACCGAGCTCGGCACGACGCTCGGCAGCGGTGAGGCGAAGATCATGACCGTCGAGCACGTGCTCGCTGCGCTCGCGGCGATGCGGATCGACAACGCATCCATCGACGTCTCCGGCCCCGAGGTTCCCATTCGGGACGGCTCGTCTGCCGACTTCATTGCCGCGCTGGACGACGCCGGCGCGACGGAGCAGGAGGCCGAGGCCCGCGTGATCACCGTCGCGTCCCCGGTCTCCCTAACCTTGAGCGGTGGGCAGTCTTATGTGGCCACGGCGGCCCAAGGGCTGAGGATATCGGCCACTATCGACTTCCAGCACGCCTCGATCGGGCGGCAGTTCGGCTCGTTCCTCGTGGACGATGAAGGGTTTCGCGCGGAGATCGCGCCGGCCCGGACCTTTGGGTTCATGGCAGACGCGAAGGCCCTGCGAGCGCGTGGGCTGGCACTCGGCGCCTCGCTCGAGAACACCGTGGTGTTGGACGACGCTGGCGTGATGAACGGCGGGCTCCGCTTCCATGACGAGTTCTTGAGGCACAAGGTCGCGGACGTCGCGGGAGACCTCGCGCTGCTGGGTGCGCGCGTCGATGCCCACATCGTCGCAGACCGTCCTAGTCACACCGGCAACGTTGCGCTCGCGAAGGCGCTCGCTGCGCACCACCTGCAGGCGTCACGTCCATCGCTGATGGACATCGCGCGCATCATGGAGGTGCTGCCCCACCGCTACCCCATGCTCCTCGTGGACCGGATCGTCGAATTCGTGGACGGCGAGCGTATCGTCGGCATCAAGAACGTCACGATCAACGAGCCGTTTTTCCAAGGCCATTATCCGGGACACCCCATCATGCCGGGGGTGCTCATCGTCGAAGCCATGGCTCAGACGGGCGGCCTTCTCCTCATGGAGAAAGTGGAGGCCATGGGCGATAAGGTCGTCTACTTCATGACGATGGATGCGGTGAAGTTTCGCCGGCCGGTCACGCCTGGCGATACGCTCAGGCTCGAGCTCGAGGTCGTTCAGATGAGGCGTGAGGTCTGCAAGATGCGGGGCAAGGCGTACGTCGAGGGCACGCTCGCCGCCGAGGCCGAATTCATGGCCAAGGTCATGGACAAGTGAACCCGTCGGGTAGCGCAGTCGGCACACGTGGCGAGACCCGCATCCACGAGACGGCGTTGGTCGATTCTGGCGCGGACCTGGGGGAAGGCGTCGAAGTCGGACCCTGGGCCTTCATCGGGCCGGGCGTGTGCGTGGGCGATGGCACTGTCGTCGGCCCCAGAGTGCTCATCGAGCGCGATACGCGCGTAGGTGAGGACTGTCAGCTCGCCAACGGCGCGGTCCTGGGGACGGATCCCCAAGACTTGAAGTACAAAGGCGAGCACTCGGTGCTCGAGATCGGGGACCGGACGGTCGTGCGCGAGTTCGCGACGTTGAACAGGGGCACGGAGGCGTCGGGGCGGACCGTAGTCGGCTCGGATTGCCTTCTGATGGCGTACTCCCACGTCGCCCACGACTGCGAGATCGGGAACCACGTCGTGCTGGCCAACTCGGTGAACATGGCCGGTCACGTGGTGATCGAGGACTGGGCCATCGTGGGCGGGCTGACACCCATCCACCAATACGTCCGCATTGGGGCGCACGCCTTCGTGGGGGGTGGCTCTCGCGTCCCCCAGGACATCCCGCCCTACTGCCGCGCCGCCGGAAACCCACCGAAGCTGTACGGTCTCAATTCGGTCGGCCTCGAGCGTCGGGGCTTCTCCGAGGAGGTACGGCGTGCCCTCAAGGAAGCGTACCGCATCGTGTTCATGGGGAGCGAGAATCTGTCACGGGCAGTCGATCGGGCAGAGCTCGAGGTTTCGGGGATTCCGGAGGTAAAGCACCTCCTCGCGTTCATTCGAGCTACCGAACGCGGTGTCACCACCTAAGGAAGTGAGTAGCAGGAGAAAGCCATGTCGCTGATACGTGCCAGAAAGCTGCGGAAGAAGACCTGGATCTCTGCGCGAAAGGGGATGCCCGTCGGGAGCCTCGCGTTCCTCCTCGTCCTCACGGTCGCCCTGATTTGGTTCGCCTCCAACGGAACGCTTCAGAGAGTCCTCGAGAGCTTCTAGCTTGCGCGAGCCCACGGTGCTCCTGCTCGCCGGGGAGGCTTCCGGAGATGAGCACGGAGCGGCGTTGGTCGCCGCGCTGCGGGCGCGGGGTCCCGACCTGCGTTTCGTGGGCATCGGTGGTGCGCGAATGGCGGCCGAAGGGGTCGAGCTGTTCGCGGGGCTCGATGAGTTGGCCGTGATGGGCGTCGCAGAGGTCCTGCCCCGGCTGCCATTCTTTCGTCGCTTGGAGCGTACGATCTCCGTGAAGTTGGACGACCCTGCCATCGAGTTGGTGGTGCCGATCGACTATCCCGGCTTCAACATGCGCATCGCTCGCGCGGCCAGCCGCCGCGGTCGCCGAGTGCTGTACTACATCGCGCCGAAGGTGTGGGCGTGGCGTCCCGGTCGGGCCCGGGCCCTGGCGACTTCGACCGATCGGTTGGCGGTGATCCTGCCGTTCGAGGCCGACTTCCTGACCCGCTCCGGGGTGCGAGCCGAGTACGTCGGCCACCCGCTCCTGGATCGACCCGACGACGTCGAAGGGGCAGAGGACTTCCGCGCGAGGTGGGGTCTGGATCCGGATAGGCCCGTCCTCGCGTTGCTGCCGGGATCGCGGGTGCAGGAGATCAAACGCCATCTGGGCTTGTTCGTGCGGACGGCCGAGCGGGTTCTGGACGCGCGCCCCGATGTGCAATCAGTGGTATCCAAGGCACCCCACCTCCCACGCGAGCTGTATGGCGGGTTGACGCTGCCGGTCGTGGACGATGCCCGGGGACTCCTCCGAATCGCACAAGCCGCGTTGGTGAAGTCGGGCACGGCCACGCTCGAGGC
>JAOTVA010000097.1 GCA_029863645.1 Gemmatimonadota bacterium
CCCCGGAGGTGTTGTGATGCCCGGGCCCAAGCTCAAGATCATGAAGGGAGATCGCGTGCGCGTGATCCGCGGCAACTATCGCGACTTGGAGGGTTCGGTGCTCGAGGTGCTTCCCGAGGAGAATCGGGTGCGCGTCGAGGGCGTAAACGTGCGCAAGCGCCACACGCGTCCGAGCCAGGGCGACCCGGATGGCGGCATCATGTCGATCGTCGCGCCGATCCATGTCTCGAACGTGATGCTCGTGGACCCAACCGCCGAGACAGCGAGTCGTGTGCGCATCCAGGTCGAGGAAGATGGAACCAAGGAGCGGATTGCGGTGAAGAGCGGCAATCCCATTCCCAAGCCTCAGTAATCGGGTGAACAGAAGTGAGTAATCAGCCTAGGCTCAAAGCCCACTACGAGACCCACGTGCGGTCGAAGCTCCAAGAGGAGTTTCAGTTCAAGAACCCGCACCAGATTCCGGGCGTCCAGAAGGTCGTTCTGAACGTGGGGGTGGGAGGCGCGTCCAAGGACGCGAAGCTTCTGGACAGCGTGATCGAGGAGCTGGGAATCATTACGGGCCAGAAAGCGTTGATGAAGCGCGCGCGCCGCTCTGTGTCGAACTTTCAGCTCCGCGAGGGGATGCCCGTGGGCGCCTCCGTGACGCTGCGGCGCGAGAAGATGTGGTTCTTCCTCGACCGCCTCATCAGCACGGCGATCCCCCGTGTGCGTGACTTCCGGGGCCTGCGGACGCGTTCGTTCGACGGTCGTGGGAACTACACGATGGGCGTGAAGGAACAGATCATTTTCCCTGAGATCAACTACGACGACGTGCGTCAGATCCATGGGATGGACATCACGATCGTAACAACGACGGATAAGGACGACGAAGCCTTCGCGCTGCTGCGAGAGCTCGGCTTCCCGTTCCGCGGACACGTGCCGGTGCAGATCGGCGCAACCGCTTAGGAGAGACGGAAACGAATGGCCAGAAAGGCGCTCGTCGAGAGAAATAAACGCAAACAAAAATTTGCCGTGCGGCATCGCAATCGGTGCCAGCGTTGCGGAAGACCCCGCGCATTCCTGAGAAAGTTCGGGCTTTGCCGGATCTGCTTCCGTGAGATGGCGCTGAAGGGCGAGATCCCTGGCGTCCGCAAGTCGAGCTGGTAGGGGGAAACGAAACAGCCATGATGACCGACCCGATCGCCGATATGCTCACCCGCATCCGGAACGCCTGTAGCGCGGACCACAAGTGGGTCGACATGCCGGTATCCAGCAAGAAAGTCGAGATCGCCCGCCTGCTGGAGGCGAGCCACTTCGTCCACGCGCACAAGGTGCTCGAGGACGGACGCTTCGGCGTATTGCGAGTGTATCTGAAGTATCACGACGGCAAGCCCGTCATCCGTCACTTGGAGCGAGTATCGCGTCCGGGCCGACGCCACTACGTGGGGAAGGACGACATCCCACGTGTGCGGAACGGTCTCGGTATGGCGATCCTCTCCACCTCCGCCGGTGTCCTCTCCGATCGCGCAGCCCGGGACCGGGGCGTGGGCGGCGAGGTCCTCGCGAAGGTCTGGTAGAAGTCGAATGTCAAGAATCGGAAAGATGCCCGTACCGATCCTCAAGGGGGTCGAGATCAAGCAGGCGGCGCAGACCCTCAAGGTGAAGGGGCCCAAGGGCGAACTCGTCCTGGAGGTCCATCCCGAAATGAAGGTCGTCGTCGACGACGCTGAGGTGCGCGTGGAGCGCCCCTCCGAGCAGAAGACACACCGCGCCCTGCACGGGCTTACCCGCGCCTTGATCGCCAACATGGTAACCGGTGTGACGTCGGGCTTCAGCAGGACGCTGGAAATCGTAGGCGTCGGCTATCGGGCGGAGGCCAAAGGGAAGGGGATCACCCTCAACCTCGGCTACAGCCACACGATCGACTATCAGCCTATCGACGGTGTGACGCTGGAGTGCCCGAACCAGACTACGGTGGTGGTGTCGGGCGCGGACAAACAGAAGGTCGGCCAGGCCGCAGCGGAAATTCGCGCGTTCCGGCCCCCGGAGCCCTACAAGGGCAAGGGCGTCCGCTACCAGAACGAGCACGTCCGGCGCAAAGCCGGCAAGACCGCCGCCTCGGGCTGAGAACGATATGATTAAGGCAAGTAAGCTCAAGAAGAGCCGGCTGCTGCAGCGGCAACGACGCCACCAGAGGATCCGTAACAAGATCAGCGGTACGGCCGAGAGGCCTCGGCTGGTGGTCTATCGCTCGCTCCGGAACATCGAAGGCCAGCTCGTGGATGACGAGGCAGGGAAGACCATGCTCGGCATGTCCACACTGGCCGCCGACGTGCGGGACTTCAAGGCAGAGGGCGCGCATCCTCGCGTCGAGCATGCCCACGCCGCCGGCAAGGCGTTGGCCGAGCGCGCGAAAGCACAGGGAATCGAGTCCGTGGTGTTCGACCGCGGCGGCTACAAGTACCACGGGCGCGTAAAGGCTTTTGCCGAAGGCGCCCGAGAGGGAGGTCTGCAGTTCTGATGGCTAGGGACGCAAAGAAGAAGAAGGGGGCTCCACGGGGCCGCGAGAGCGATCTCGTCGAGAACGTCATCTTCATCAACCGGGTCGCCAAAGTGGTGAAGGGTGGGCGACGGTTTTCGTTCTCCGCCCTCGTTTCGGTGGGAGATCAGAAGGGAAATGTCGGGATCGCGATCGCGAAGGCCAACGAAGTTGCGGAGGCGATCCGGAAGGCGTTCGACCGTGCCAAGCGGAACATGGTGAAGGTGCCCATCGAGAACGGCACCCTGCCCCACGACATCGTGGGCGAGTGGGGCGCGGGTCGCGTGCTGCTAAGATCGGCAGCTCCGGGAACGGGTGTCATTGCGGGCGGCCCGGTGCGAGCCGTGCTCGAGGCTGCGGGTGTCCGCGACGTGCTGACCAAGAGTCTGGGGACCAACAACCCCATCAACGTGGTGCGTGCCACCATGAATGGCCTCACACACCTCGTGACTGCGGAGCAGGCCGCAGAGGAGCGTGGCGTGTCGATCGAGAGCCTTGGAGGACGGAGTGGCTAAGAAGAAGGTCAAGATGATTCGGGTCACTCAGGTCCGCAGCGGCATCGGGCGGCAGCAAAAGCACCGACGCACGCTATTCGCGCTCGGCCTGAAACGTCACCAGCAGAGCGTGGTCCACCAGGACACGCCGGCGATTCAGGGCATGCTCAGGCAGGTATCCTATCTGGTCGACGTTCAGGAAGTAGAGGCATAGAATGGCGGAACTACATGACCTGACCCCCGTCGACGGCTCAACGCGCAGGCGGAAACGCGTCGGTCGAGGTCCCGGCTCGGGCCGCGGCAAAACGTCGACCCGAGGCGAGAAGGGTCAAAAGGCCCGCTCGGGTGGATCCGTCCATCCGATGTTCGAGGGTGGCCAGATGCCGCTTCATCGCCGCATTCCCAAGCGCGGCTTCAAGAGCGTCAACCGCGTCGAGTACCAGGTCGTCAACGTGCGCGACCTCCACCGCGTCGATGGCGAGGTGTCCCCGACCACGCTCAAAGAGGCTGGGCTGATCCGCTCGCTATCGAAGCCGGTCAAGATTCTGGCTATCGGTGAGGTGGAGAAGGCCCGCTCGGTATCGGCGCACGCCTTCAGCCGCAGCGCTCAGACGAAGATCGAAGCCGCGGGCGGCTCGGTCAGTGTGATCAGTAGGGAATCCTCGGAAGAGTAGGTAGTTGGCCGTATGAGCAATCCCGTCGCAAATCTCTTCCGGGTTCCGGAGCTCAAGGACAAGATCCTTTTCACGCTCTTCATCCTGCTCATTTACAGAGTCGGCGCGCACATTACGGTGCCGAGCCTGGACGTGGGAGCCCTGAGGGTGCAGTTCGGTCAGCTCCAGAACACCTTCTTCGGCATCTACGACATGTTCGTGGGTGGAGGACTTTCCCGGGCCACGATCTTGGCCCTCGGGATCATGCCCTACATCTCGGCCAGCATCATTTTTCAGTTGCTCGCCGCGGTGTCGCCGACCGTAGAGAAGCTCCAGAAAGAAGGCGAGGACGGCCGCAAGAAGCTCACGCAGTGGACGCGATACACCACCGTGGGGCTGGCCGCAGCCCAGGCGTACGGATACGCGGTCTTCCTGCAGTCGATTCCGGGTGCGGTGCAGACCCCAGGCTTCCTGTTCACGTTCACGACGGTCGTCACGCTGACGGTCGGAGCCATCTTCGTGATGTGGCTCGGAGAGCAGATCACGGAGCGCGGGATCGGGAACGGCATGTCCCTCATGATCTTCTTCTCGATCATCGAGAGCTTTCCGGCCGCGGTGGCGCGGACCTGGGAATCCTTCGTGCTCGGCGAGATCACGGTGTTCGCGCTCGCTGCACTCGTGGCCGTCGTCATCAGCGTGTGCGCGGGCGTCGTCTCGATGACCATGGCCGCGCGGAAGATCCCGGTACAGATCCCGCGGAAAGTGGTGGGCCGTGGCCGTATCAGGGAGGGCCAAAAGAGCTTCGTTCCGCTCAGGGTCAACTCGGCCGGCGTGATGCCCATCATCTTCGCGCAGTCGTTCATTGTGGTGCCCGGCACGGTCGGTGCCTTTTGGCCCAACAGTTGGCTGGCGGGCCTCGCCGAAACGTTCGCACCACAGACGATGGCGTACTACGTCACCTACGGTGTCCTCATCCTGTTCTTCACGTACTTCTACACCGCCATCATTTTCAATCCGGTCGACTTGGCGGAGAACCTGAAGAAGCAGGGCGCCTTCGTGCCGGGGGTTAAGCCCGGTGCCCGCACGGCAGAGTACATCGACCGCGTCCTGACCCGCGTGACGCTGCCGGGCTCGGTCTACTTGGCCCTCATCGCCCTGCTGCCCTTCTGGATCTTCGACATCTTCAATATCCAGACGTTCTTCTTCGGCGGGACGAGTCTCCTGATTGTGGTCGGCGTCGGCCTCGACACCGTTCAACAAGCTCAGCAGCTCCTCATGCTGCGCCACTATGATGGTTTCATGAAGAAGGGCCGCGTGAAGATGCGTGGCCGCCAACGATACATGTAGGTGACGGACTCTCCATGGTAGTCATTCTTCTCGGCCCTCCGGGCGTCGGAAAAGGGACGCAGGCGGTACGGTTGGCCGAAGAGGTTTATGCGGCGCATGTGTCCACAGGCGATCTCCTCCGGGCGGCGCGACGCGACGGGACCGCCCTGGGGGCGAAGGCGCAGGGGTTCATGGATGCGGGGGAGCTCGTGCCGGACGACCTAATCCTCGATCTCGTCCGAGAGCACCTCAAGGGCATCGCGCCCGAGACCACCGTGCTCTTCGACGGATTCCCGCGCACGACAGCCCAGGCCACCGGCCTGCGCGGCGTGTTGACCGAGGCCGGCCGCCAGGTCAACGGGGTCGTGCTCTTCGTGGCTCCGGACGAGACTCTCGTGAAGCGGCTGAGCGGACGGCGTAGCTGCCCGGATTGTGGGGCCGTATACAACGTGTTCTTCAACCCTCCGGGGACCGAGGATACCTGCGACCGCTGCGGCGGCGCCCTGGTGCACCGAGCTGACGACGCGCCGGACACCGTGTCGCGACGGCTCGAGGTGTACAGGGAGCAAACCGCTCCGCTGGTGTCATTCTACGAAGCAGACCAAGCGCCGTTGGAGCGGGTGCCAGCCGACCGCGCGGTCGACGAGGTCTACGCGGACTTCCGCGCGGTGGTGGAGGGCATGAAGTGATCCACGTTCGCACGGCAGCCGAAGTCGACACGGTCGGCAAGGGCGGAGCGATCATTGCCGGGCTGCTGGAGGAGCTGCCGGCTCGGATTTCGCCAGGCGTAACCACCGCGGAGCTCGACGCGTTTTGCGAGAAGTACATCGTCTCGCACGACGGGGCTGAGCCGGCCTTCAAGGGACTGTACGGGTTTCCCGGCAGCGTCTGCGTATCGGTGAACGAGGAGGTCGTCCACGGGATCCCGAGCGCCAAGCGGGTGCTTGCCGACGGGGATATCCTTTCGGTCGACGTGGGCGTGCGGTTGGACGGCTGGTGCTCCGATTCGGCGTGGACCTTCCCAGTCGGGCGGGTCTCGGACGAAGCCACGGCCCTTCTCGAGATCACCGAGCGGGCCCTCGAGGCAGCTGTGGAGGTCGCCCTGGCGGGCAATCACGTTGGCGACATTGGGGCGGCGGTGATCCGGACTGTTGAAGGAACCCAGTACGGGATCATCCGTGAGCTCGTCGGGCACGGGATCGGTCAGGACGTTCACGAGGAGCCCCAAGTCCCTAATGTGGGGCGGGCGGGGCACGGTCCGCTGCTCCGAGAAGGCATGATTTTGGCCATCGAGCCGATGCTTTCGGCCGGCTCTCCGGACATCCGTACCCGTAGGGACGGCTGGACGGTCGTGACGGCTGACCGGAGCCTCTCGGCCCACTTCGAGCACACGGTCGGGATCACCGGGGAGGGCCCCCGCATCCTGACCAGGGTGGGCGCTCAGGCGAACGCGGTACACAACGCGGCCGAGGGCGCTTGAAGGGTTATCTGATGCTGGTTAGACTACTAAGCTCTGCAATAGACGGCCCCGGGGAATCCATATGAAGGTCCGAAGCAGCGTAAAACCAATCTGTGAGCACTGCAAAGTCGTCCGGCGCAATGGCGTCGTACGGATTATTTGCTCGCGGAATCCCAAGCATAAACAGCGTCAAGGGTAGCGGTCTACTAATATGGCACGCATCGCAGGGGTCGATCTTCCGCGCGGCAAGCGGATCGAAGTCGCGCTCACGTACATCTACGGGATCGGCGACACGCGGGCGAGACAAATCATCTCTGCGTGCGAGATCGATGGAAGCCGGCGCACCCAGGACCTGGACGACGACGACATAAACCGTCTCCGCCGGCAGATCGAAGGGAACTTCAAGGTCGAAGGTGCTCTGAGGACCGAGACGTCCATGAACATCAAGCGCCTCATGGACATTGGGTGCTATAGAGGCATCAGGCATCGCCGTGGACTTCCTGTCCGTGGGCAGCGGACCCACACGAACGCACGGACGCACAAGGGCTCACGCCGAGCAGTCACGGGCAAGAAGAAGCCGCCGAGGAAGTAGTCAGGCCTCACTCGCCGTAGCGCGCGGCGCCCGAGCCACTCAGAAGACTAGAGGATTGGATCTATCGTGGTGAAGACCAAGACAAAAAAGACCAAGAAGGTTGTCGAGGCCGAGGGTGTGGCTCACATCAAGGCGACCTTCAACAACACGCTCATTACGATCGCAGACACGCACGGCGATGTGCTCGTGTGGGCTAGCGCGGGCAAGGCTGGCTTCAAGGGCTCGAAGAAGTCCACGCCGTTCGCCGCGACCGTCGCTGCAGAGCAGGCCGGCCGTGAAGCCGTCGCCCTCGGTGTGAAGCGGGTGGACGTACTGGTGCAGGGGCCGGGGTCGGGGCGCGAGTCGGCCATCCAGGCGCTGGCAGCTGCGGGCCTCCTCATCAAGTCCATCCAAGATGTAACGCCGCTTCCGCACAACGGGTGCCGGCCTCCCAAGAAACGCCGCGTTTAGGTCCTTCACCCCAGTTACACAGCGGAACTATGGCTCGATATACCGGACCCGTCTGCAAGCTCTGCCGCCGCGAGGGACAGAAGCTTTTCCTGAAGGGGCAGAAATGCTACACGGAGAAGTGTCCCGTCGACAGGCGCGCCTATCCGCCGGGCCAACACGGTCCGGCGCAGGCTCGTAGGCGTAAGCAGTCCGAATACGCCCTCCAGCTGCGTGAAAAACAGAAGGTCAAGCGTATCTATGGCCTGCATGAAAAGCAGTTCAGGAACCTGTTCAAGTATGCCAACAGCATCGCGGGGCGGACCGGTGACAACCTGATCGTGGCGCTGGAGTCGCGGCTCGACAACATCGTCTTCCGGTTTGGTTTTTCGGCGAGCCGCGGTCAGGCCCGGCAGCTCGTGCGGCACCGCCACGTCGAGGTAAACGGACGCATTGTGGATGTCCCGTCGTTCCGCGTGTCGGCCGGCGACGAAATCTCGGTGAAGCCTCGGTCCAAGGACCTTCTGACAGTCGAGTCGTCGCTGGGCGCACGGACGCGTCCGTCGCTTCTGGACTGGTTGGCCTTGGACGAGAAGGCGAGAGTCGGACGGATGGTCCGGCAGCCGGCGCGCATCGACATACCGTTGGCCGCACAGGAACAGCTGATCGTCGAGCTCTACTCGAAGTAAGCAGCAGCAGAATGATGGCTGTACCCGGTCGGGTACCGCCGACAACTGAGGTACTCAGGAGGGGAACGTGGATATAGATCTGACCGGATTGGTGCTTCCCGAGCGTGTCGAGGCCATCGAGCCAGCCGAGGGTGGCCGGTCGGCGCAGTTCGTGATCGAGCCTCTCGAGAGGGGCTTTGGGCACACGCTGGGCAACTCGGTCCGTCGGGTCCTGCTGTCTTCTCTGCGGGGCGCGGCCGTGTGGTCGTTCCGGATCGACGGCGTGGTGCACGAGCACCAGACGATCCAGGGTGTGGTGGAGGATGTCCATCAGGTGATTCAGAACCTCAAGTCCCTAGTCGTTACGTTGGATGAGGGAGTCGAAGAGGTCGTGCTGGAGGTTCGCGCCAATAAGGCGGGCGCGGTCACGGCCGCGATGGTTCAGGAAGCTGCAGGCGCTCAGGTCATCGACCCTGATCACCACCTGTTCACGCTGCAAGAGAAGCGCTCCGTGACCATGGAGCTTCACGTGAACAAGGGACGCGGCTTCGTGCTCGCCGACCAGCATCCGATTCCGAGGGGCGCTCCGGTCGACCTCGTGCGCATCGACTCGATCTACAATCCAGTGCGGCGCGCGAACTTCTCAGTGGAGGAGACGCGCGTGGGGCAGCGGACCGACTTCGATCGGCTGACGCTGCACATCGAGACCGATGGTTCGGTGGAACCTGAGAAGGCCGTCGCCTACGCCGCGGAACTGGTCCGCAAGCACCTGGAATACATGCTGTACTTCGGCGAGGGCGGCATTCCGGAAGTCGCGCCTCCGGGCGCGGTGGCCGTGCCTGAGCGCCTACAGGACCTCTTCGAGCGGCCCATCGAGGATCTCGCGGAGCTGTCCGTGCGCTCCCGCAACTCGCTGCAGAAAGAGAACATCCGCACGCTTGGCGACCTCGTACAGCGCTCCGAAGACGAGATGCTGCAGATCGAGAACTTCGGCAAGAAGTCGCTCAAGGAGATTTCGGACTTCCTGGACGAACACAGCCTGCGTTTTGGAATGCAGCTCGAGGAAGGTGACGACGGGCGTCTCTTCTTCGTTGAGGAAGAGGCCGAGGCCGCAGCGAGCGGAGAGGAGTAGCGATGCGGCACCGGAAGAAAGGGAGGCAACTCTCCCGCACCGCGTCGCACAGACGTGCCACGCTGCGCAACATGGCTACGGCGCTCTTCCGCCACGAGCGGATTGAGACGACGTCTGCCAAGGCGAAGGAGCTCAGGCCGTACGCCGAGCGCCTGATTACGCTTGCTCGTCGTGGCGACTTGCATTCGCGGCGCCTCGCCGGTCGCAAGATTCAAGATCGGCAGGTTCTCGGGAAGCTTTTCGACGACATCGCGCCTCGGTTCGCCGAGCGGCCCGGGGGGTACACACGCATCCTCAAGGTCGGGAACCGGAAGGGCGACGCGGCAGAGATGTCGCTGATCGAGTTGGTCAGCTAGTTTGGCGACACTGAAATCGGCCACAGACGCGAACCATGACAGGACGACGGACATGACGGAGAAGGCTTCCCGACGCGGAGCGGTAGAGCTGGGTACGGTCCTCATGATCGCGGCGTTCGCCGTTTTTGCCGGCTTCATCTTCTGGCTCAACGGCCAATCGGCAGCGGAGCGAGCACTCGACCTGGTTGAAGACACGACTTCGACCATGGTCGACGAGTACGCCACCGCCATCCCGGTCGGTGCCGCCGACATCATGCTCGACGCGACCCCTTACGCCGGCCAACTGATTCGGCTCGAGCCTCAGGCGGTCGCGAGCATGGTGGGGCAGCAGGGCTTCTTGCTCGATCTGCCCGCCGGTCCGTTCCTCGTGTCCTTCTCCGACGAGCTCTTGGCTGCGGGGGTTCCCGTCGCGGTGGGTAACGTCGTCAGGGTGACCGGAACGATCACGGCCATGACCCCGGAAATCGCCGCCGAGTGGCAGGCCGCTGGCCGCCTCTCGGAGGGCGAACGTCTCGTGGCAGAGTTTGCAGTGCACTTTATCGCCGCGGTGGAGGTCGACGTGTCGACCCCAGCGCCGGCTACTGGCGGGGGAGGGTAGCATGTCACGAGTGTGTTACTCGTGTGGCAAGGGCCCCGCGACCGGCAACAACGTCAGCCACGCAAACAACAAGACCAAGCGTCGCTGGCTGCCGAACCTCCAGACGGTGAAGATCGTCGACCGGGAGGGCGTGCGCCGTCGCGTGCGTGTCTGTACGCGTTGCATCTCCGCTGGGAAGATCACCAAGGCGCCTCCGGTAGCGATCGCGGAGATTTGACCGGCAGCGGAGGCCGTTTGTCTTCTCGCCACAGCTGCTAGGCAGCGAGAGCACCCATGAGCCGGCCGCGAATCGTGTACATCCTCAGCTCGCTCGCGGCGAATGACCTCGGCGACGAAATCGTCGCCATCCTGGGTCGTCTGTCCCGCTCCTCGTTCGAACCGAGAGTCGTCGCACTCGGAGGGCGTGAGGAGTTGATGGGGCGCATCGTCGAAATGAAGGTGCGCTGTTACCCGCTCGGTCTCGCCGGACCCCTCGGTGCCTACAGGGCGGTGGGCAAGACCAAGGCGCTCCTTCGCAAGCTCGACCCTGACGTCGTGCATGGGTATGGGTCGTGGGGTGGCGCAGTGGCTCAGCTCGCCGCGGCGCCGGGAGTTCCGGTCGTGCGTTCTGTCACGCGCCCTCCGAACCATGAGCGGGACGTGCGCGGGCGCGTGCTCCAGTACCTGGAACGCAGGGCACGGAATCGAGCCGGCACCCGGTTCGTCGTGCCCAACGAGGGTAGCCGAGGGCTGGCCGTGCGGGCGTACGGGGCCGCCGAGGGCCACGTTTCGGTCCTGCCGCGTTCCGTCGACGTGGGTGACGTACGCGACCGGGTCGCCCGCACAAGCAGGGAGGAGGCCCGCACGCTCATGGGGATCGGGCCCGGCGAGACGGCCTTCGTGCTGGTTTCGGCCTTCGAGTCGGGCGCGCGGATGGATCAGATCCTGACCGGCTTCTCGATCGCCTATAAGGAGTTTCCTGAGCTGCGGATGTTCATTGTGGGCTCGGGGCGCTATGAGGGCTCGACGCGCTGGAAGGCCGAAGAGCTGCAGTTGGGCGACTCGGTGGTCTTCCTCGGCCGTGGCACCGAAGCCGGACCCATTTGGTCCGCCGCCGACGCGGCAATCGACGCGTCGCCATGGGCGTCGTGGTCGCGCTCGGCACTCATCGCCCTCGCGGCCGGCATTCCTACCGTGAAGCGCCAGGAGGGCACGGGCGGTTGGTCCGAGGAGCTGGGGGAGAGCTTGCCCATGGTATCGGGCGATCCCGAGCGTTTCGCCGCCGAGATCATCAAGCTCGCTCGCGACCCGTCGACGCGAGACGAGATCCGCGCTCAGGGTGCCGCCGTCGTCGAGGCCGTGGACGCCGCGCACGTGGTCGACCAGCTGGGAGACCTGTATCGGTCTCTCAAGAGTTGATCGCGGGCCGGACCGCGCAGGGCATCGCTGGCTATGAAGATCCTCGTCACGGGCGCTGCCGGGCTCCTGGGCAGCGCGCTCGTCTCCGACGCATCAGTCCGGGGCCACGACGTGGTCGCCCTCACGCGTGGTGAACTCGACGTGACCGACGCCGCAGGCGTGGCTGAGGTCATCGGCAGGGAGCGCCCCGACTACGTGGTCCACTGCGCCGCGTATACCGCCGTGGACAGTGCGGAGGCCGAGCCCGAGCTGGCCATGGCCGTGAACCGCGATGGTGCCCGCAACGTCGCGGTGGCGGCGGCACGGGTGGGGGCCGTGCCCGTCTACGTATCGACGGACTACGTGTTCGATGGAGCGAAGGGCAGCCCGTACCTACCCGACGATCCACCGGCACCCCTGTCCGTTTACGGCCGTACGAAGCTCGAGGGCGAGCTGGCGACGGCCGAGGCGGCGCCGGAACACCTCCTCGTCCGCACGAGCTGGCTCTACGGGGTGGACAACGGATTCGTCCCGGCCATCTTGCGGCGCGCCGAAGCCGGCCAGGGCCTCCGTGTGGTGGACGATCAGGTAGGAAGGCCCACCTGGGCTCCACAGGCCGCAGAAGCGATCCTCGACTTGATGGAGCGCGGTGCCAGGGGGACGAGCCACGTCGGTGCCGGAGGGTCCTGCACGTGGCTAGACTTGGCGCGGGAGACTCTGCACCGAGCGGGGCTCGACGTCAAAGTCGATCCCATCTCGACTGCTGAGTTCGGGGCAGCGGCCCGCAGGCCCGCGTATTCC
>JAOTVA010000256.1 GCA_029863645.1 Gemmatimonadota bacterium
CTACGAGAGCCCAGACGACATCCACCAGGTATCCCAGAACGCGAGCGCCACCGAGACGGCCAAGTTCTTGGTGCACATGATCAAGGCAGTAGGGGCGCCGGTCACCGTGCCGGCACGGGAGTAGCCACGGGCGTCTACCGCTCGAAGACGACCCTCCCGCCAAGAATCGTCGTCTCGACCTCCACGTCCATGATGCGCTCTGGATCGATGGTCAGGAGATCGTCGGACAGCACGATCATGTCGGCGAGCATGCCCGGCTCTAGGGTGCCCTTGATGTCCTCCTCGAACGTGAGGTAGGCGCCGTTGCGCGTGTAGCCGATGATCGCCTCCTCCATCGTGAGCCGCTCCTCGGGTGCATACACCGCTCCCGACACGCCCTTTCTCGTCACGGCGGCGTAGAGTCCGACCATGGGTCCGATGGGAAGGATGTCACTGCTCAGCGCAACGAAGACGCCGTGGTCCATCGGGCTACGAAGGGGATTGTTGTGGGCGGCGTGAATCTCCTGGAGGTTGTCGACGTACCGGGCCTCCAGCGTGTAGGTGAAGTTCGGCTGCTGCGTGATGAGGATGTCGTGCTCGGCCATCAGGTCCATGACTTCGGGCGGCGGGCGGACCGTGAAGTGGTTGAGGTAGTGCCTGTGGTTTGCACGCGGTGATGCCTGCAGGACCTCCACGAAGTCGTTCACGATGAGTTGGATGGCCGCGTCGCCGATGGCGTGGAAGCCCATCTGCCAGCCCATCGCGTGCGCGTCGCGGACGATGGTTCGCAGCTCCTCAGGATCGATGTCCAACGATCCGTGGAAGCCGGGCTCGCTCCTGTATTCGTCGATGGTGTAGGCACTGGGCCCGGTGAAGCCACCGTCCACGAACACCTTCACGGCGCCGACGCGGATGCGCTCGTTGCCGTCACCGGTCTTGCGGCCGAAGGCCTCCATGCGCTCCCGGCCTGCCCAACGAATCTGGACGTTGGCGCGTGGCAGCTCCTCGCCGTACTCGGCGTAGACGGTCTCCCACTCCTCGAAGCCGCGCGGTGAAACGCCAGCCTGCGCGAGGCTCGTGATGCCGAGCTCGAGCTGGTCCCGCAGCGTCTGAACGAAGCTCGGCCGGGTCTCCTCTGAAGTCGCAGCGGGCACGAGGCGACCTACGGTATCCTGCCGCTCACGAATGATGCCGTTGAGTTCGCCGCGGGCGTCCTTTTCCAGAATGCCTCGGGCAGGGTTCGGGCTGGTCCGTGTGATTCCGGCGAGCTCGAACGCGAGACTGTTCACGACGGCGCTGTGACCGCCTGCCCGGGTCAGCGTGACCGGATTGCGGGGAGCCGCCGCGTCCAAGTCCGCGCGCGTCGGCATACGCTGCTCGGCGAACACGTCTTCGGCCCACCCGTACCCCGTGACCCATTCGCCTTCACCGAGCTGCTCGGCCTTGGCTCGGACCTGCTCCTGGAGCTGAGCGATCGACGTGGTCTCGGTCAGGTCGAGCTCGCGGAAGGGCGTACCGCTGATGTGGGTGTGCGTGTCGTTGAACCCGGGCATCACCATCCTGCCTCCGAGGTCGATTACCCGGCCGGCATCGTACCGGGCCAGCAGGTCGTTTCCGCCCACCTCGATGATGCGGCCGTCCCGTACCGCGACGGCCTCCTGGATCGAGAAGTCGGCGTCCACGGTGACGATCTTGCCGTTGTGCAGAACGAGGTCCGCGGGCTCAGGCGATCCGCAGGCCGCCAGGGCCATCAACGCGGAGCCGAGGAACAGTCGGGTCATGGTATTGCGCATATGTTGCTATCCCAGCTCTTTGGTGAGCTTGTCCAGACCGGCCGAGAACATCTCGACGATCGAGTCGACATTGTCCTTCGAAAGTATCAGTGGCGGAGAGAACGCCAGCGCCTCGGCCAAGGGTCTGCAGATCAGGCCCTCCGACATGAGGAGCTCGTGCAGCCGTCGCGCCACGGAACCGGGAGGGTCGTGCGACTTCTTCGTCGCCTTGTCCTCGACCAACTCGATTGCAGCGATGAGTCCGATGCCGCGGACCTCTCCTACCAGCGGATGGTCCGCAAAGGCATCACGCAGGCTCTGCTGCAGATACGCGCCCACGCGAGAGGCGTTCTCGACGAGGCCCTCCCGCTCGATGATCTCCAGGTTGGCGAGCGCCGCGGCGGCAGCCACGGGATGGCCTGAGTAGGTGTATCCGTGTGCGAACGGCCCGTACTGAGCGGACCCTTCTCGCAGCACCTCCCACACGTCTTCCGAAATCAGGCAGGCCGACATCGGGACGTATCCGCTGGTGAGGCCTTTTGCGGTGCTCACGAGGTCGGGCTGAAGACCGTAGACGTCCGACCCCCACCATGAGCCGAGCCGGCCGAAGCCGCAGATCACCTCGTCCACAATGAATAGGACGTCGTACTTCCGCAGCACGGGCACGATGGCCTCGAAGTAGCCCTCAGGTGGAGGAATCACCCCTGCGGCGCCCTGCACGGGTTCGGCGATGAACGCCGCTACGGTGTCCGGGCCTTCGCGAACGATGCGCTCCTCGAGGTTCGATGCGAGCAGGGCGGAGTACTCGAGCTCGGAGAGTCCCTCAGGCGCATGACGCCAATAGTGAGGGCCATCTACATGGATGAACCGCTCGAGCGGCAGATCGAACGAGCGGTGCATATGCGCGAGGCCGCTCATGCTGGCTCCGGCCAGCGTCGAGCCGTGATAGCCACCGTGCCGAGCGATGATCTTCTTCTTGTCTGGCTTGCCGCGGACGTTGTTGTAGTACCAGACGATCTTGACCTGCGTGTCGTTGGTA
>JAOTVA010000098.1 GCA_029863645.1 Gemmatimonadota bacterium
TCACAGCCAGGCGCTACCGACCTCTGCGGGCGTAGCCCGCTGGTCGGTCGTTCACTCGGAGCCGCCGAAGGCGGCGGAGAGGAGCGAGGAGCGAAGCCCGCAGCTCAAATCTACCCAGGCCCACTGACCCCGTCGGCTCCATGAGCAGACGGGGTTCTTCACAGCCAGGCGCTACCGACCTCTGCGGGCGTAGCCCGCTGGTCGGTCGTTCACTCGGAGCCGCCGAAGGCGCCGGAGAGCAGCGAGGATGCACGGCCGCGCCGCGAAGCGGCGGAATTGTCTAGGCGCGACATCCGCATCTGAAATCTACCCAGGCCCACTGACCCCGTCGGCTCGATGAGCAGGCGAGGTCGTTCACATCAGGGAAGCTACCGACCTCAGCGAGCGGAGCTCGCTGGTCGGTCGGTCACTCGGAGCCGCCTAAGGCGGCGGAGAGGAGCGAGGAGCGGAGCCTGCAGCTCAAATCTACCCCAGGCCCACTGGAACCCTGGCTGCTTCCTGAGCAGGCAGGGTTCTTCGCATCTATCAGCTACCGACCTCACGAGGCCACTCAGGTGACTCGGTAGTTCGCCCGGCGCCGAGAGCATGAGATGTTCGGCGTCGATAGTTGCGAAGTCATCGGCGGCCGCAGATTGGGACAGGGTCCCAGGACCCTGCGATGCCGCCACGCTACTCGGTGGGCCAGTCGAGGTGTCCGTCATCGAATTCGGACGCCTCTTCCTCCACCGAGAGCAGGAACTCATCGCCGTCCCAGCCGATCCGAATCTCCTCTATTGCGTCCGCCACCCAGCCCGGAGGAGCAGGCGAGGCCGATATCCGACGGATACGGGCCCGAACGCAGAAGGGAGCAGGATTACCCGGCGGCACAGTCGTGAGCTCGAACGCTTCGACGGCGAAGCAATCCGGGACATGGCGTCGGAAGATACGTTCCAGCAGATCCAAGTCCTCTTGGATGCTCAATGATCGCCCGCGACGGGTGCACGCGAGGAATCAGCACGGGCCTCGGTTAGCTCACTCGGAAGTCGTAGGCGTCGATCACCCGAGTCATCCAGGGCGCCGGTCGCTTCGAGCAGTGTCTCGGTGCCCTCGTAGTCGTCAAATGGCAACTCGCCCACGAATTGCTGAGCGCGGTCGATCATGCTCACGAACGGTCCCGCTGCGGCCTGGTGGGATAGTGCTTTCAGCGCGCGCAGATAATCGTCGCGGTATCCCGTGGGGATGATGACCCTTGTATGGCCGACAGCCACTAGTGCGGCATTCATCAGTGCCCGTGCGACTCGGCCGTTTCCATCCGAGTAGGGGTGCACTTCACTGATCACGAACATCAAGTACGCGGCTCGTGGAAGGCCGTCAGGAAGGGTCTCAAGAAGTCCGTGCGCTTCCCGCAACGTGCCACGAACGAGATCTGGCATCACAAAGAGAGTGGTTCCAGCGCGATTCGGCTCGGTCTTGAGTCGCCCGGGATTGTGCTCGGGGCGGCCCGCAAGTATCCGGCGGTGTGCGTCGTGAAGGACCTCCTCGAACTGCTCAGGGCCCGCTAGCAACTGATCTAGCGCTCCCGTCATGAACGCCGGATCGCTGACCAAGGAGAACGTGCCTAGGATGTCATGTCCGTCCGCGGGACGTGTCTCAGGGACCGCGCCTTCAGTCACGATCCTCCTCGCCTCGTTCAGCTCGAACTCAGTCCCCTCGATCCAGTTCGAGAAGTAAGCGTCAAAGAAGGCCGCGTTGGTGAAGCCTGTGGATCCGGGCTCGAAGCGATCTAGGCGATCCATCAATGGCTCGTTGAGCAACGTCCGGTGAACAGCCTGGAATAGGGGAATGCGGTCGGGATCATACGGGTGGCCGGCTGCCCGAGCTTGCCCGGTGCGCGAGACCAGAGGCGCGTCTCGGGTCCAGAGCAGAGAGCCTATGATTCCATCTAGTGCCTGGAACTCGTCGTCGGCGTCGAGTTGCTTCGAGATTGCACGGGCTTCGTCTCGCAGTCGGTTTAGGTCCTCCTCGCCGCGCACGCGAAGCCTCTGGTCTAGCCGAGTTTCGATCTCCTCCCGGGCCAGGCCCTTGCTCCCAAACTCTCTCCCCGACCGGCTAGGCTTTAGGGACTCGAGGTACGCGCGCGCGCGCGAAGCGAGATAGAGCGTCTCCATGTACTGCTGATCACCGTCGAGAGGCCCCGGACCTTCGTGAATCCAGATCTTCGTGCCATGGATGTCGAGTCTCTTCCTCTTCGGGCCAACGAGGTGGACCACCCCCTGAGGCGACGGTGCGAGCTCGATCGCGGTCCGATACCCGATGATCGAACCGGGGGCTATGAGTCGGACGATTTCCCAGAGATGTTGCAGGACGAGAGTGTCCAACGGGGTGACGGTGTCAGTTGTGTACAGACCCCGCCGAATGCGACGGATTTCGCCGCGAGAAGCTGCGCGGCTTATTGCCGTAGCGTTTTCGGAGTTGCTGACGAAGAATCGCTCGAACATCTCGATTTAGCTCAGACGGGGGTCACGCGTTTGAAAATTCAAACCAATTTGTGAACCGAAAATGCAATCTATATAGAAATAACGATCCGTGACAGGATTTATTTCCAAAAAAAGGATCCGTATCACAAAACTACATGGCCGCATGCAAAGTAATATGCATTAGCGGATCGTACGGGGTTCTTCACAGCCTGGCGCTACCGACCTCTGCGGGCTCAGCCCGCTGGTCGGTCGGTCACTCGGAGCCGCCGAAGGCGGCGGAGAGGAGCGAGGAGCGAAGCCCGCAGCTCAAATCTACCCAGGCCCACTCAGGGAAGTTGAAAGCCAGTTTTGCCTTACGGGACGAGGCGGCCGGAGGTCATGGGGTGACTATCGGTACCGAGCCCTTGCACAGGATCACGAGCCTAGCCCGCCAGACCTTCGAGAACCGTCTCGTCCGTAAGTGCCTGTAGGTCCACATGACATTGGAAGCGGTCCTCGTCGGGCGTCATCGCCTCGATTGCTATTCTCGCGGACTCACCAACGCCCTGCGAAAGACGGGGCCACAAGCACGCGAACGCGGGCACAGAGAGTATCGGCCCCCAGGCGTACCCCAAGCGGTCTATGGCGTCCGCCGGCAATAACCCCTGATCAGTCTGCAGATGGATCGTCTCGAACATGCGCAGGTCCGCTGTCGTGGCACGCGAATAGCTCTCCCAGTCGCCGAGCGTCCACCGCTCTATCGCTTCGGGATAGGAAGCCTCGGTAAACAGGCGATCCATCCGCCGATCGATATACTGATGCCACTCCGAGGTCGCGATCCCGATCGCCTGATAGGCAGCCGCCTGCGACGCGATGGTGCCTTGCCGAATCTCCAGCCCAACGAACACCAGCCCAGCCACCACCGCGAGCAGCCCAACCGTCTCCCGAATGTCCTTGCCCGACATAGAACCCTCCTGAGTGGATGCTACGTCAGGCTGCGGGGTCAGGGGTGGGGAGGCAAACAGGAGCCCTCAGTCGAAGTGGTTTTCCAGAAGAGTGAGGACCTCGTCAACGATCTCTCGCAGCTCCTCCGTCGAACGTTGGCTGAAGGCCAAGTCCCGGAGGCGACTTACGAGGAGATTCTGGAACTGACGATCGGCGAGTAGCTCGTCAAGACCACTGGCGTGTGTGGGCTCGAATGTGATGTCTTCCCAGACAATGTTCGGTCCCATCGCCAGCCAGTCGGCACTCTCAAGAAGGTACGGATAGACGCCCTCGAAGTAGGCAGAGTTCTGTCGGGTCTCGGCCCAATCAAGCCGATCTACCTGCTCGGCGTACGCTAATAACGCTGCTCTCAAGTCGGGCTCCAGCCGACGAAGGTCCCCAGACGCGACGAGGTCATCGTACACGGCATGAGGTGCTACGAACCGTGCCATCCCCGTCATGAGCCCGATCCGGGTTGCGAGCGAGTCGTCGTCCACGGTTCGGCCCTCTGAGATCGCCTCCAGTATCCAGCGATAGGCTTCGGTTCTCTGATTGCGCCGAGCGTAGTCCCCGTCGATATGCTCCAGCACTGCCTGAAACTCGCCGTGAAGGGCTATCAGAGATTGAACTATTCGCTCGTCCTCCTGCCTCCCCTCCCACCACGCATCAATGCCGAACGCGAGAAGGATCGAGCCGACGATCACGGCGCCTTCCACGAAGACGCGGAGCCAGGGGATGGAGGTCTTCAATTCAGGGGCACCCGCTGGCGAAGCTCCTCGAAGAAATTCAGAATCACTTGGAACCGTCGACCAGGAATATCCGTTACAGGTGCCGCGACCAACATGCTATTGCCATCAGGATGGAGGTCCCAAAGCTCCGGTAAGTAGTCTCCGGCCAGCACCGGCTCCTGGGAGGCCACAGAGAACGTCGGGTCGGTTAGCACACTGGCAGCGAGCAGTGTATCCACGGGCTGGTCTTGCCCTCGCCAGTAGTAGAGCGTCCCCCCATCAGGCGACCATCGTGGGTAATGGCCGCCCCCAGTGGAAACCCGGACTTGCTGCCCCGGCTCAGGGAAGCTCCGGACGAATACCTCCTCGGTCCCGTCCTCATCGGATCGGTACGCAGCCCAGCGTCCATCTGGCGAGATGACGATCTGGTCCTGGTCCGCCTCCGATTCCACGTAGGGCCTCGGAGTGCTTCCAGCCGATGTCCCGCTCATCCACAGGTTGGACCAAGCGCGATCTGGCGGGTTGAAACGGGTCTCGAACACAACGATATCCTCTTCGGGCCAAGCCGTGACCCGTTGGCTCCACGTTGCGCGGAAGAGTTGTTCTTCGCGTCCCTCTATAGTGGCGGCCTTGACGAACACATCCATCTGGCTCGTCCCCGGCCGACTCGAGCTGAACGCAATCCGGGTGCCGTCAGGCGACCAGACCGGATGACTGTTGAACCCTTCGGAGGTGAGTTGGCGCGGCACCGTCGCCAATTCGGGGCTATAAGAGAAGATGTGATCTCCACTGGAATACGCGATGGATCGTCCGTCAGGGGACCATCGTGGAGTTCTTAAGGGACGGGGGGATAGCGGCAGCTCTGTGTTGTCCCCATCTGGGCGGACGACTGCGAGCTGCCCGAGGATTGGGGGGAGGTCTGCCTCTATGATCAGAGTTCCGGTCTTCGAGACGGAATAGTTGGCTCGCCGTTCTGCCCCTCCCGCGAAACTGTGTATGCGGACATCGTCGAGCACGAGGACGGGCTGCCCCGTGACCTCCAGCCGCTCAAGATCGAACCCCACTGCGTACAAGCCACCATCGGGATGCGCATAGAGGATGTGGCCAGTAGGAATGTACATGGCGTCGGTCCCGGGGCTTACGATCGTGCGAAGCGAGTCCGCCGCGAAGTCGAACAGCGTAACGCTCCCTCGCCGCGTTCTCAGCAGTCCTCGACCGCCGGGCAGCATCCTCGGGAACTGTCCCGCGTCGGGCGAGATAAAGAGCTCGGGTTCGCCCCCAGTGTCGGGAATGCGAAACACTCCTTGGCCGGGACCCCTGAAGATGATTGTTCCGTCGTCTAGCCATTGGGGAGACAACGGGTTGAAGACCACGCCCGGCGGCAGAATCGTGGCCGCCTCACCGCCGTCGACCGATACCTTCATCAGGGGGAGCCTTAGGGCGTCGTTGAGGCCCGGTGTAGCGTCGCGGTAAACGATCCACCTGCCGTCAGGTGAGAACGCCGGATACCGTCCGTTCTCTGTGCCAGGTAGGAAGCGGAAGCGCGATTCGTCTGCCCGTCGATAATGGAGTCCTATCGACCCATTGAAGGACGCGGATACCGCGAAGGCCGTCCCGTCGGGTGAGATGACGATGTCATCGGTGGTCAGCGGATCAAGCGCGCCCAGGTCGATGCTCAGATGGAAGGTCTGTCCCTGACGCGACCACGGAACGCTCGTCCTTTCCCAGATGGCGACCATTGCGAGCGCAACGCTGACCAGGCTCGTCGCTAGCGCGATTCGCTTCCATCGGTTCGCTCCCGATTCAGCATGTGTTGGGGAACGTCCTCGGTGCCCGAATCCGGGATCAGCCAGGGCGCTTGCGAAGCGCTGGGCGCCCACGAACCGATCTGCCGGCACCTGTTCGAGCGCCTTCCTGATCGCCGCGTCCACGTTCAGGGGGACAGACTTCCGCTCCTCCCTGACGGAGGGCGCATCCCCCGTAATAATCTTTCCCAGCACCGCCTGCGCGGTGCTCCCCGTGTAGGGCGGCTCACCCACGAGCATCTCGTAGAGAACGGCACCAAGCGCGTAGATATCAGTCGACGCACCAACCGTTTGGTCGCCCGTCGCTTGCTCGGGGCTCATGTAGTGCGGGGTTCCGACGCTCAAACCAGTCTCAGTGAGCCGTCCCTGTCCTGCGGTCCCCAATGCCAAGGCGATCCCGAAGTCCGAGATCACGGGCTTGCCGTCCTGCAGCAGGACGTTCGCGGGCTTGATGTCGCGATGGATCACGCCTTGGCGGTGCGCGTAGTCGAGCGCTTCGGCCATGTTGGTCGCGATGCGGACCGCGTCATCTATGGGAAGCTGGTGCTCGCGATCGAGACGTTCTCTCAATGACTCGCCTTCCACGTAAGGCATCACGTAGAAAAGCAGCGAATCTGCTTCGCCCGAGTCGTACAGCGGCAGGATGTGCGGGTGACTGAGGTTCGCCGTCGTCTCGATCTCGGCAAGAAACCGTTCTGCGCCCACCACAGCAGCCAACTCGGGCTTCAAGACCTTCAACGCGACGTTGCGGTTGTGCTTGAGGTCCTTGGCCAGGAAGACGGTGGCCATGCCCCCCTCACCAATCTCGCGCTCTACCTCGTAGCGGCCTTCGAGTGCGGTGTTCAGACGTGCGATCGCGTCGGACACGAGGGATGTTCTCCGCTGAGGGTCAGACCGAGGTCAACATCCGTTTGGTGGCGCTACGTCCGCAAGTTGCTTTCATCCCCAAAGCCGTTTGGGGCACCGATCCCCGCTCTTCTTCCCGCTGTTCCCGCCGTCAGTCCCGCCATTCCTGCCGTTCAGGCCCGGCGAACTCCGACATCCACGCTCGGCAAGATTGGCAGGTCGTGCAGCCCGGTCAGGGTTTAGACGATTTCTTGCCGAGATTCGGATCTTCTTTCGACGGATTGATAAGCGTGACTTCGGTAGCTCACGCTATGCACGTTTGGTTTGAGCGATCGACCGAACGAACCGCTCGGTGGAGTCGGTAATCACCCGAGGCCGAGGTCGTCCAGCCGCCGATCTGGGTCGGCGCATGGCTCCGTAGGGCGATCCTCCGATCCAGCCAAACCGTGGGTGGGTCGGCCCCGGATCACTCCGAGCCGGCGACGATCTTCCCCTCCAGCGCCAGGGCACGAGCCGCGAAGCGTTCGGCGACCGCTCGACCCTGACGGTCACCGGAGGCCCATCGTCGGGAGAACGACCTGTAGGCTTCGATCGCCTTGAGGGTATCTCCTGTCTCTTCATAGAGCGGACCGAGCCGCATGAGGGCCCGTATCCTTTGAGGGCTGTTCCCCCAGCCCGTGTAGCCGGGCTGCAGGATCATCTCGTAGAGCTCGATGGTCCGGTCCGTGTCACCCAGTCGGTCGGACAACAGCGCCCGCTGAAAGTTGTGGAGAGGCATCCCCTCGACGATGGCCCGCACGCCTAGCGTGTCGCCCGACTGAATCCGGGCGTGTGCGTTCGCCAGTCTCCATCCCGTGACATGCTCATCCGTCACCAGGTCACCGGGCTGGATCGCAGACGTGAGGGCCGCCAACTCGATCAGTCGTACCCGTACCGTCCGATCGAGCCTCACGTCCTCGGGGAGGTCGGATGCGAGTCTCGTCTCGACGTGAGCCCGGGCCCACTCGACATCCCCGACCAATGCCGCGGTATGGGCCGTTTCCACAACGCGAGCCCACACCGTCGCCTCGTCGGCACGCGCGTCGGCGCGCTCAGCCTCGAGGAGTCCGCGGCGGCCCTCTTCGTGCCTGCCGTCCCAGTAGGCCATGTGTCCCAGCAACGCCCACGCATCCGCACGCCTTCCGGCCGGACGCAGCGGATCGTCGACGATCCGCTGAAGCTCCGCCTTCGCCCCGTCGATTGCACCGGAAAGGAACCGGGCTCGGGCCCACAGACCTGGGAGTTGCTCGTGATTCGGGTATGCCCGCTCGAACTCGGCCAGGGTCTGGAATGCCTCCTCGATCCTGCCCATGGACATTCTGGTGTCGGCCAGATTCCGGTAGGCCGTGCCCGAGGCGCCGGGTGTCTCGACCAATCGCTGGAACGTCTCTTCGGCACGCTCGATCTCACCCAGATACAGATAATTGATCCCGAGGTTGTTCAACGCCGTGCCATGATCCGCGTCGACTTCGAGGACCCGCAGAAGAGCCGCGACTGCACGCTGGTGGTCGCTCTCCACCGCCGCGTGGTAGCTCGCCTCCACGAGGTAACGCTCCAACTCGCTCAGGCGATCTCTGTGCCGGTAGGCCTGGCGGACAGCCTCCAGGCGCCGAGACTGGTCGGCATCGTCCTGCAGCGCAACCGCAAGCCTGCGCCACGCCATGGCGAAACCTGGATCCAGGGCAATCGATCTCACGAGCAGGTCGGCCGTTCGAGGGCGGTCGTCGAACTGGCTGAACACCTGGGTCGCCCTCGTATAGAACGTGAGAGCCTCGAGCGAAGAAGTGGTGACGCGCGCAAGCGGAGGGGTCGCGTGGATCGTGCCGCGTTCCTCGCCGAGCGCCGCCCGGATTCCGCTGGACAACGCCTCGATCGCCGGGATCATCTCGTCCGGCGACGTGACCGACTCACGGAAGGACGCGATCGTTCGCCCGTCACTCCCGGCTCGAATGGCTGCGGTGAGGATATATCCGCTACCGGCTGGGACGACGGTTCCTTCCACGAGGGTTTCGAGTCCGTCACGCACGGCGAGCTCTCGCCCCACCTGCGCCGAGATCGGCACGCCTCGCCGACGGCCCATGAGCTCGAGTGTCTCGGCGATGTCCGCCCGGTCGACCAGGTCCAGAGCCCGCGACCGGGCCAGATCGATGCGAAGCGCTTCCGAGACCACTGCGCCCAGCCCCTCGTCCGTGCCATCGGCAAACTCCGTGACGAGCACGCGTCCCGCCGGACGTCCGTCCGTTACCCTCGAATCGAGGTCACCGCGGTAGGCGGACAGCGCGACCAGGCCTACGGCCGCGACCGCGAGTGCCACCGCAGGGAGTCTGCGGCGGGGCTTGGAGTCCGGACGTGGCGGTGCGGCCGCACGCTTCGCCATTCCCGTCGACGGCTCGGGCTCTGCTGGCTCTTCTGGGTGCAATCGTCCGAAGGACGGGGCCGCCGACTGGGCGCCCACCGGGAACGGGGCCGCCAGATCGCAGGGGAGCGAGCCATCCCGAATGGCTGCGACCAGCTCGAGCGTCGGGCCGGAAGGGTCGACCCCGTAGTCTCGCCGAAGCTCGCGCGCGAACGCCTCGAACGCATCCAGCGCCTCCGCACGGTTGCCGAGCCTCTGGAGAAGACTCAGGAGACGACGGTGTCCCGACTCGTCCCTCGGAGCCCACTCGACGGCCTGCCGCGCGAACTTCGTCGCTCGGGAACCGTCTCCAGACCGCTCCGCATCCGATGTGAGCTCCCAAGCGGACGCCACCGCCATGCGGCGCAATCGACTGCGCTCGACATCCGACCAGTGGTCGAACCCCGGCGAGCTCGGAAGGTGGAAGCCCTGGAGCAGGTCGCCACGGTACAGGACGAGCGCATCCTCCGCTCGTCCATTCTCCAGTTCCCGCTCGAACTCCATGACGTCACACCAGAGGTACTCGCCGGCGATGCCGACCTGGTCGCGTTGCGTCAGAAGAGCACCGGGCGGCAAGACCCGACCCAAGTCGTGGATCACCTTGCTCAAAGCGTTGCGACCCCGATCCGCGTTGTGGTCCGGCCAGAACATCGCGAGGAGCGAGTCGCGCCCGTGCAAGCGGCCGGGACTCGCCACGGTCAGGTACGCCAAGACGGCGGCCCGCTTCGGCTGAAGCGTATGGACCTCGGCGTCATCCGGCCCGTGGATCAGTCCGGGGGCTCCGAACAACAGCAGCCGGTTGAACAGAGGATTCTCCCGACAGGGGTTCTGGCAGACCCGAGTCGGTCATGGGGAATGCGCGCGGAAGAGCCAGGGAAGACCTCGCTCTTATGCTTTGAAGATACGCGCGCGGCATCGGATACGATACGGCGCAGCGCGCTCACCCCGACGGAGTGACACCATGAGTTCCATCCGCATCATCGCTGTCGCAGCAATATTCTTTCTGGGCTGCTCCCCGGGCCCGACCGAAGTCCTCACGGACGCTCCGACATTTTCGATCCACGGGCAGACCATTCCATTCAGAGCCAACCTGCGAGGTACCGCACAGGATCCCTCGGACGTCGTCTGTCCGACGGGGAGCTTCGCCGGCAAGTTCTCGCTGTCCGGCCATGCCACCGAGCTCGGTGACGTCGCGGGAGACGGATCCGGGTGCACGGCCTTCACGAGCCCGACCGCCTTCGTCTTCCTGGCCGCGAACAACACCATTGTCGCCGCCAACGGCGATGAGCTGTGGCTCACGTTGGTGAGCGGTGGCGGCTCGGTGGTGGGGTTCGACCCGACGAGTGGTCCGAAGCTCGCTTGGACTGCCGAAAAGGACATCATCGGGGGAACGGGACGGTTCGCCGGGGCAACTGGCCGTGTAACGGAGGTCGGGACGCAAGACGGCTCTTTTGCACCCTCGGAGTCGATCCTCGAGGGCAGAATCTCTCGGGTCGGGGCGAAGTGAGGCCGGGATCCTCCCATGCCCTGGGCTCCACGCTTTCGGACCCGGGGAGCGCCATTGAACGGAGGGGCGATGTTTGCCGGCGTTACAATCGCCCACGAGCGCTCGGCTAGCATCTGAAAAGCGTGAGGTCGGTAGCTCAACTCTACGCAGGCCCACTAACCCCGTCGGCTCCATGAGCAGGCGGGGTTTTTCACAGCCAGGCGCTACCGACCTCTGCGGGCGTAGCCCGCTCGTCGGTCGCTCACGCGGAGGCGGTGGAGGGGAGCGAAGGCCAGGAGGTGCCGCGAAGCGCCGGGTTGGTCTGCGGATGCGCCGTGGCGGGTACTGACCGGGTTTGCCGTTTACCGGTGTGAGCCAGCCCCCGCCCGGCGGGGTGCGTTGATGTGCCCCTGACAGCGGAGATCCTCCAAATGTGTACCGGACGGAAGCGCCTGATCATCCTCGCGGCTGTGGTTGCCGCCAGCTGCGCCGACCCAACTTCGGTTTCTGATCAACTCGATCCGTGGGAGCTGGGGACGCCCGGCCCCTCTCTATCCGTCATACCCAGCCTTCCAGCGGTCTGCGGGGGCGCGACCGTCATCCCTCTGATCGCCGATGAGACGGTGCCCGTGGGCACGGTCGAGGTCACGCAGGGCACCGACAACCTCTACGTGGTCTACCGTACGGACGTGGGGTGGCCGATCCGCAATAGTGCGGTGTTCGTTGGTGCCTCGACTTCGCAAATCCCAACCAACGGAGGCGGCAACCCCAGGGTCGGGAAGTTCCCGTACAAGGCGGAGCATCTCGGCGGTCCGAACGAGGTGGTCTGGGAGGTCCCCGTGACATCGCTGAGCGGACCCGAGGTCGTGGTTGCGGCATTCGCGGAGGTGGGCGAGGCCGGCGAGGGTGCGTGGGGTGAGGGCGAGATGATCTCGCCGGGTGGAAGCTGGGCGATGTACTTCATGCACTCGACCACGAGGTGTGCTGCAGAGACCGTCGATGCCTCGGGGGGCTCGGTCGCTACGCCCGGGGGAGAGGCGAGCATACAGATCCCTGCCGGTGCGTTGACCAGCCCGACCGACATCACGATCGATCCGTCCACGGTCCAGGAGCTACTCGACCACGCACAAGGCGGGCAGGGGGCTGCGGCCTCCGCCAGCGTTGACGGAGCAGAAGCTACGGGAAGGACCACGATCGCGTCGCTCGAGGACTTCCCGACGCTGAATGGCACGGTGCCCATCGAGGGCACCGTCTGGGACTATGGCCCCGACGGTCTGGAGTTCGCCACGCCGGCGACGGTCGCTATCCGCTATGAAGACGAGTGGATCCCGGAGGGCGTCGACGAGGAAGACCTGAAGATCTTCGTCACCAATGGGATCTTCGTGCAGCCGCAGAGCGCCGTAGACCCGATCCTGAATACTGTGTCGGCCGAGATCGACCACTTCTCGTTCGCGTACATCGGCTTCCTGGTGGAGGCGGACTTGGGCGTGATCAGCGCGACGGAGTCCGGGGACCCGATCCTGGTGGGCGAGTCGGTGACGTATCAGGCCACGCTCGAAAACTTCGGTCCGTACCTGTTCCCGA
>JAOTVA010000099.1 GCA_029863645.1 Gemmatimonadota bacterium
TCGACGGTGAACTCGTAGTTGATCGTGTTCGGATCGACCCGCGTCAGCCGCTCGGTGACCTTCACCCTCTCGGATGGATAGAAGGACGCGCCACCCCCGACGATGCTCTGGTCGGGATGGATGTTCGTGGTCTCGATGACAAGCGTCTCGCCCTCCCAACGGCCCCACGAGTTGCCCATCCACGGGCGGATGTGGGCGGGTAGCGGCTGGGCTTCTCCGAGCCGAATGACCCGGATATCGTGCACCATCTCGGTCATGATGAGGATGTGGTCCGGCGTCTGTACAATCGTGTAGTTGTTGTTGTAGAAGTAGTTGGGCATCATCGGCGGCCCGGCGTTCGAGCCAAACGACATGATGCACCGTTCGGCGAGGGGCCGGTTCTCGGGATTGTCGTACTGCCCGAACTGCCCCTGCGCCCGCAGGCGGTCCCGGAGGCGCTGTTGGCCTTCTTCGGAGAATGGCGGCCTGCTCCCGTCCGGGGGGTCGACGATCAGCGAGCTGCGAGGCTCCCCGTTGTAGATCGCGATGTTGTCACCGGCGTCGATGTAGAACTGGTTGTATCCCCCGACCGCGCCGGCCCCAGCGTCCCACCGCGTGTCGCCCGTAAGGGTCCCACCGACCGGCGGCGGCGGGCGGTCCGGATCGCTGTCGGCGAGGTCGGCTTCGATGAACGCCTCCCGCTCACCCTCCATCTCGCGCACTTGCTCTGGAGTGAGCACCGGCCCGACTCCGCGCGGTCGGACGATCGGAGTCAGTGTTGCATTCGACCAGTTGCCCTGAAGGTCCGGCTGGCCATCAGCCGTCCTGGGGGCGACCCAATCGGACCCTGCCTGCTGGGCCTCGACCGCGGGTACGAGCCAGGCGGTGTACCCCACCGCCAGCAGCGCGAGCGCTGTGGCCCACCGTAACAAAGGAATGGAGGGTGCGTCGATCGCCATGGTCAAACTCCTTCACGAGCTCTGGGTCGGTCGGGTCAGATTGCCGAGAGTCGGGCCCGAAGGCAACTTCGGACTCGCTTTCGGACGGACCGATCGGAGATACCCCAACATGATGACTAGGATTCTCCCGTTGCGTATCGGACTCCTCGCGCTCGCGTCCGCCCTGGGATCGCCCGCGTTCGCACAGTCACCGGACCGGGCCCGGGTCCGCACTGAGGTGGCTACGGCTCTCGAGGTGTACGTCGGGGCATTTTCGCAGGGGCGAGCCGACTTCATCGCGGACAGCGTGTACGTAGCGCCGGCCTACTTCCTCGGCGGGAGCAGCGTGGAAGTCCGCATGACGAGCTCGGACGTCCGTGCGCACTTCGAGCGGATGATGGAGCCGCTTCCTGCCCAGGGATACCAGAGATCGGAGATCCGGAGCTCGCGGGTGTGCGTGCTGAGCAACATCGCCGCGATCGCCCACCTGGGCTTCGCTCGCGTCAGGACCGACGGCAGCGTGATCGTCGCGGGGGACGCGGCTTACTTCTACACTAAGACCCCGGAGGGTTGGCGCGTCGTGGCATCCATCGGTGGGACTGGTGGCCCCGCGGACTGCCCCGACTGAAGTCCATGGAAGTGGACGCCTACCTGAGGCGCATCGGCTACCGCGGTGGGCGCGCGCCGACGACGGAGACGCTCTCTCGGCTTCACCGAGCACACCTGTGTGCCGTCCCGTTCGAGAATCTCGATATCCCCTTGGGGGAACCGATCGTCCTGTCGCCACCAGCGTTTTACGACAAGGTCGTGCGACGGCGGCGCGGAGGCTTCTGCTACGAGCTCAACGGGTTGTTCGCGTGGCTGTTGGAAGAGCTCGGCTTCGAGGTGTCGATGCTGTCGGCCCGGGTCTTCGATGGCGCCGATGCGGGCCCTGACTTCGACCACTTGGTGCTGTTGGTGGAGAGCGATGAGCGCCTGATCGCGGACGTCGGATTCGGCGATTCGTTCTTGGAACCGCTTCCGCTGGATCGCAAGGCCGACGTCATGCAGCGCGATTGGTCCTATCGGCTGAGCTCGCGGGAAGACGACATCGTCCTCGAGGAGAAGTGTGACGGATCGTGGGAGCCTCAGTACGCCTTCACGCCGCAAAAGCGTCGACTCGCGGAATTCGCCCCGATGTGCGCATATCAGCAGACATCTCCCGAGTCCGTCTTCACGCAGAAGACGATCTGTTCACGAGCCACGGCGACGGGCCGGGCCACGCTCACTCATGCGCGCCTGGTGGTTACCGACGGCGCCCACCGCGAGGAAGTCGAGGTCGCGTCGGAACTGGAGTACCGGGACCTATTGAGACGTCACTTCGCAATCGATCTCGGGGAGGGAGCGCGGGTGGATCGACTGATGCGGTCCGTAGGCGCAGGCTAGTTCGCCTCGTTGGCCTCCTGGTCGCCGCCCACATCGGCCGGGATCGGATCACCCACGACGAAGTTGACCTCCCTCAGCCGGCGGAAGTTCATGTAGCCCTGTGACATCTCGGCGTGTGTCGGCAGGCCCCACGTGATATCGGCGGTCGGGTCCGGGTTGTAGTGGTTCTCCGCCGAGTTGTCCCACCAGAGGGTGAAGCGCAGAACAGAGCCCGCGGGAATGATCGGGCGGTCCGCGAACTCGTAGGTGTGCTGCCAGTTGAAGTCGTAGTTGGGAACGTGCAGCAACGTCTCGTGCCTGCCGTCCGGATAGGTGACTTCGTACATGGCCGCCTTGCCTCGCAGGTGCATGTGCGGCATGAAGCTCATCAACTCCACGTCCTCTTCGAACGTGTACTCCATGGAAGCGGAGTAGCTCGACTCGCCGGCCGGGATCTCCCAGCCGCGAATACGGAGCTGGTTGCCACCGGTGACGTACTTGATGACCTCACCTTCGTCCTTGAATCGAATGCCGGCCTGGATGTTCGTGCACATCGCCGTGCCGGGGCCCGGTTGCTTGTTGAAGTGCATGTTGAACATCACGCGCCGCGGCCCTGCTCGCATAACCCGTCCGTAGCCGTCCGGGTAGTAAGAAGGCTCGGCACCGGGCACGAGCCCACCGACGGCCGAGATGATGTGGTGGACGGCCGGGCCGTTGCGGTACTCGACCGACTCGATCCAACGATCCTCGGGAATCATGTCCGCCGTGATCTCGACCGGGAGATTGACGTACACGTCGTCCGCGTCGTCGCTCAGGCAATAGGGCTCCGCGAACTCCAGGATCAGATCGGGCTCACCCATCGACCACCCGCCCGTAGCTACGGCGGTCGACAGAAAGGCGGGCGGTGGGGGCGCGTCCGCTGGGTCGCCGGCGGGTGTGCCACCGTCGGCCCATGCAATGAGCGTGGCCTTGTCGGCTTCCGCGAGGACACGCTCGTTCGCAAACGTCCCCTTGTGGATGGCGGCGGCGGACCACGGTGGCATGATGCCCGCCCTCACCGCGTTGGCGATCCTGCGGGCCCGGGGCGCTACGTCCTCATAGCTCACGAGCGGCCAAGGTGCGAGCATGCCACCCATGTTCATGCCAGCCTCCTGATGGCAGGACTGGCAGTTCTGCTGGAGGATGGGCACGACGTTCGCGTAGAATGTCGGCGTGCCCTGCGGAACCGCTCCGGGCTCGTGCGCTGCCGCGAAGGAGGCGCTGCCGGCCTGCGCAGCGACGGGAGTGGCGACGGATGGAACCAGGAACGCCAGGACCAGGATCGAAGCGGCACGCATCTCGAATACCTCCGTACGGTGGAGCCACGGCGGGGCGAATTCACCCGGCGCGTTCCTGATATGTAGCGCCCGGCCCGATTCGGCGGCAAGGGAGGCCCGCTTTTCGGGTGCGTGCTAGGTTTCGGCGCCGAACCCCGCAACCGCCCCACGAAGACCCCCAGCACATGAACAGCCCCAACCACGTACGCCTGCTCGATACGACCCTACGCGACGGTGAGCAGACTCGTCACGTGTCGTTCTCGACGTCAGAAAAGGTGGGAATTGCCGAGGCGCTTTTGGGCGTCCTCAAGGTTGACCGCCTCGAAGTAGCCTCTGCAGCAGTGTCCGCCGGGGAGCGGGAGGCAGTGACGCGCATCACCGAATGGGCCGCCGCCAAGGGCTACGCCGACCGGGTCGAGGTGCTGGGCTTCGTGGATGACGAACGCAGCGCCGACTGGATCGTCGAGAGCGGGGCACGCGTCATGAACCTGCTGACGAAGGGGAGCGAACGGCACTGTCGCACGCAGCTGCGCAAGTCCCCTGAAGAGCATCTGGCCGACGTTCAGCGCACCATCGGGTGCGCCAGAGATCGCGGCCTCGTTGTGAATGTGTACCTAGAGGATTGGTCGAACGGATACCGCGACAGCCGCGACTACGTGTACGACTTCGTCGAAGGGCTCGGCGGAACCGGAATCACGCACGTCATGTTGCCCGACACATTAGGCGTCATGACCCCGGAGGAGGTCGGTGCAGGTCTGTCGGACATGATCGCCCGATTCCCCGATGTCACCTTCGACTTTCACCCCCACAACGACTATGGGCTGGCCACTGCGAACGCGATGGCGGCAGTCCGTGCCGGGGTGCGAGACATCCATTGCACCATAAACTGTTTGGGAGAGCGCGCGGGCAATGTCTCGCTCGCCGAGGTCGCGGTGGTCCTGCGCGACAAGATGGGCATGGCGCTCACGATCGACGAGCGCAAGCTGGTCACCGTGAGCCGCATGGTGGAAAACTTCTCCGGAAAACGCCTTGGCGATAATGCGCCCGTCGTTGGGGCTGATGTGTTCACGCAGACGAGCGGCATCCACGCGGACGGGGACCAGAAGGGAGACCTCTACCAGACGCCGCTGAGCCCCGAGCGCTTTGGCCGCACGCGCAGTTATGCGCTCGGCAAGATGAGCGGGAAAGCATCTCTGAAGAAGAACCTCGAGGAGCTCGGAATCCACCTTTCGGCCGAAGACCACGCGCACGTCCTCGCGCGGATCGTGAAGCTCGGCGACCAGAAGGCGACGATCACGGCCGAGGACCTCCCCTTCATCATCGCCGATGTCCTGGAGAGCAAGGACTACCAGCACGTCGAGCTGGTGAGTTGCTCGGTGAATAGCGGCTTGGACCTGGAGTCCACCGTGAGCATTCGGATCGCGCTGGACGGTGAGGTGCAACGCGCGGCCGGCTCGGGGAACGGCGGTTTCGACGCCTTCATCGACGCTGTCCACAAGGTGCTCCCCGACTCTTTCGTCTTTCCGGAGCTCCTCGACTACGAGCTACGCATTCCTCAAGGGGGCAGCACCAGCGCGCTCACCGAGGTACTGATCACGTGGCAGGGCCCCGAGCGCACGTTCCGCACCCGTGGGGTGCATGCCAACCAGGTCTTCGCCGGGATCAACGCCACATTGAGGATGCTGAACATCCTGCTCCACCAGGAGTCGGCGGAGGCTTAGGAGGAATCGTTCCTAGGTCAGTTCGTGCAGCCCGCACTCGAGCCGGCCCTGACCTCGCCAACGCCCAGCACGTTCGTCCTCACCGAGATGGATGGGCGTCGTGAGCGGCTCGTCGCCGATACTCGAATAGCCCAGATCGTGTAACGGGTTGTAGGGGACGTCGTTGTCGCGAAGGAACCGCCACACGTCCCCACGGCCCCATGCCGCCAGCGGGTTCACCTTGATCCGGTCGCCGAGCTCTACGATGGGCATTTCCGCCCTCGAGGCGGACTGGTCCCGGCGCCGGCCCGTGATCCAGCCCGTCACGCCCTCGAGCGCCCGCGCCATCGGCTCCACTTTGGTCAGGCGGTGGAAACGATCGAGGTCGCGCTCCCAGAGCCGCTCTCCATGCTCGCGCTCGAAGTCTTCCCGAGTCTCCGCGGGCCGGAAGACCCGCAGGTCGAGTCCATAGTGCTCCGCGACCACTTGGGAGAAGTCGATCGTTTCCTTGAAGTGATAGAGCGTATCGATGAACACGACGGGCACGGACGGCGCGATGTCGGCCAGGATGTGGAGGTTCACCATTCCGCTGGGGCCGAACGACGTCGAGACCACGAGACGACCTGGCTCCACCGTCTTCACGGCCCACTCCATGATGCCGCGCACATCCATCTCGCCGATATCACCATCGAGCGACAGCTGAGTCATCGGCAGAGGATCCTTTATGGCGATCAAATCAATCTCCGGCAGTGCTCAGACGTCGAAAAAAAACGGCCCCCGGTCTCCCGGGGCCGTTTCGGCGTCTGGTTTCGGTGACGTGTCGTCAACCGCTTAGCAGGACGCTTCTCTCCCCGGTCGCTGTTGAGCGACAGCAACAGCAACAGGTCGCGCTGAAGAGCGTCGGGTTGGTCAGGCAGCTAGGTGTCAGCGTACGCAGGGGTCTGGGGCACGGTCCTTTACACCACCGAAATGCGTGCGCGAGAAGCTTGGTTCCCCGGGGGGCTTTGTCAACACGACGGGCACCGACCGGAAACGGGGGTCCCACCGCACTGATGAGCAACTAGCTGGACGGCTTTCAGGCCTCCATATTGGTTGCAACACCCCGACGCTGTCCTGCGACCGCCCTGCAGACCGGGGCTCCCACGGGGCCGGAGGACGTCCATGAAGATTCCGTTTAGCCCGCCCAACTGCTTGGGCGTGGCCCTGACGGCGGCGGCCATCTGCGTGCCGTTAAGCGCGCTTGCGCAGTCGACCCCGCGAAACCAGCGCTGGGATCCCGACTATCGGCCGCCAGTAACGGCGACCGGCCACCCGGACCTGCAGGGGAACTGGACGAACGTCACGATCACTCCGTTCCAGCGCGAGGAAGGGCTGGAGCCGTTCTACTCATGGGACGAAGTCGCGCGGATGGAGGGACGTGCCGAGGCCCGGATCGAATCTGCCGCCCAACCGAGCGACCCCAACCGCCCGCCTCCTCCTGTTACCGGCTCGCCCGGGGGCTACAACAACGTCTATATCGACCGTGGTACGAATATCGCGATCGTCAACGGCGAGCCCAGGACGTCCCTGCTCACCAATCCCCCCAACGGTCGCATCCCCGAGATGACGCCTGAGGGGCAACGTCGTCGCGCACAACGGGCCCGGAGCCGATCGGGCTTCGCCCAGTACGACCACCCGGAACTGCGCCCCTTGGGCGAGCGCTGCATCGTGTCGTTCGGCACGAGTATGGGACCCCCGATGATCCCCAACACCTTCTACAACAACAACTACAGCATCGTGCAGACCGAGGACCACGTTCTGATCCTCGCCGAGATGGTGCACGACTACCGCGTGATCCGCCTGGGCGAACCCGGCGACCGGCTACCGGCGCATGTGACGCCCTGGTTCGGCGACTCCTGGGGGCACTGGGAGGGCAACACGCTCGTGGTCGAGACCACGAACCTGAACCCCGACTATCCGTTCCGGGGCATGCCGCCGTCCCCGGAGACGAAGGTCCACGAACGGTTCACGCGAGTGGACGACGACACGATTCACTATGAGTTCACGGTGGACGATCCCGCCTACACGCAGCCGTGGGGCGGAGAGGTTCCGTTTGAGAAATTCGACGATCTGGTGTATGAGTACGCGTGCCACGAGGGCAACTACGCCCTCATGAACATCTTGAGCGGCGCTCGGTACCAGGAAAGCCAGACGTTGGGTCGCTAGCAGCCAGAAGAGTCAGAGGAGAGAACGACAATGATGAGATCGAGATCGCGCTGGATCTGCGGAGCCATGGCGGTAGGAGCCCTTGCGGCCCTCTCGTATGCGCCCGCCGAAGCCCACCACGCCTTTGGTGCGGAGTTCGACGCCGACGCCCCGATGCAGATGGAAGGGACCGTGGTCAGGCTCGAATGGGTCAACCCACACTCGTGGATCCACCTCGCCGTGACGCGGATGGTTCGTATGGGCGAGGAGGTCGTCCCCGCGGATCCGTCCCAGGAAGTTTGGATGGTCGAGGGTGGGACGCCGAACGTGTTGGTTCGTCGCGGGCTGCGCCGCGAGTGCATCCCGGTGGGCACACAGCTGATCGTGGATGGCTACCAGGCAAAGGACCACACCCTGAAGCGTGCCAACGGGCGTGACGTGACGTTCCCTGACGGCCGCAAGTTCTTCATGGGCTCGTCGGGTACGGGTGCTCCCGAGGACGGTCGCGATCAGGGAGCGCAACCCGGTAGCGCTGGCAGGTGCTGACGGGAGCCAAGACCCTCCCTCCCAGCTAACACCAGCGCTCGCGAGCGTGCGTACGCCCACGATCCTCCTTGTCACGGGCGTGACGCTCGTGGGGTGCACTACACAGCCGGCGCCGGAATCCCTTCCGGCGCCGGCTTCGTCGTCTCAGGTCCGTCGCGTCGCGAGCATGAGCGAGCTCATGGTCGACATCCTCTATCCGGCGGGCGATGCGGTCTTTTACATCGAGACGAGGACGCCGACGGACAGCGAGGAGTGGGCGCTCGTGCAGCTGCAGACCCTCGCGCTGGCAGAAACGGCGAACCTACTGATGATGCCGGGACGCGCGCGCGACCAGGACCAGTGGATGGCCGACTCGCAGCTGCTCCTCGACGCCGGAGAGGCGGCCTATCGCGCCGCCAAGGACCGCGACGTGGCAGCCCTCGCCGCCCTTAACGACGCGCTATATGCGTCCTGCGTGACCTGTCATCAGCACTACCGACCGGGGTACGGCCGGCGCTGAGGCTCGACCGCTCCTCAGTCGAGCGTCAGCCCCACCGAGACGATCATCTGGCGCGGCGCACCCACTTCGACCGACTCGGCTAGCGACGTGTCGCCGTTCTGCAGGTATTCCTTGCCCACGAGGTTGTGGCCGGACACGGTGAGCCGGAGCATCCGCAAGGCAGCTGGGCTCCAAGACATGCTAGCGTCCACGAGTGCGTAGCCGTCGAGCAGGTACGTGTTGAGCTGGTCCAGGTACCGGTCCCCCACGTGTTTGAGCCCCAAGGCCAGGGTCAACCCGGGATTGGGCCGGACGGTGATTCCCCAGTTGAAGACGAGATCTGGCACGAGGGGCAGCCGGTTCCCCGTGAGGTCGGTGTCACCTGCTGGATCCTCAATGACGAAGTCACCGAAGCGGTTGCCGTAGAACGCCGCATTCACGTTGACCTCGAACTGTGGGACGGGCTGCACCGCGAGGGCGAACTCGAGGCCGTCGAAGTCCTGCACCCCCGCGTTGCTCGGCACGAAGAACGGCCCCTGACGGGTGCTCACGACGATCCCGTCCCTCTTCATGTGGAAGTAGGTGGCGTCCAGGCTGGCGCGGCCGTCTGCGAAGATCGTCTTTGCACCGAACTCGGTGTTCGAGATGTCCTCCGGATCGAGCGGATCGACACCCGAGGGATTCAGGCCCGACGGAGTCCGCGGCGGCTTGAAAGCCTCCGAATACGTCGCGTAGAGATTGACGTCGACCGCACCGAGTGGACCTCCCACTTCCCGCCCCCGAAGCACGCGCACGAGCGCGCTGAACTTCGGGCTGAATGCCTCGAACGTTTCGTCGATGCTGGGGTTGCCGGCCTGAAACGTCTCGGTGTTCTCGATCCTCATGCGGTCGTACCGTCCGGCTGCGGTGAGCGTCAGCCGTTGGACCGGAGTGATCTGGTACTGCAAGAACGCTCCCCACGAATCGAGTCCGTAGTCGTCACCCCCAAACGGGAAGTACTCCCAGTCCGTGCGCGACGGGTAGACCGGATTCAGGAAGTTCAGCGGAACTCCGAACGTCCCCGGATCCGTGTAGATGAGGTCGCCGGATCGGAACCCGGTCGTGCGCTCGTACGAGCCGCCAACCAATACCCTGTGATCCAGCGGGCCGTCCGTGGGCTGGTACTCGAAGTGCAGCTCCTCGTAGTACACCTCCTCGTCGGTTTGAAGCGAGAACGGATACATCGTGAGCCGATCGAATGGCAGCTCGAAGGGGGCGCCGATGATATCGCCCGACTCCTCGAACTTGTACTGGATGTCGCGGTAGCCGAAGGTGTTCCTGAAGGAGAAGGCGTCGCCCAGTTGGCGATCGTATGTGCTCGTAACGCGCAGCTCCTCTTGGTGGAAATTTGCCGTCGGCAGGTTGAGGTTGCTGAAGAGGTCGAAGGCGGGCCTCAAGCGTGGCAGCAGGCTCCCGTCGATGACCGGCACGCTCGTCGGAAGCGAGTTGTCCGAGACCACGCTGTTGATCGAAAGCATCGCCTGGCCCTTGGGGTCCGGCGTGAACGTGAGCTTCGCGAAGACCGAGGTCTCGTCGACGTCATAGGCAGGGTCGCCGGAGTAAAAGCCGTCGTTCCCCGTAGTGGACCAGGACACGTAGTAGCCCGCCCAGTCATCGACGGGGCCCGAAGCGCTCAGGGCCGCCTTTCGGTGGCCGAACTCCCCGAACTGGAGATCCGCCGTGGCGCGCGGCTCCGCGGTCGGCTGCGCAGTGATGATGTTGATCGCGCCCCCGATGGCCGTACGACCGTAGAGGGCCGAGTTGGGTCCATGCACGATCTCGACAGCATGCGCGTTATCGATGGGCAGGTTGATGACGCGCGCGCTGTTTCGCGAGTCTGTCTGCGGCACCCCGTCGATGAGAAGTAGCGTCGTCTCGAACTCGTTGCCGCCCCGTGGCATCCCGCGAAGCTCGATCGACTCGAACGAGCCGGCCTGGGCCGTGTGCATGAGGCCCGTCGTATTCTCGAGCGCATCGACTAGCTCCACGTCGCCCTTGGCCTCGATGTCCTCCCCACCCACTACGGACGTGAACGCAGTCACCTCGCTGGAGCTGAGCGCGGTCTTGTTCGCCGTCACGACGAGGCGCTCGACCTGCAGTGGCCGGCTCGCCAACATCACCGTGAGCCGCGCCGGCGAACCAGCCGCCACGGTCACGGTCTGCGAGGTGGCCTCATAGCCAAGCGCGGTGACCCGCAGGAGAAGGCTCCCCGCTGTCAGCCCTGTGAGGGTGAACTGTCCCGTTTGGTTGCTGAGGGTGGAGCGATCGGTGCCTTCGACCATCACCGTGGCGTACGCGACCGGCTGAAGAGAGCCCGCTTCGGCGACTGTACCCCTCAGCGTGGCGGACTGGGCGGTCGCGATCCCTGGAGCCAGCGAGGTGGCGGCAGCGGCGACCACCCCAGCCGCGAGCAATTTCCACGTCATACCTAGCTTTCGACCTCGACTGTTCAGTTGCGCCTCGCCCCCTCTGCGACAGATTATCGCCCGCGAACCGCCGTCGCTACGGGGCGTTGATCGTCTCACGGGAGAACCATGCGGAAGCTCATCGCCATCGTTGTCTGGATCCCGCTCCAGATCGCATTCATCCCCCTCGCGATCGTCGGCGTCGTGATCACCACGTACAAGCAGCTCGTTGTCTCGAAGCGCCTCGGGGTCTCCGCCACGGGGATCGAGGTCATTCAGGGGCGTTGGACCATGCACTGGTTCGGTATCCGCCGGGACGAGCCAACCGCCAGGCTGGCTGGCGCCCTTCCGAACGCGACCAAGGCCGGCCTTTGGCTCGTGTTGTTCCCACTTTGGGTCGCGCAAAAGCTGAGCGGCACGACGTTCCTCTATCCTCGCGTGCCTGTCGAAGGGAACGCTCGGCGACATCCACGAGCACGCGGCACCCGGGAGTACCGTCGTGGCGGACATCTACGCGTCCCGCATGATCGAGTATGCGTCCAAGGGCGGTAACCGAAAGGCCCTCGAGTATACCGGGGAGACGCTGGACTTCGGCCTCCCGTTCGCGCCGGATCCTGAGGGTGAGCTCGCACGCTTCGTGACTAGCGAAGGTCTGACTGTCGGTGAGACCGCCTTTTTGGGGCGGAGCACCAAGAAGGGCACGTTCCTGGCAGTCACGGAGTTCCGCGTTGACACCACTCACGCCCCGCGTCTACCCTGATCCGGCCGGTCCGTAGTACGACGCATCTGCCACGCGAGGAACAGCCGTGAAGACCGCCCTGTCACTCTTCGTCATGTTCGCCCTCGCGTTCTCAGGCCAACCGGCCGCTGCCCAAGATGGCGCCCCGAACGGCGAATGGCCGGCCTACGGAGGTGACCTGGGGAGCACGAAGTACTCGATGCTCGACCAGATCGACGCAGGCAACGTGGACCGCGTCGGAGTCGCATGGCAGTGGAGCTCTCCGGACAACGCGCTCGGCACCGAGAACGAGCAGCTGAGCACCGGAGCGTTCAAGGGCACGCCAATCATGGTGGGCGGGGTCCTCTACGTGCGCACGTCCCTGAGTTTGGTCGCCGCGGTCGACGCCGCCACCGGAGAACAGCTTTGGGCGTTCGACCCCAGGAGCTACGACGCCGGCCGCCCGACCAACCTGGGCTTCAACACCCGCGGCGTGGCCTACTGGTCGGACGGCGC
>JAOTVA010000100.1 GCA_029863645.1 Gemmatimonadota bacterium
CGCTGCAGCGGATTGGGTACACGAACGCCGCGCTGGGCATCGACGCGATGACGTGTGCTGTGCTGACGAACCTCGATCAGCAGTCTCCGGATATCGCCATGGGAGTCGACACGGGCGGGGCAGGGGATCAGGGCATGATGTTCGGCTACGCGTCGGACGAGACGCCCGAGCTCATGCCGGCCACGATCCACTTCGCGCATGCGATCACCAAGCGGCTGGCTCAGGTGCGCAAGAGTGGCGAGGTGCCGTGGATTCGTCCTGACGGGAAGGCGCAGGTCACCGTCGAGTTCGACGGGGACAAGCCGGTGCGCGTGCACACGGTGGTGGTGAGCACGCAGCACGACCCCGACGTCCGCGAGACCGACCTGCTTCAGGCTGTCAAAGAGCGGGTCATCAAGCCGGTCCTCCCTGCGGAGCTCTACGACGAAGACGACTGCATCCTGCACATCAACCCGACGGGCCGCTTCGTGATCGGAGGTCCGCACGGCGACTGCGGCCTCACCGGACGGAAGATCATCGTGGACACGTACGGGGGTGTGGGCCGACACGGTGGCGGAGCCTTCTCTGGTAAGGATCCGACAAAGGTCGACCGTTCCGCGGCCTATGCTGCTCGTTGGGCCGCGAAGAATGTTGTGGCCGCGGGCCTCGCGCGGCGCTGTGAGATCCAGCTTGCCTACGCGATCGGCGTGGTCGAGCCCGTGTCGGTTTACGTGGACACGTTCGGGACGGGCCAAGTACCGGACGACGATCTGGCCGACGCGGTGCGCGAGGTTTTCGATTTCCGTCCCGGTTCCATCATCGAGCGCCTCGGGCTGCGTAACCCGATCTACACGCCTACGGCCGCGTACGGACACTTCGGGCGGACCCCTGTCAGCGAGGTGCCAGACGCCGGGGGAGACAAGCCGGTCATGTTCTTCCCCTGGGAGACCCTGGAGCTCGTCGACGATCTTCGGAGCGCGGTCTCGGGCTGACCAGAACCCGCGGCTCCCTTCGGAGTACTGGTGGACAGACGGGGCGGCACGCCCTGTTATGTCTCCCTTGTGTCGGAGGTCCTGGCGCGGTGCTAGTAGAGGTCAGGGTCCAGAGCTTGGCGCTCGACCGCTCGACGAACACTCCTGTGGTGATCCTGCAGGAACTCGATGGCGAGCGTGTCCTTCCTATCTGGATTGGTCCCGGGGAGGCGAGCGCGATTGCCATGCAACTCGCCGACATGGAGTTCTCGCGGCCCCTGACGCACGACCTCCTCTGCTCGGTGCTGACCGGCCTCGGCGGCGCGTTGCAGAAGGTGATCATCACCAAGGTCGAGTCGAGCACCTACTACGCCGAGTTGATCGTGCGCCGCAACGGGGAGGTGTTCTCGCTGGATGCCAGACCCTCCGACTCGATTGCGGTCGCCCTACGGGTGGAAGCGCGCATCTTCGCGCAGGACGACCTACTCGAAGAGGCGACGATCGAGATCGCGGACGACGAATCCGTCGCCGAGGTCAGCTTCGGCACACAAGAGCCGGAGGCCGAGCAGCAGGCGATGGGGCCTGAGGAGTTGAAGGAGCACCTCAGGCGGCTGAACCCAGAGGACTTCGGCCGGTTCACGCCCTAGGACTTTGAGCGTTCTGAACTCCACCCTAGCGCGCCGAGTCGGCCTGTGGTTCTTGTGGCCGATTGCGGCCCTGGTGCTCTGGGCGGAAGGCGCTGGGGCGCAGGTCCTGGCCGATCCGATCCTGGCGGGGCGGGTCATGCTGGCAGACAGCACCCTGACGTCCGGTACGGTCGTCCTACACCAACTGAGTCAGGTCACGCAGGGTGAAATCGATTCGGTCGCGGTGGCCCCCGACGGGTCGTTCGTCCTGAGGTTGCCACGCATCCCCGACCCGGCGCTGGGGGAGATGTACTTCGCCTCGATTCGACACGACGGCGTCATGTACTTCGGCGACGCCATCACGGTCCCCATCGACCTGGACTCGCTCTACCTGATCCAAGCCTTTGATACGCTCATCGCTCCGCTCGAAGGTGTGCCCGTGGCCTTGGAGGCTCGCAGCCTCTTCTTCGAGCCGAGCGGAAGCGAGTGGGCCGTCACAGACGTGTTCCAGCTGCGGAATGACCGGGATCGCACGGTCGTACCGCGACAGGATGGACGGGTGTGGAGCTATCCACTGCCGGCCGGAGCCCGTGATCTGACCGCGGACAACGAGATGTCGGCCGACGTCGTGGCGTATGTGGATGGATCGGTCGTGTTTCGCGCGGCGCTTCCGCCGGGCGAGCGACTCTTCGTAGTACGCTACTTCGTCGACTCTTTGGCGTTGACGATCCCGACGCCGGGGGGCGCGGAGATGCTCGACGTGCTCATTCGAGAGCCGGCACCCGCGATCGCCGTGGAAGGCCTCGTCCAGGAGCAGGGGATTCAGCTGGAGGCCGGCACGACCTATCGCCGGTTCGCGGGCGAGAACGTCACGGTCCCGCAGCTCCGCCTCACCATGGTCGAGGAGGCCGAGCCGCCACCCGTGGAGTGGATCGCCGTGGTGCTCACATTAGTGCTGGCTGGGGGCGGACTGATGGCGCTCAGAGGGGGTGCACGGTCAGGCACGGCTGCCCGCGAGGCAAAGGGTGCCGGCGGGCGCCAGTCGCTCCTGGTCGAGCTCGCCCGTCTCGACGAGCAATACGAAGGGGAGCCGGCTCCAACGGCCGCACGTACCCGCCAGTACAAGACGCATAGGGCGGAGCTGATCGAGCGGCTCAGGTCTCTGGGCTGACATGGCGCCGATCCGCACCGGGGCCGTGTTGCTTCGTGCGCACGACTACGGTGACTCGAGCCGGATCCTGCGCTTCTACACGGAGGGCCACGGCCTACTGAGCGTAGTCGCCAGGGGCGTGCGCGGGCGCAGCGGCAAGGGAACAGCCACGATGGCGACCTTTGCTACTGGTCAGCTCACTGTGTTCGTTAAGGCTCACCGCGACCTGCACACGATGAAGGATTTCGAGTGCACGAGCCTCAGGCACGGGCTCGGGAGTGATGTGTTGCGGTTCACCGGTGCATCGGCGGCGGCCGAGCTCGTCCTGTCGCACGCGGAGCAGGAGACACATCCCGGCCTCTTCGAGGCCTTGGTGAAGGCGCTCGATGACATCGAAGTGGCTCCGATGTCCGATCGCGCCGGGACGATTCTCGCCGGCCTGTGGACCCTCACCGAAGCGTTCGGCTTCGCCCCGCAGATCGACGGCTGCATCCGGTGCGGAGAAGTCCTGGAGGACACCGACGTGGGCCGCTTCGACCTGGCCGCAGGAGGGGTGCGCTGCCAGGCCTGCTCGGAGGCGGCGGCGGGCCCGCGCGTCGGACCGGGCGCACGGAGACAGTTGCGGGCACTCCTCCGAGGTGAGCTCCCACCCGATCTCTCGCACACCCGCCAACACCTCGCTCTGCTCGAGGACTTTCTCGCGTACCACGTCATCTCCAAGCCACTCAAGTCGCTCCGTTTCCTGGGGGACCTGTTCCCCCGTGAAGCCGTCGTGGCCCCATGAGCGGACTCATCCTCGGCACCGCGGGACACATCGATCACGGGAAGTCGGCGCTGGTGCGTGCGCTTACTGGGGTCGATCCCGATCGTCTCCAGGAGGAGAAGGCTCGGGGGATTACGATCGAGCTGGGCTTCGCGGAGCTCGACGCGGGCGAGGGCGTACGCTTTGGGGTTGTCGACGTGCCGGGTCACGAGGCATTTGTTCGCGCGATGGTGGCCGGTGCGGCCGGCGTAGACGTGGTCCTCCTGATCGTGGCCGCGGACGAGGGCGTCATGCCGCAAACGCGGGAGCACCTCTCCATCATCGAGCTGCTGGGCGTCCCAGCGCTCGTCGTAGCTCTGACCAAGTGCGACCTCGTCGAGGAAGAGTGGCTCGAGCTTGTCGCGGCCGACGTCGAAGAGCTGCTGCGGGGGACACCCTACGAAGGAGCCCCACAGGTGCGTACCTCGGCCCTGCGTGAGACCGGGCTGGATTCGCTGTGCCGAACGCTTCGAGAACTGGCAGGTGGCATGGAGGCCGGTGCCGCGGACGACCTGGTCCGACTGCCCCTCGATCGCGTCTTCACCATCCAGGGTACGGGCACGGTCGTCACGGGCACCCTGTGGTCGGGCACCCTCAAGACCGGGGACCGCGTCAGAATCGTACCCCAGGACCTGGATGCGAGGGTGCGGGGCCTGCAAGTGCACGGTCGGGAGGTCCCCACGGCGCAGGCGGGGGACCGCACCGCGGTGGCGCTCACGGGCGCCGGTGCCGATCGTGCGCAGGTCGAGCGCGGCGCCACCCTCGTGACCTCAACGGACTGGACGCCCTCGTGGATGGCGACCGCTCGGGTGCGGATGCTCGAGGATGCCGACTGGACGCTGGCCCACAACCAGAGAGTGCACCTCCACCACGGAACGGCCGAGGTCTTGGCCCGCTGCGCGTTACTCGAGGCGGCCCCCCTGGGTCCCGGCGAGTCGGGATGGGTCCAGTTCCGGCTCGAAGAGCCGCTGGCAATGCGTGTGCGAGACCGGTTCGTGATCCGGGCTTATTCGCCCGTGACGACCATTGGAGGAGGGGTCATCGCGGAAGCCGCTCCGCCGAAGCGCCGCCGCCTCGCAGATGAGACACGTGCTGCGCTCGCAGCCGTCCTGGATGGTGACACCCCGGCCGTGCTCAGCGCCCTCATGGAGCTCTCCGGGTGGTCCGGAGTGCCACGCAGTGCGCTGCCCGTTCTTGCCGGACTTCCTCCGCATGCCATCGAGTCGGCGGTGGCCGATCTCGAGCTTGGGTCGCATATCCAGTCGGGCCAATCCTTGTTTTCTCAAGGGGTCCGAGAGGAAGGCGAACAGCTGGTCCTAGCGGCCGTCGATCGAGGGCACGAATCCGACCCACTCCGGGCTTCGGTACCCATGGCCGACGTGCGGGCGGCGCTTCCGCGTTGGGCTCCGAAGCACCTCGGCGACGGGATCATAGCGGGCCTCGTAGACCGGGGGGTGCTCGCATCGGCGGAGGGAGGCGTCCACCGGCCGGACCATGTTCCCGAGCCGACAGCTGAGCAAGCAGACGCTTCGGCGCGTCTGGTGTCCGTGCTCCGTGAGGGTGGCCTAGGGCCCCCGTTCGTCGATGAACTCCCGGAGGATCTGCGGAACCGGGGCGACCTGCGGTCCTTGCTTCGTCGCCTGGAGCAGTCCGGCTCGGTCCTGCAGGTTGCCGACGGCTACTACGTGGCGAGCGAGGAGCTCGAAGGCGCTGTGGCGCGCATCGTAGAACAGTTGGGCGGCCGGCGAGATTTGGGGCCGGCCGACTTCCGCGAAGCGCTCGATGTAAGCCGAAAGTGGTTGATTCCCCTGCTCAACTACCTGGACGGGAAGGGCGTCACCAGCCGCCACGACGGCGGCCGCGACGTCCCGCCGCCGCCGTAGGAGAGGCGACCTACGGGCCGTGCAACGAAATTGGGCCCTCAAGGTACCTTAGAAGAAGAGGTCGAAGGGGTTGGTAGGCCATGTGGCGTGGCCTTCGGCTTGACCGGCGGAATCCGGCAGGGGTACAATGAGTTGGGCACGCGTGCCGGAGCCCTCACACGTGGAGCGCGATTGACACTTAGCTACGGTTCAGTCTGTGGTGTGGAGGTCTTCTTCAGGCGTGTCGCCTGCGCCGGCGTGCTCTTCCTATGTCTGGCGCTGGGCGCGGAAGTTGCCTCCGCCCAAGATCCGGTGCCGCCAACGCGGCCTAGGGTAGGGTTCGAGCTCGAAGCGAATTACCCGAACCCGTTCAACCCCGAGACCACGATCCCCTTCACGCTGAGCGATGATCTCTTCGCCGGGGGAGCGCCGGTCGTTGTGACCGTACGCATCTTCAACCTCTTGTCTCAGCTCGTGGCCCACCCCGTAGCGCTCGCCCATCCGGCGGGGGCAGGGGTCGAGGTTCGGGGCCTCGAATACACGCAGCCGGGCCGGCACGAAGCGTTCTGGGATGGGACCGATCAGTCGGGGCGACAGGTCGCATCAGGCATCTACCTGCTCCAGCTCACCGTGAACGGGCAGAGCGGCACACGAAAAATGATCGTCCAGAAGTAGAGCTCGCTGGCCGCTGGATCCCTAGGGAGCTCTCTCGTCGAGCAGGTCTAGGAAGGCTTGGGGGCTGTCGAGCCGGAGGAGCTCCTTGGGTACGTCGGGGTCCTTGGCGAACTGGGCAATCTTGCCGAGGACCGGCAGGTATTGGTTCGAGACCTCGAGTGGAGGCGCGACGATCAGGAAGAAGTTGTGGACCGGCGCTCCATCGATCGAATTGAAGTCCATTCCCGCCGTCTTGCGCCCGTAGGCGAGGCGAAGCCGGTTCACCACGAGAGAACGGCAGTGCGGAATCGCGATGCCTTTCCCGATGCCTGTGGACCCCAGGTTCTCACGACGCTTGAGCGTCTTGATCAGGGTAGCTTCGGATTTGTCGTCCAGTCCCAAGAGGGTCACGAGCTCTCCCAGGACGGCGTCTTTCGTTTCAGACTCGATGTCGATCTTCACGACGTCCGTCGTGAAGAGCTCTCTCAAGCGCATAGTTCCAAGCCCTTGTTTCAATTCGGGGACCCGAGAATACCGCGTTGGGGTCTGGGAGTCGATCCCCGCCCCTGAGGTTAGGGCATGGCTCGCTGAAGCGGTTTCCTAGTCCTTGAGCGCTGTGACCGGGGCGACTGCGCTCGCTCTCCGGGCCGGCAGGATGGTCGAAAGGACGGCGATGACGACGAGTGACGTGCCCAACCCGATCGGATAACCGAACCCGATGTCGACATTGAAGAGGTTCAAGCTCAACGTGGTGCCCCGGAACATGAGGAACGCCAGAGGCAGCCCAAGCAAGAGACCGACGCCGACCAGCGTCAGCCCCGACCGCGCGACCATCCCGACCACCGTACCCTGGCTGGCCCCGAGCGCCATGCGGATCCCGATCTCGCGCTGCTGTTGCGTGACCGATTGTGCCATGACCCCGTAGATCCCGATGGCCGCCAGCGCCAGCGCGATCGCCCCCACCGCCAGGAGGAACTTCGACACCGCCCGGGGGCCGGCCAGCGACTCGGCGATGAACGCCTCCAGCGTGCGAGGGGTGGCGATCGGTTGGTCTGCCTCGACAGACCAGACCGCACTGCGGACGTCGGCGGCGAGCGCGGTGGGGTCACCGCTCGTCCGCAGCGCGAAGCTGGGATTCCTCATCGCTCGCTGTTCCGAGGGCACGTATATCTGCTCGCCGCCGCTCCCCGCCAGTCGCATTCGGTCTTGATAGATGTCCTCGACCACACCCACGACCTCTCGTGACGCGTCATCAACGGTGAGCTGTTGTCCAATCGGGTCATCGTTCGGGAACTCTCGTGCTGCCAGGGCTTCGCTGATCACAGCTACGAAGGGCGAGTCCTCGCGATCGACTTCCTCGATCAGTCGGCCTTCCCTTAGCGCGACCTCCATCGTCTTGAAGTAGCCCGGGTTCACTATCTGCAGCCCTGCGGTCGGTTGCTCGCTCAGCTCGGGCTCGGGACGGCCGTCCACGGTGTACCGAGTCTGCGAAGTGGCGTTGCCTCGGGGCAGGGTCGACATGATGGCGACACCCGACACCGAGGGGATCTCGTCGAGCACCCGCAGGAGTTCGCGCTCGTACGCGATGACGTCCGAGTTCTCCGGATATCTGTCATCCAGCACCGAGAGATTGAACGTGAGCAACCCCGCTGCCTCGAAGCCCTGTTCGCCATTCGAGAGCTGATCAAAGGCCTGAATCAGGAAGCCGGCTCCGGATAGGAGCGCGAGGGCCACCGCGACCTCTCCGATCACGAAAGCATTGCGGAGTCTCTTCCTTCGGCGTCCAGCCGTTCCCCCGCGTGCACCGCCTCCGAGAGACTCGCGGAGGTTGCTCCCCACGGACTGCAGGGCCGGGGCGATGCCGAACACGACCCCGGCCAGCATCGACACTGCGATTGTCACAGCAACAACCTTGAGGTCCAGCTCGGGTAGGCTGAACGATGGGACCTCCGGAGGCATGATGCTCCTCATCCACGCTACGATCCAGATCGAGAAGACGATGCCGAGGATCCCACCGATCATCCCCATCACAACGCTCTCAGTGAGAAGTTGTCGCAGGACCCGACCCTGTCCGGCGCCCACTGCCGTACGCACGGCGACCTCCTGTTGTCTCTCGTCGGCCCTGCTGAGGAGCAGGTTGGCAATGTTCGCGCAAGCGATAAGCAGGCCGAAGAGAGTCACGACGGTCAGGATGGCGTAGAGGTTGCGGTCCGTGGGGCCCGGAAAGAATTCTCGGGCCGGCTGTACTACGATCTCGGTACCGCTCAGAGCGTCCGGATACTCGGTGACCAGGCGCTGGTGTAAGCCCTCGATTTCGAGCTGCACCTGATCTGCACTCGCGCCGCCACGAAGTCGAAGAAACGATATGTACTCCTGGCTTCCACGGTCCTCCATCCGGTCCGCGAAGTCTGTCGGACGGTAAGCCTGCACGTTGGCGGGGATGAGCTCGAACTCCTCCGGCATGACCCCGACGATCGTGTGGGCGACACCGTCGAGCGTGACTGGGCGACCGAGCACGTCCCGGTCGCCGAAGAAGCGCCGCTCCCAGTAGTCATGCCCCAGGACGAGCACGTTCCCGGCACCCTCGACTCCCTCCTCTGGCCTGAATCCGCGCCCCAGTGCCGGCTGGACGCCGAGGACGTCGAACAGCGAAGGCATGGCCTCGACCAGGCCCAGCTGCTCGGGGGTATCGAGGCCGGTGAGGTTCGCGGGACGAACTGTGTAGATAGCTGCCCGCTCGATGCTTTGGCTGGCCGCGACGTAGTCGCGGAAGTTCGGCACGGAGACCATGCCCGCCACGTCCAACCCTTCGCCCACCGGCTTGGTGCGGAGCATCGCGAGCCCGTCCTGATCCTCGTAGGGGAAGGGCTCGAAGAGAAACGAGTTCAGAAGCGAGAACATGGACGCGTTCGCCGCGATCCCTAGGGCCAGGGATACGACGGCAACGAGGGTGACCACAGGCGTGCGGCCCATCATCCTGAGTCCGAACTTCACGTCTTGCAGCAGGGTCCCCATCCTGTGTCCCCCTCGATCAGCCTCTCCCCTCAGTCTCCCCTACGGCGCGCCCGGAAGGACGGTTTCGCAGGAGTCGAGGGTGGGCCGCCGAGTTCCGAAGCGCGATCTCTGGTCCGGCGAGGGGGGTGCGTCTCTGTCGGAGGGTCGATCGTTGGGATGCTTCACCGGCCACGACAGGCCTTGTAGCTTCGACCATGGCTACGGATCTCCTCACTCTCCTGAACGGCGACTTCACGCCGCTGTACCTGGCCCCCCAGGCCGGCGTGAGCGAGTCCCCGTTCCGGCGCCTATGTCGCCGGTTCGGCGCGGATGTCGTCGTGAGCGAGTTCGTGAGCGCGGCGGGCATCGTCATGGGGACACCCCGGTCCAAGGACTACCTTCGCTTCGACGAAGCGGAGCGGCCCATCGGTATTCAGATCTTCGGGGCCGACCCCGCGATCATGGCGGACGCGGCAGCCTTCGTGGCCGACACGTACGGGCCCGACTTCATCGACATCAACTTCGGATGTCCCGTGAAGAAGGTGGTGAAGCGGAACGGCGGGTCAGGGTGTCTGCGCGACCTCGATCTCGTCCAGCGCATCATCCGAGCGGTCGATGGGGCGACCTCGCTGCCGACCACGGTAAAGATCCGTAGCGGATTCGATGCAGCGACTCGTGATCCGGTCGCGATCGGCTTGCGCTGCCAAGATGCCGGGGCGCAAGCTATCTGCATTCACCCGCGAACCCGGTCCGACATGTATACGGGCCAGGCCAGGTGGTCCGAGATCCGCGACCTCGTGGATGCACTCGAGATACCCGTCATCGGCAACGGCGACGTGCATGCCGGAGACGATGCGCGTCGGATGAGGGACGAGACAGGATGCGCGGCTGTCATGATCGCGCGCGGGTCCCACGGAGACCCGTGGATCTTCTCCCAAGCACGCGCGGCACTCGACGGTGAGCCGATCCCGCCCGAGCCCGATGTGGACGAGCGGTTTTCGATTTGTCTGGAGCACGCCCGGAATGCGATCGCATTCGAGTCGAATCCAGACCGAGCTATCATCGACTTCCGCAAGCACTTGGGCTGGTACACGAAGGGGCTGCCGGACGGACGACGCCTGAGGACGGAGCTCTACCAGTCCGTCTCGCTTCAGGATGTGGAGAGGTTGCTGGAAGGGTATCGGTCGGAGCAGGCGATTCCTTCGCTCGTGTCATGAGCTCGACGAATCCGGACGCATCGACCTTCAGATCTCGTCCGCCATCCTCATCCGTCTAGAATCAGTTCCTGCGAATCGCGAGCAGGGAGTGGAGGAGCTGGTCGCGCCCAGTCAGTGACGCCTGCCCGCGCTGCGTCTTGAGCCGAGGTAGCAGACGCCTCTCAAGGTTCCACACAGGCAGGCGGCTCTTCGAATCGAGAATCGGGCCATGCGCGTCGTCGTCGAACCTCAGGCCCAGCGCGACCAAGAGCGCCCAGGTTACGGTGCCCACGAGCGCCCACAGCCCGACGATGATGAGGACTCCTATCGCGCTCGGCATGGTTGGTCATCTCCGGTTGGCCCGATCTTGATGCTCAAGTCATGCATAATCCGCGCCAACCCAGGTGTGACATGGCCTTTCGTGAGGTCGTAGGGCCGGGCCTGCGCCCTGACGTCCGCAGCCCATCTCCGCGAGTCAAGGACTCCGGACCGGTGTGGACCAGCATGAGGGGCGAGACGGGCTGCGCGGCCGTCATGATCGCGTCCTCGAAGGGTACCGGGCGGATCAGTCGATTCCCGCGCTGGTATGGTGCAGTGTTCAACGATGGCTACTCTGACCTGAGTGCACTCACCGGGTCGAGCCGCGTCACACGTCGAGCGGGAATCCATGACGCGGCGAGCGCTACCATTAGGAAGAGTCCGGTCACGCTGAGGAAGGTCACTGGATCGAGCGTTGGCACCCCGTAGAGCAGCGCCGAGAGGAGTCGGGCCAGCACGGCCGCGAGGGCCAGCCCGATTACGCCTCCGAACGTGACGAGTCTCATTCCTGAGGCGGTCAACATCCTGACGACCGACGCCGTCTCTGCGCCCAAAGACAGTCGGATGCCGACCTCTTTCGCACGCATCGACACTGCGTAGCTGACAACGCCATACAGCCCAATCGTCGCCAAGACGAGCGCCAACAGCGCGAACCCACCGATGACCACAGCGCCGAGTTGTCGCGCGATAAACATCGTCGCCACATGTCGCTCCATAGTCCTGCTACCGATCACCATGATCTCGGGGTCGAGCGCCCGCGCGGCCGTGAGCATGTCGAGCGCGAGGCGGTCGGCGTCGCCGGTCGTCCGCGCCACCATGGTGACGAACGATGTGTACGTTTGGCGGTGATTCACGAAGAGGAACGCTCGTGGATCCTCCGCGATCTGGCGGACCTTGTGGTCTGCTGTGACTCCGACAATGCGGGTCTCCACGTCTCCCACAGTGATGGTCCTCCCGATGGCGTTCCCATTCGGGAAGAACCGTCGCACGAATTCCTCGCTCGCGAGGGCCGTTGGCTCGCCTCGCCCGACGTCGGTCGGGTCGAACGCGCGACCCGCCACAAGCGGGATGCCTGCCGCGTCCAAGTAACCGTCATCAATTCGAGCGAAAGCCACTGAGTGGGAGTCCCTACCCGCGGGGGGATCCACGCCCGGAACGACAACACGCCGATCCTGGGTGCTCAACGTGTTCAGGGGGAGGTTGTCGATGTACCCCACCGCCTCCACCCCGGGGATGGCGCGTACTCGGTCAGCCAGGGTCTCCATGAAGATCAGACCTTCTTCTTCCGAGTAGCGGTCCGCCACGGCGTTGAACTCGAGCAGGGCCGTCGGGTCGTGCCCGAAGCCCGGGTCGATGCTCCGAGACGCATCTAGGCTCCGTAGGAACAACCCGGCACCGACCAACAGCACGACGGAGACGGCGACCTGGACCACGACGAGTCCGTTTCGGAGCGCCGCAAGGCGCCCACGACCACCTCCCGCGCTCTCATCCCGCAGGGTGGGAGCCACGTCGGCGTTTGTGCTCTGCAG
>JAOTVA010000101.1 GCA_029863645.1 Gemmatimonadota bacterium
AAGGCGCTCGTGATGCCCCATCGGTGCCAGCGGCCGTTGTCGCCGAAGTATCCGCGGTGATGCACGGCGCCGCCGGTTCCGAAGGAGGGCGCGATGGCGCTGGCCAGACTGCGCTCCATGAAGGTCGAGGTGTTCGAGCTGGCGACGTCCTCGAGCCCGAAGGGGGCGACGAAGTTGCCCACCTTGATCCAGGTACGGTCGAAAGGCTCGTACCGCCCCCACAGGTTTCGCCAACCGGAGCGTTGGTCGGAGAACTCGTACTCGACCTTGAACCGCCAGTCCTCGAAGAGCCGGCCCGCGAGATAGGCGCGTCCCCGTCGGACCTCCGCGCTGTCGTCGATCGAGCTCGCATCGTCGTCGAAGAGCGCACCGTCGAAGTGGAACCTTCCGCCGACGCGGAACTGCAGGTCCGGGTCGTCGAATTCCAGAGTCAGGAAGCGCCGCGTGGAGAGTTCGAGGCGGCCGTTCCCGTCGGACCAGATCTCCCAGTTCTCTTTTGCCAGGGCAGGCGACGCGGTCAGCAGCAGCGTGATGGCGAGGGCGATGAGGCTTCTCGGTGTCATGTATTGGCCTTCTCTTCGGATTTGTCGGTGGAAGGGATGTTGCGGCTTCGCCGCCTCCGGCGGAGGAACTCGATGGCAGCGGTGCCCATCCCCACCTCGAAAGCAGTCGCGAAGGAATGTCCCGTGGCCGGGATCGTCTGGAGCTCGATGCGGGCGGACAGGCCCTGCCGGGCCGCTGCCTCGCGCATCGCCGCGACCCAGCGCAAGGCGCGTTCGACGCGGTTGTGGCCCTGATGGCGGTCGAGGCGGGGCGACTGGCGTAGGCTCGCGTCGCGCTCGGTGTCGCCGCCCCCCACGATGGTGAGGATCGGAACCCGAAGCAGCGCGCGTTCTTGCAGGTGGACGCCTGGTAGACGGCGGCCGACGCGGAGACCAAGGGGGTAACGGGTATCGGGCTCGGGAAAGGTGTACCAGCCCGCCGCCGCAACGACGGCGGCCCGCACTGCCTTTGGGTAGGCCATCGCGAATCGGTGGGTGAACTGGCCACCTCCGGAATAGCCGAACATCAGGAGCCTCTGTGAATGGATTGCCAGACTCGAGCGCACCTCGCCGATTGCTCTCAACAACGCCAGGTCAGCCCGCGGCCCGTAGCCCATCCTGCCGAGACGCTGGTAGTCCGGAAAATCGTCGGCGCCGAAGTGCGGTGCGACCACCACCAATCCGTGGCGTTCGGCCAGGGGGCCCCAGAAGTGCGCCTGTTCGTCGGCGTTGCGAGAGATGCCGTGAACGGCGACGAAGACCGGCCGGTTCGGCCGGATTCGTGTCGGAACGAATAGACGGAAGTGAAGATCGGGTTCGCCGGGCGAGACGAGGCGAAGGATCTCCCCGCTGCCGGAAGCGCTGGCCAGGGAGCCGGCGACCCGCGCCGCGTCCTCGGTTGTGCGCCTCGACTCACTCATCTCAGGCGAAACCGCCCGGGTTCGCGGCCGCCGACGCCGAGCCTCGGCCGATCGTCGCGCCAGGCGCCGGACTTTCGCGGGTCGGGCGGTGCCCACAAGTCGAATCTTCGTGCGGCGTGCCACCGGATCTCACCGCCTCGAGGGCCGAATCTGCGCGAAGACCCGCGCGGCCGTGTGGGGGTCCCCCAGCTCGCTGCGCCGGAACACCGGAACACCGGTCGCGGCCTCGGCCTCGCGGGCCTGAAGCGGCGCCGCCTCGAGAGTTCCAGCGAGCCCGAGTAACCGGTGACCGCGTTCACGCAGCCAGGTAACTCCTGCCGCTGCGCCCATGGCATCGCCCGCTGCGAAGAGCACGGCGTCCGTGAAGTCGGAAAACCTGGGGCTACCGACGAGCGCCGCGGTCTCCTGCTGGAAGAGACCGTCGGCGACCTCCAGGAGGATGACGTCCACATTGGCCTGCTGGAGATGGGCGATCAGGGAGAGGAAGACCTCTTCGATCTCGCGCTCGCCGACGCGGTAGGTGGAGACGAGCCCGATGTCGGTGAAGTCGAGGACCGGGTCGGCGCCGGCATCGACGACCAGCGTCGGGTCGCCGGAGGCGCCGGTGCCCGTGACCTTCGCGTAGCCGACGCGCATGCCATAGCGGCTCAGGCCACGGGCGAAGAAGGCCGCGGTGGTCGTCTTCCCCGAATCCATCGCCGTTCCGAGCACGGCGACGATCGGGATGTCGCGACGCCTGGGCTCGATTCGCGGCAACGCGAAGTCCCGCGTGTTGAGTTGCGGGCCGTGGCGATCGGCGGCGATGAGCCCCAGGGGCCGGATCAACGTGGCGCCGCGTCGGATGCGTTGGTGCTGGCTCAGTACCTGGGAGGCGACCCCGCCGCCGGCGACCAGGTGGCAGCGGCCCAGGTTCGCTGGAACGTGAGCTTCGAACTGTTGGGGGGCGTAGCGATCGGCGTAGGCCACGATCACGTCGTCGCCCTCGAAGAGCTGGCGGCGTCGGCCGTTGGGAAGCTGAAGGCGGGTGTGGTGGCCGAGCGCCTCGATTCGCGCCAGCACGAGGTCGCCGGCACGAGGCTGGTAATCGCCGTCCAGCAGCCAGCGCATCTCCTCCCGAGGAACCCGGCGGGTCGAGTAAGCATTGGGGACCGGCCCGCCCGGGGAACGGGCGAGGTCGAGGGGCTCGGTCTTGGCGCGATGCGCGAGCCCGGAGGAACGCCGGACCGAGGGGACGCTGTGGGGGTTGGCGATTTCCCCGTTGGGAAGTACGGGAGACCTCTCAGGCTCCGCGGCCGCTCGGGCCCCGTGATCGAGGCTGTCGATGGAAACGAGTTGGCGGTTGTTGAGGGTTCCGAGTGCCATGAGAGATCCTCTTCGGCAATCCGACATACTTGCGGGATTATATCCCTCAGTTAAGATCCGTCAAGGCCGGATGGAAGATGCAGCCAGGCTCAGGACGAAGAGCGCCCGCGGGACCCTCCGCGCCATACCATCAGGAGAAGCGATGACACGCGGCACCACAAGACTGGAGCTGCGCCCCCGCCGGGGCGGGCGGCATCGCGCCGGCCCCCTCTGCTTCGTCGTCGCGGTCGTGGTCGTGCTGGGCTGCCTGCCGGCTGGTGCCGCGGCGCCGTCCGAGGATCCCTGGTACGCGGGCCGCCTGCGCTTCGCGACCGGCTTCGACTACCGGTCGGGGGACTACGGCAGTGACTTCGGGAAGACCAATCTGCTCGCCGTTCCAGTCTCGCTCGAGTACCGCTTCGAACGCCTGCAATTCTCGCCGGGCGATCGCTTCCGCATCCGGGTCACCGTGCCCTACCTGCGGGTCGACGGCCCGTTCCGGGGAGAAGCCAGCGCGACCGGCGGGACCGGAGTCGACGAAGGGGTCGGTGACACCTACCTGCGGCTCTCCTACTTCTACTTTCCGCCCTCGCCGAAGTGGCCCTTCCTGGGATTCGGCGGGCGCATCAAGTTTCCCACGGCAGACGAGGACAAGAACCTCGGCACGGGGGAGTTCGATTACACACTCGAAACAATGGTGAGCCAGAAGTTCCGACTCGGCAGCTACGTGCTCACACCGTACGCAACCGTCGGGTACAAGTTCGTCGGAGAGCCCAAGGGCGAGGATCGCAATAATTCCTGGCGCGCGGGAACGGGCTTCTCCTTTCGCATCGATCGCCGCTGGACCGTCGGCGCCCGCTACAGCTTTCGAGAGAGTTCGATTCCCGGCCGCGGTCCCAGACACGTAGTCGGGCCTTTCGTGAACGTCCGCATCACGGATTACCTCAGTGTGCTGCCCTATGCCGTGGCGGGGCTCTCGAAGGAATCACCGGACTGGGCCGTCGGCCTGGAGTTCCGCTGGGACACTTTCTTCCGTTAGGAGCGGGCTTGCCCGAAGAACGACATAGCCTCGTGATTCGCGCGCTGCGCCGCGTCCTACGCCCGCTGGTGCAGTTCCTGATTCGGGAGCAGATCACCTATCCGGACTTCACCGAACTCCTGAAGCAGGTCTATATCGAGGTCGCGGACCGCCAGTTCGCCCTCGAGGGCAAGGAGCAGAGCGCCGCCCGGGTTGCGCTGTTGACCGGGGTGCACCGCCGCGAGGTGAAGCGGATTCGGGAGCTTTCGGTCGACGACGAGGCCTCGGCCACGGCCTCGCTCGGAGCACGCCTCGTCGCCGACTGGCTGGCGCTTCCCGAGTTCCTGGACGAGAACGGCGAGCCCCTCCCCCTGAACCGCTCCAGCCGCCGCGCCGGCGTCTCCATACGCGACCTCGTCGAGCGCGCGGGGCAGGACATCCGGCCCCAGACGTTGATCGACGAATGGCTACGGCTCGGCGCCGTCGAAACGAACGAACACGGCCGCATCTGCCTCCGCCGCGCCGCCTTCATCCCGGAAAAGGGGTTCGAGGAGAAGATAGACTTCTTCGCGCGGATCCTCGCTGCTCACATCGCCGCGAGCAGCCACAACCTCGAGGGCGAGGGACCGCCGATGCTCGACCAGGTGGTCTGGCGCGGCGGCCTTTCTCCCGCCAACGCCGAGCGGCTCCACGCACGCGCTCGCGAACTCGCTACCGTCGCACTGCGAACCTGGAACCTGGAAGCACGCGACGCCCAAGCTTCCGACGCCAATACGCCCGGGGCGGACCGTCGGATCCACTTCGGTGCGTACCTGCACGCCGAACGAAGCGGGAAAGAGACCTCCGATGCATAGAGCAGCGCTTCGGCTCGTGCCGATCCTCGCGATCTTCTTCCTGGCTCTCCATCCCCAGATCGGACGTTCGGCCTCGCCCAACCCGTGCGGCGGGGACGACGACCGGGGTATGGGCGGCACCGGCCTCGCAGACGACCGAGGCGTGGGCGGCACGGGGCTCGGAAGCGACAGGGGCATGGGCGGTACGGGCGCCCAGGACGAAGGCGGAGCGGGTGGTACCGGCTTCTTCGGGACACTCACGGGATTCGGAAGCGTCTGCGTCAACGGTCAGCCCATCCGTTACGACGCGGGCACCCGCGTCGAGCGCGATGGTGCCCCGCGCTCCGTGAGCAGTCTCCGCGCGGGCCAGACGGTGGTCGTCGACGCGGTGCAGGACGGCGCCGGATTTCGTGCCGCGCGGATCGAGGTCCAGCCGGCCGTCACCGGAACCGTGACGCGGGTAGATAGCGCGGCCCAACGGCTCGAGGTTCTGCTCCAGGTGGTCGACGCGTCGCGGGCCGTGCAGCGGTTCTCCGGGCTTTCGCTTTCGGACGCGCGACCCGGCGACCGAATCGCTGTACACGGCCTGCGCGATGTCGACGGAAACATCCGCGCCACGCGAATCGAACGAGCGTCGGCGGATGCACCGGCCAGCGTATCCGGGCGGCTGCGAGAGCTTCCGGACGGCGGCCACGCCATCGGCCGGCTACGCGTAGCAGGAGATGTCGGCGGCCCGTCCGTCGCGAGCCCGGCCCGAGTGACCGGCAGCTGGGTCGCCGCGAACGGCGAGCTCGCGGATGCTCGCTCGCGGCCCGCTCTCGACTTCGCCCCTGGCACGCGGCAGGCATCGCTGGAAGCGTGGGTCGCGGCGCGGGACGGCAGCCAACTCGCGACGTCGCTCCTGACGATCGAGACCGCCCGCGCAGCCGTCGTGCCCGCACGGCCGGACGCGGGCAGTCGGGTGTGGGCATTCGGTTCCCTCACGCCATCCGGGACCCTCGACGCCCGATTCGTCGAGGTCGACGCCGTCGGGGGTGGTGCTCTCGTGCCGCCCGATTGGGACGACGACGTCCCGGACCGGAGCGGAGAGGCGCATTCCGACGGCGACGATGCGGACGACGCCGAGGACGTGGACGATGCAGACGACGCCGAGGACGAGGACGTGGACGATGCAGACGACGCCGAAGACGAGGACGTGGACGATGCAGACGACGCCGATGACGTGGATGATGTCGATGACATCGACGACGGAGACGACGGCGGTGAGCCGGACATCGACGACGGCGAGCTGCCGGACATCGACGACGACGACCTGCCGGACATCGACGACGGAGAGCTGCCGGACATCGACGACGACGACCTGCCGGACATCGACGACGACGACCTGCCGGATCTCAACGATGTCGACATTCCGGACATCGACGACGCAGCCGATGGCTCCTGAACCCGGCCGTCCAGGAGGGGCGGGTCTCCGTCGCTTCGGGGGCTGGCGGCAGCGCCTCGGCCAGCCGACACCGATCGAACCGCTGGTCTTCTTCCGCGTAGTGTGCCAATACTCAGCCTACCGTCACGCTGCTCTCCGATAGTAGTACTGGAGGACACCTCCCAGCCTTTCTTGACACTCGACGGCACCGTCCATTTTGGGCTCGTCGCTGGGCTTCTCAATCAGCTCGTTGTTGAGACCCTGGTGATTGCGCTCACAATGGTAATGCTGTGTGTATTCCTTCACGGCTTCCCGAAGGTGGCGCTCGCCCAGTGGAATGATCTGGGCCAGACGCTCGAATTTGATGGAACGAACGAATCGCTCCGCGTAAGCATTCGAATCGGGGCTTCGCACCGGCAGCTTCACTGTCTTCACGCCGGAGGACTTGAGAAGCTCCCTGAACGCCCGTGTGAACAGCGGATCGCGATCGTGGATGAGGTAGTGAGTCCGCGTGAGCACCTCGACGCTGAAGAAGTCCGTTGCTGCGATGGCACCCCAAAGAGCCTTCAGAAAGGTCGCCCACGAAATGCCCAGTTTCCGGAGAAGGGTGGGGTCGAACCCGTTTTCCAAGAGGATTCGCTTGACCGTGTTGCGGCCAACCTCGTGGCCGAGATTGCGGAGCGCGCCTCGGATTCGGGTGTAACCCCAGCGAGGGTTGTCGCGGGCCATCTGCAAGATCAGCTGTTCGATCTCGGCCACTGTCTTGGGGCGACCGGGTCTGCGGGTCTTGCTGCCATCGTACTTCTTGGCGATCAACCTCCGGTACCATCGGAGCAACGTGTCTGGTGTCACCAGGGTGCCGATTTCGAAGAGCCCTTTGCGGCCGATTGCCCTGGCCTTGGCTGCGAGGCGACGGCGGTGCCCATCGGTGAATCGCAAGCGCTTTCTGCCCAGCTGCTCGCGCAGCACGCGGTTCTCCTCCTGCAAGTACTGGATGACGTCCTGCTGACTGCGATTCACCCATCCGGCGGAGAGCAACATCAGAAGCTGAAGCCGCAGAGTGTTCATGGGCCCCAGCGTATGTCAGTCAGCGTGTGAGAGGTAAGCCGTGAGGAGGGACGAGGCCAGCCTCCAAGATCCCGGAGTTGCTCGTGTTTCGGGCTGGCTGATTCTTTGCGCAATACGCGGGCACGGTCACCCTCGCGCGCGACCTCAAGTCGCCGGAAGCCTGAGAAGAATCAGGTGATTGACCCAGTGCGGCCGATCCAGCGAGAATGGGCGAGGACTTACGAATGAGCGCTCCCGTCGTCCGGCCGGCGGCTTCCGGCAGTCGCGCCCTCCTTGAACTGCTCCCGATACCACTTGCCGTAGTGGTGCTTCGCCCAGCTCTTGTCGACGAAGCCCGAGATCATGCCCTCGAGCCCGACGCGGCTGGAAGGGTTGATGACCGCCATGAAGAGATGGCCCGCGAGCAGGGGAGTGGCGATGATGCCCATGGAAGCGTGGACGACCCAGGAGACGAATGCCCCGTCCGTCAGCCACATCGTCAGACCGGTCAGGACGTACAGCGGGTAGGTCGTCATCAGCAGCATGAAGTTCAGCTTCTCGGCCGCGTTGAACTTGCCCTGATCGGGCAGCTTCGTCCTGCTGCTGATCGCCGCGAATCCCATCAGCACGAGCCACTTCAGGTCGTCCAGCGTCCAGAGCCAGGCCTGTCGGATGTTGTTCAGGTGCACGCGGAACTCGCCGGTGCTCCGGAACACGGCGAGGATCGGGAGGACGATGAGGCAGACACCGGAGCCCCGGTGGATCCAGCACAGGAGCTCCCGATAGGGTCGCTGGGGGTCGGGATGGTACACGACGATCTTGATGAGGGCGGTCAGGTAGCAGATGAGGAACGGGATCGCGATGGCCCAGTGTACGAGTCGCTCCGTCCGGTGAAAGCGCAAGATCTTTTTGGGCGCTGCAACCTCGCTCATCTGGACCTCGCGTCGGCCGTGCGCGTGGGCGCGCGTTCTCCAAGCGCAGCGGACCTCCTTCCGTAACGGCGGCTGATTTCGGTCGGAACGTGATGCGCCGCACAGTTGCGGGGCCGTCCCGTGGCCGGGTGGCGCTCCCGTCCGTCCTTGACGGAGCACGGCGCGGAGAGAATCTGGCAACCGGCGCCAAGGCTCGCCGGACTTACGGAAGATCGCCACCTGCAGCTCGGGCAGCGCGCGGCCCAGCACCGTCGGGCCGAGCAGCACCCCGATCAGGATCTCCCCGACGAGCGGCGGGTGACCCCGGCGGCGCAGCAGCTCGCCGAAGCCCCGCGCCAGGCCCAGCAGGAGCAGGACCTGGATCAGGAAGATCAGCAGGTGGTGCTCGGTCATCTCCGGCAGTGTAGTGCGGAGGCTCAGCGACTAGAATAGGAGTCGGAGGAGGATCACCGCGGGTCGCGCGGGTCATGGGGATGGCAGGGAGAGAGACAGCATGGCGGTATCGGACCACGTCGACCTCGAGCGATTCATCAAAGGCGTCAAGAAGCGCAATCCGGGCCAGCCCGAGTTCGTGCAGGCGGTTCAGGAAGTCGCCGAGGACATCTTCGAGTTCATCGCCGACAAGGAGGAGTACCACGAGTACCAGATCCTTCGGCGCATCGCCGAGCCGGACCGGGTGGTCAGCTTCCGGGTCTGTTGGGAAGACGACGATGGGAACATCCGCGTACAGCGCGGCTGGAGGGTCAAGAACAACAACGCCATCGGTCCGTACAAGGGCGGCATCCGCTTCCACCCGAGCGTCACGGAAAGCATCCTGAAGTTCATGGCCTTCGAACAGACCTTCAAGAACAGCCTCACCGGCCTGCAGATCGACGGTGGCAAGGGCGGTGCGAACTTCAACCCGAAGGGCAAGTCGGATCACGAGGTCATGCGCTTCTGTCAATCCTTCATGACCGAACTCTACCGGCACGTGGGCGACGACATCGATGTCCCGGCGGGAGACATCGGCGTGGGCACCCGCGAGATCGGGTACATGTTCGGCCAGTACAAGCGCATCACCAACCGCTTCACCGGTGTGCTGACCGGCAAGGGCCTCGAGTACGGCGGCAGCTTGATTCGAACCGAAGCGACGGGCTACGGCGCCGTATACTTCCTCGAAGACATGTTGAAGAGACGCGGCGACTCCGTCGAGGGGAAGACCGTCGTCGTTTCCGGCTCGGGAAACGTCGCGACCCACGCGGTTGAGAAGATCATTCAACTGGGTGGCAAGGCAGTGACGCTCTCGGATTCGGGCGGCTTCATCCACGACCCCGATGGGATCGATCGGGAGAAGCTCGAATGGGTCAAGGAGCTGAAGACCATCCGGCGCGGCCGCATCGCCGAGTACGCCGACGAATTCAAGCGCGCGACCTTCCACGCAGGCCAACGCCCGTGGAGGGTGGCGTGCGACCTCGCGATCCCCTGCGCGACCCAGAACGAGCTCGATGGTGACGATGCCACGATCCTGGTCAAGAACGGCTGTCGCGGCGTCTCCGAAGGCGCGAACATGCCGACCGATCTGGACGGCGTTCACGTCTTCAAGGATGCGCAGATCCTGTATGCACCGGGCAAGGCGGCGAACGCCGGCGGCGTCGCCGTATCGGGCCTCGAAATGAGCCAGAATTCGGCCAGGATCTCCTGGAAGGAGGAAGAGCTGCAATTGCTGCTCCGGGAGATCATGCAGGGGATCCACGACCGGTGCGTGGCGTACGGAGGGACGCCCAGGAGCGACCACATCGACTACGTGCGCGGCGCCAACATTGCGGGATTCGTGAAGGTCGCCGACGCGATGCTGGCCTACGGGGTGGTCTGATCGGCGACCCGGGCGCGAGCGGCGCACCTGTCCATCCCGATATTGTAGGAATTACCGACCTCGCTGGACACATTGTATGCACGTTGGTGTCCGGAATCTGGATTGTAGTAACGCCTGTAGTCAGAAAGGATTTGGCCGAGATGCCAGTCGACAACCTCGAAGTCCTCTTTACCGCGATCTGCGTCGCACCCTGGAAGTCGCCAGGGCACGGCTTTGGCCACGTCCGCCGCGACTAACTTGCGTCCAGAGTCGAAAGCAGACTGATTGCAGGGGCGATTACGAGAAACGAGGTTCGAGCAAATGTCTGAAGGCAAAGAGATCGGATTCGGTGGGTCCACCCGCTGGTTGCATCTACTGGTCGCCTTGCTTTCCCCGGTGCTCCTGTACGCCTGCGCGACCAATGACATGCCGCCGCTGGAGGCCATGGATCGCAAAGTGGACCTGGAGCGGTTCATGGGCGACTGGTACGTGATCGGGTTCATTCCCATCACCCTCCCGTTCTTCAGCGAGGAAGGCGCTCACAACGGCGTGGAATCCTACCGGCTCACCGACGCGGGCGTCATCGAGACCACCTACACCTTCCGTGAGGGCGGATTCGACGGGCCGGAGAAGCGCTTTACCCCGAAGGGGTGGGTGTATGACGAGGAAACCAACGCCGAATGGCGCATGCAGTTCCTGTGGCCCTTCAAGGCGGCCTACCTCATTCTGTACCTGGACCAGGATTACCAGAAGACCATCATTGGCGTACCCGACCGGAACAATGTCTGGATCATGTCACGAGACCCGCAAATGAGCGACGCTGAGTATGAGCGGATGCTGGACTACGCAGCAAGCGTCGGCTACGCCACCGGGAAGGTTCGGCGCGTGCCCCAACGGTGGCCGGCCGAATGAGAGGAGAACGCGAACCGCTCGACGGCGAGCGCGTCCTGTCACAGCCGGGCGACTTCTACGGCGGCTGGATCACCTCGGACCTCGTGGGCCCCTTCAAGGGCGGCGCCGGAACGCGCGGTTGGTAGCGACGCAGCCGCCGTTGCAGCGGGCGCAGCTGCGTCGCCTCCTGGGCTAGACCTACCGGATGCGCAAGTCCACGGCTCAAGCCGCCCTGTCGATCCCGGTGATCCTGTTGATCGCGGCCGCCATCGGCTGGGCGGGAAGCCAGGGCGGACAGCGGGTCGGGGCGATCCCCGTGTTCGCGCTGTGCGGCGCCCTCTGCTTCGCCCTCAACTGGCTGGTCTTCATCCATGCCTACGCCGCTCAGACCGAGCGCTATTTCGACCTTACGGGCAGCCTCACCTACCTCTCGGTCGTCGCCTGCGCCGTCGCCCTGGGAAGCCGCGATCCGCGAGCGCTCCTGCTGGCGCTGCTGGTCGGCGTCTGGGCGCTGCGGCTCGGCACCTTTCTCTTCCGACGCATCCGGCGCGAAGGCTCCGACCGCCGCTTCGACGCTCTCAAACCGAGCTTTCCTCGCTTCCTCCTGACCTGGACGCTCCAGGGTCTGTGGGTCTTCCTCACCGTCTCGTGCGCGCTCGCCGTCATCACGGCGGCGACTGCAGAGCCCGTGGGCGCGCTGGCGGCTCTGGGAACGGCCGTCTGGATCGCAGGCTTCGCGATCGAGGCCATCGCCGATCGTCAGAAAGGGATCTTCAGGGCCGATCCGGCGAATCGCGATCGGTTCATTACCACGGGCCTGTGGGCCTGGTCGCGCCACCCCAACTACTGTGGCGAGATCTTGCTTTGGATCGGTGTCGCGCTCGTTGCCGTCCCGGCGCTCTCCGGTTGGCAGCTCGTGACGCTGATCTCTCCGCTCTTCGTGTACGTGCTGCTGACGCGCATCAGCGGAATCCCGCTGCTCGAATCACGGTCGGACGCAAAATGGGGCGACGACTCCGAATACCAGGCCTACAAGGCGCGCACGCCCGTGCTGTGGCTCCGACCCCCGTCCTCGACGTGAGCGACGCAAGCGTCCGCCATCCACCGCTTCGCCTCATCACCTACGCGCTGCCCTCCCTGGTCAGCTCGGTGGCCGCGCTGCCCCTCGTGCTGTTCGTCC
>JAOTVA010000102.1 GCA_029863645.1 Gemmatimonadota bacterium
GAAGCCTTCCGACCTCACTCTGTCGGAGGAGGCCCTCCCGACCCCGGCCGACGGGCAAATGCTTTGTCGGACCATCTATCTGTCGCTGGACCCCTACATGCGCGGGCGGATGAACAAGGGTCCGTCCTACGCGAAAGCCGTCGATCTCGGGGGCGTGATGGTCGGGCAAACCGTCTCCCAGGTCGTCGAGTCAAACCTGGCCGGGTTCGGCCCGGGCGACTTCGTCCTTACTGGGAACGGATGGCAGGAGTACGCGCTTTCCGACGGTCGAGGGGTGAGGAAGCTGGATCCGGCCGAAGCGCCGATCTCCACCGCACTCGGCGTGCTGGGCATGCCTGGTATGACCGCCTACGTGGGTCTCCTCCGGGTCGGCGAGCTGAAGGATGGCGAGTCTGTAGTCGTCTCTGCGGCCTCCGGAGCCGTAGGGGGGATCGTGGGACAGATCGCCAAGATGAAGGGCTGTCGGGTCGTGGGCGTTGCCGGAGCTCCAGAGAAGTGCGAGTACGTGACCCAGGAGCTCGGGTTCGATGAGTGCGTGAGCCACAAGAGCGAAACGATGGCGCAGGAGCTCGCCGACGCGTGCCCCGACGGCATCGACGTCTACTTCGAGAATGTGGGCGGCCGGGTGTTCGAGGCGGTGCTGCCCCTGCTTAACGACTTCGCGCGTATCCCGGTGTGCGGCCGCATCGCCACGTACAACGATACGGCGCCGCCGCCGGGCCCGAACCGGGTGTCGGCCCTGATGGGGCTGACCTTGGTGAAGCGCCTCATGTTCCGGGGCTTCATCGTGTTCGACCACGTCGATCTCCAGCCGGACTTTCTTCGAGACGTCGGTGGATGGGTCCGGTCTGGCCAACTCAAGTACAGGGAGCATGTCGTGGAGGGCCTGGAGAACGCCGTCGAGGCGTTTCTCGGGCTGTTCACAGGAAGCAACTTCGGCAAGCTGCTCGTGAGGGTGTCCGACGACCCGACGCTGTAGGCCACGCGGCCCCTCCGCCTTTTCGCTGCCGTTCAGTCCCGCGGAATCGGTTCGTATCCGCCGATCTGCCCCGGTCCCGTGCGGTGGCTCTGCGTGATGGCCTGCATGACCATGTTCGGGAAGTCCTGGCGGATGTTGAAGTGGCCATACGAGGAGATCTGCGTCATGAAGATCATGACGGTTCTCTCGGCCGGATCGATCCAGAAGACCGTGCCCCACGCGCCACCCCATCCGAAAGAGCCCGGCGTGAGACCCTCGCGGGACCGGTCCGGGTCGGTGAGCATGCTGAAGCTCAGCCCGAAGCCATAGGCGTCAGACCCCCGGATGTAGATCGGCAGGTCGCGCGTGTGGTTCGTGATCATGAGGTTGACCGTGGATGGACTGAGGAGGCGCGATCCGTCCAGCTCCCCACCGTTCAGGATCATCTGTGCGAACCTGAAGTAGTCTGATGTGGTCGACGACAGCCCCGCGACGCCGCCGAAATACGTCGTCTCGCTCACTTCGGGTGGGCGTCTCAGTTCGATGGTCCGGTTCGGGCCCGTCGGGCTGTATACGGCCGTGACGCGGTCTAGCTTGGAGCTCGGCACGTTGTAATGGGTGTCGACCATTCCAAGCGGCGCGAAGATGCGCTCCTGTAGGAACCGGTCCACGCGCTGTCCGGATATCCGCTCGACCATATAGGCGACGTAGTCGGTCGAGCTCCCGTACCTCCATTCGTCGCCCGGATGAAAGGCGAGTGGGAGTGGGCCGCGGGCGGCCATCGTCTCCGCTAGGGTGGCGCGGCGCCCAGCCATCTGACGTTCGGACTCCGTGAGGAGATCGCGGGACGGATCGACACCGGCCGTGTGGGTGAGGATGTGGCGGAAGGTGATGGGTCGGGCGGCGGGGACGCGCTGTATGCCTCCCTGGCCCTCCACGAGGACCGTCTTGTCGGCGAATTCGGGGGCGTACTTCGAGATGGGATCGTCGAGCAGGAAGTACCCTTCCTCGAAGAGCATCATGAGCGCGGCGCTGACGATGGGTTTGGTCATCGACATGATGACGAAGATGTCGTCCGTCGACATGGCCTCATTGCCCTCGACGTACCTCGACCCGAGGGCGCTGTGGTGGACGACTTTTCCGTCCCGGGCGACCAGGGACACGACGCCGGACACCATGTTGGCATCGATGTAGCGCTGTAGCGTGGCGTCGAGGCGGCCGAAACGCTCGGACGACATGCCCACGCTCTCAGGGGTCGCCACGGGCAGGCGCTGCGCGGCGGCCGGCAGGACCCCGAAGGCCGCCACCTGAGCCACGATGACGAAGACTGCTGCGGCTACCATCCGAGTCATGCGTTCCATCGCCGTCTCCTCCTTGTGGGGATGCGGACAAATTCTTACGTCCAGCCGGGGCGCGCCAGCCCTCTGCCTACACGAGTGCGACAATTTCGTGGACCCGTAGCGGAAACCCTTCAAAACTGTCATTGTTTGCGGCCCATCCCCAAGCGCCGCGCCTCCCACCAAACCGACATGACTGCTAGGAACGTCCGTAAGCTGTCGACGTTGCTGGAGATCAGCCAAACGCTGAGCTCGCCCGTCGAGCTTCGTACGGCCCTGATGCAGGTGCTCGAGCTTCTCGAAGAGCAGCACGACAGCGTCAGCGGGAGCATCACGCTTCTCGAGGAGGCGACGGGGGAACTGGTCATCGAAGCGGCCACCGGAATCAACTGGAAGGTCCAGCGCAGGGCGACGTACAAGGTGGGCGAGGGGGTAACGGGCCGTGTGGTAGAGAGCGGCAGGCCCATCATCGTCCCTCGGGTCAGCCACGAGCCGCTCTTTCTCGACCGGACGGAGGTATGGAAAGCGGGCGCCCACCCGGAGCTGAGCTTCGTGTGCGTCCCTATTCAGGTCGACGGGAAGGCCAAGGGCAGCCTGGGCGTCACGCTCCCGTTCGACGAGGATCGGGAGTTTCCGCCGGAAACGCAGTTCTTGAGCGTCGTGGCGTCCATGATCGGTCAGTCTGTCCGAGTGAGCGACCTCGTCGAGACCGAACGGCAGAATCTCGTGTCCGAAAATACCCAGCTGAGGCAGGAGCTGCGGGAGAAGTACGAGTTCCGCAACATCATCGGAAACAGCAGTCAGATGCGGGACGTGTACCAGCAGATTGCCCAGGTGGCCGGCAGCCCTACGACCGTCATGATCCGTGGCGAATCCGGTACCGGGAAGGAGATGGTGGCCCATGCCATCCACTACAACTCCGCACGCGCCGACGGCCCGTTCATCAAGGTGAACTGTGGGGCGCTCCCCGATACCCTCATAGAATCGGAGCTCTTCGGCTACGAGCCGGGGGCGTTCACCGATGCCCGGGAGCAGAAGAAGGGGCGGTTCGAGTTGGCGGACGGGGGAACGCTGTTCCTCGACGAGATCGGCGAGCTGTCCCCATCGACGCAGGTAAAAGTCCTGCGTGCGCTGCAGGAGAAGGAGTTCGAGCGCCTTGGAGGGGTACAGTCCATCCGGGTCGACGTGCGGCTGATCACGGCCACGAACCGCGACCTGGAGAGCGCCATGAAGCAGGGGAGCTTCCGGGAGGACCTGTACTACCGCCTCAACGTCTTCAGCATCTTCATGCCAGCGCTGCGAGACCGGAAGCCGGACATTCTCCTGCTGGCGGACCATTTCGCCGAGAAGTACGCCACTGTGCTGGGGAAGAGCGTTCGCCGCATCTCCACTCCGGCCATCGACATGCTCATGGCGTATCATTGGCCGGGCAACGTCCGTGAGCTCGAAAACTGTGTGGAACGGGCGGTTCTGGTGTGTCAGGGCAGCGTGATCCACGGTCACGACCTCCCGCCCACGCTACAGACCGCGCAGGTCTCTGGGACCCTCCCTGATGTGTCCCTCGAGGTCGCTGTCGGCAACTACGAGCGTGACCTGCTGCTCGACAGCCTCAAGTCGGCCCGTGGGAATCAGGCAGAGGTGGCGCGTCTACTCCAGACGACGTCCCGCATCGTCGGCTACAAGCTCAAGAAGCATGGCATCGACCCGACTCGATACCGATCGGCCTCGCGCCCATCCTGGGACGCTTGAAGCGCTGAGTCGTACGAAATCGTAGGGCGCCACCTACCAATCCCACGTTATTGTCGGGCCCGTAGACCTGCAAATGTACATCATATATATGTCGTAACCATATATTTATCAACGTGTTATGAATTTGACATACATGCAATATTCGTCCGATTTCATCTGGTACGGCCCTTGCCCGAGGGAGTCTCGTCACGCGCACCTCGCGGGCTCAGCGCTGCGATCCACAGCGGGCTCCCGGAGGGAGACTCAAAACGGTGAGAGAGGATTCAATGACCAATACAACACGTCTGGGAGGAATCAGGCGGGCAGTCGCGTCGGCGCTCGGCCTGACCGCCCGCTTGGGAGTTCCGGTGCTTCTCCTCCTTCTCGTTGCGCCCGAGCTCGTGGCAGCGCAGGAGGAGGCGATGATCTCGTCGGGAGACACGGCATGGATGCTGATGTCCACTGGACTCGTGCTCTTCATGACTGCGGGCCTCGCGTTCTTCTACGGGGGTCTGGTACCGTCCAAGAACGTCCTGAACACGATGATGATGAGCTTCATCGCCTTCGGCTTCGCGGGCGTTCTGTGGGCCGTCGTCGGATACTCTCTCGCGTTCGGGTCGGGTGGGGCGTTCGTCGGTGACTTCTCGATGGCGTTCTTGAGTGGCGTCGGAAGCCAGCCGAACGGGACGATTCCCGACATGCTGTTCATGGCATTCCAGGGCACGTTCGCGATCATTACGGCCGCACTGATCTCGGGTGCGGTAGTCGGCAGGATGAAGTTCGGGTCCTACGTGACCTTCATCTCGCTTTGGGGACTGCTGATCTACGCGCCCGTTTGCCACTGGGTGTGGGGTGGCGGGTGGCTCTCCGAATTCGGCGCACTCGACTTCGCGGGCGGCGCCGTCGTTCACGTGAACGCGGGCGCAGCCGCCCTGGCAGCCGCCTTGGTCTTGGGCACCCGGGCCGACTACGGGCGTCGCGCGATGCTGCCGCACAACGTGCCGTTCGTGCTGCTCGGCGCGGGCATCCTCTGGTTCGGCTGGATGGGCTTCAACGGCGGCAGCGCGCTTGCAGCCGACGAGCTCGCGGCGTTGGGCGTGGTGAACACGATGCTGGCCCCAGCGGCCACGCTGGTGGCCTGGGCCTTGCTAGATCTCATGTTCGCGAAGCAGATCACCGCAGTCGGTGCAGCCACCGGGATCGTGGTCGGCCTCGTGGCCGTCACGCCCGCTGCGGGCTTCGTATCACCGATGGCGTCGATCGCGATCGGCGCGATCGCGGCGTTCCCCAGCTACTTCCTGATCCGCTGGCGTGTGAGCACTCGGCTCGACGATTCGCTCGATGTCTTCGCGGCGCACGGCGTGGGCGGGGCTTCGGGAGCGATCCTGACGGGTGTATTTGCCAGCGTCGGGGCTGAGGGGCTCCTCCTGGGCAATCCCGGTCAGGTTTGGATTCAGGCCGTGTCAATTCTCGCGGTCTTCGCCTACAGCGCGATCGGCTCCGTCATCATCCTGAAGGTGATCCAGGCGGTTGCGGGCCTCCGGCCCACCGAGGCCCTCGAGCTTCGTGGGATGGACGTGATCTCGCACGGCGAGGAAGGCTACGCGACCGGTGACGGTGCGATTCTCATTCTCGACGAAGAACTCAACGGGGGCTCCGCCGCGTCGGCAGCCTGACGACCTACCGAATCTTACTCATAGCGAGGACACGACCATGAAACTGGTCAAGGTGATCATACGCCCGGAGAAGCTGAGTGACGTGTTGAAGGCCCTCTACCAGGCGGACGTCAAGGGACTGACGGTCAGCAGGGTGCAGGGGCACGGAGGGGAGAGGGAGTCCGTCGAGACATACCGTGGCACCTCCGTGAAGATGGGACTGACTCAGAAGATCATGATCGACATCGGAGTCTCGGAGGAGTTTGTGGACGCCACCGTGAAGGCCGTGATCGCCGCGGCCCAAACAGGAGGGGTAGGGGACGGGAAGATCTTCGTCTTCCCGGTCGAAGCGATCTACCGGATCCGGACGGGGGAGAAGGACCAGGCGGCGGTCACGCCAGTCGTCTCCTGAGGCGATGTCGGAAGCAAGTAAACCAAATCAACCAGATAAATAGAGGAATCGAGATGATGCGGACGACCATTAAGAGTGCGCTCCTGCTCACCATAGGCGCTGCGATCGGCGCCCCAAGCGCCTCAATCGCGCAGGAGGCCGAAGTGGCGGCGAATGCAGGCTGGGTTAGCCAGTACTACTACCGCGGGCTGCTGCAGAAGGAATCGTCGGCGAGCGCCGGCCTGGATGTGGCCACGGGGAACTTCTCAGCCGGGACGTGGGCCGCGGATGTGGGTGACGGTGCGGAGGTGGACCTTTACGCTGGGGTCGGCTTCGATCTCACCGACATGGTGAGCGCCAGCGTCGGCGGGACTGGGTACTTCTACACGGGCCAGTTCGACGACACGTACCTCGAGGTCAACCTAGGCATCTCTTTCGGACTGATTTCGATCGAGTGGTCACTGGGTTCCTATAGGACCGATCCCGACGCGACCCCTTACACGTTCATCGGCGTGACCGCCGAGCAGGATGGGCTGTTCGCAACCATAGGCACCTCGGGGTACAACTCGGACGGCCTCGGTGACGCGATAGGTGACGCGTTCGACAAGGATCTGGGATTTCAGTATGTGGAGGCCGGCTACGGGTTCTCGGCTATGGATCTCGACTTCGTGATCTCGGGGATCTTCAACGACGCGGCCCTCTCGGGCGAGTTCAATACGAACGCGACGCCGACTGAGCCCGAGCCCGAGCTCACGCTCGTATTCGGGGTCAGCAAGACCTTCGCGCTGAACTAGTGGGGGAGGGCCCCTGGGTCGAACCCAGGGTGATGGAAACGTGTACCGCGGCCTGGATTCACCGGCATGTCCCCGGCATGGGGGCGTCCGGAGGATCCGGGCCGCCTCGTTTCGGAGCTCGATTGCACGGTGCCGAGCCGAGCCGATATAGTATTCGTCCCCAGCCCCGACACACACGCAAAGCCTATGAAGACCCTCGCCCTAGTAACCGGCATGGCCCTGTGCATGGCCGGGCAGTCCCAGGCCCAGTCGGCTTCCCCGCCGGCATCTCCTCCCGCGCATTGGGGTCCCGTCTCGATCAATATCGAAGACGTTCCGTACCCCCACCCGGTGCACTTCCTGGAGCGCACGCTCCAAGACCAGGTGGTCCGGATCGCCTACATGGACGTGCCGCCCGTCGGTTCACCCAACGGACAGACCGTCGTCCTATTGCATGGCGGGAGCTACTACGGCTGGTACTGGAAGGAGACCATCGAGGCGTTGAGCGATGCGGGCTTCAGGGTGGTGGTGAAGGACCGGCTTGGCTGGGGTCGTTCGTCCAAGCCCATCCTGCAGTACAGCATGAACCTCCACGCCTCCAATACGAAGGCGCTCATGGACCACCTCGGCATCGCCGAGGCGGCGATCGTCGGTCACTCCATGGGCGGGCAGATGGGGAGTCGCTTCGCCTACCTCTATCCGGAGGCGACGACGCATCTGGTCATGGTGAACCCGATCGGGCTCAGTGACTCGCGCCCCCGGGAGTGGAGCGAGCCGAACTGGGGCCAAGAGGAGACCGACCTTCAAGCCGTCTACGAACGGACCCTCCGTACGGAAATGCGGCGCCTGGTCGAGTGGAGGCCCGAGTCCCTCGAGCACGTGAGGATCCGCTACGGGCAGGTCTTGAGCGGGGACTGGCCGCGTCTCGCGTACGTCCGCTCGCTCGGCGGCCTGGGTCGCTCGGGCGACTCCGTCGTGCATGAGTGGCCGCTCATGGCGACCAAGACCATGATCATCGGAGGCGAGGTCGATCAGGGTCCGGGCTTCCCCGAGCGTGCGCGCGCCGCGGTCGATGCGCTGCAAAACGCCGAACTCGTCCTGTTCCCGAATGTGGGGCACAATCCCCACGAGGAGATCCCGGACATCTTCAACCCGGAGCTCATTCGGTTCCTCGAGTCTGATGCCGACGTCCCGGCAGGCGAGGGGCGGTAGTCCCTGGCGCCCCGAGTTGGGTCGGCTAGAATTGTGGGCCGTAGCTCGTGTACCCCCGTCTTGTCCTGGAGGCCGTAATGCGATCCCTCGTCGGCGCGACCCTGAAGTCTCTGCTCGCTGTGGCCGTGCTCAGCGCACCGGCCGTCGCGCAGAGTCAGACCCTGATGTACGACCACGTGCACATGGCCGTGCCCGATCCGGAAGCCGCGGCCCAGTGGTACCATGACAACATCGGTGGGGAGTGGATCGACGGCCGCACCGACCGGCTGCTCTTTGGTCGCACCCGCATCATGTTCCTGCGGGGCGAGGGTCGTCGCCCGAGTCAGGGTGGGGTCGTCGACCACCTCGGGTTCTCCTTCCCCGACTTGGCTTCGAAGCTTTCCCAGGTCCAGGCCGCCGGCGCGGAGGTGACCCCTCTTCGAGACATCGAAGGTCTGTTCAAGCTCGCCTTCGTGACGGATCCATGGGGCGTCCGACTCGAGTTGGTCGAGGACATGCAGCATCTCGGATTCCACCACATCCATCTTCGCTCGACGGACCCCGAGGCGACGTTCGCGTGGTACGAGCAGATGATGGGTGGCGTGCGCATCCGCCTCAAGGGAATGCTCGACAGCATCCTGTACCCCGGCAACGTTTACCTCCTGATCCAGCGCGGCGAGTCGTTCCCGACGAGCGAAAGCGTGATCGACCACATCGGTTGGCGCTCGCCGGTGTCGGACACCAACCAGGCGCGCCTCGTGGGGTTGGGCGCCGAGCTCACCTCTCAGCCGCGGGACATGACGCTCCCCAACGGCCAGATCCGTTTCTTCTATATCGCCGGACCGGAGGGAGCACGGGTCGAGTTCGTGCAGCGCCAAGAGGACATGAAATAGCGGAGGGTCTCTCGCGGTTCCGGGCGGGGAAGCTCCTGAGCTTCCTCGCCTGGACGTTCCTCTGCGCATGCGGTCCTCGGCCGGGGGCCGAGTCTGCAAGCGATCTCCAGCTGGCGTCGCTCGGTGAGCCGGCAACCGCTGCGCGCGTCGTGGGATGCTGGTTTCTGAGGTGGAATCTTAGCCCGGTCGCGTCGGCGGCCCCGCTGGGGCAGCTTCCTGACAGCGTACGGTTTCGCGGCGAGGTCGTGTTTGGCACCAGGGAGCGACTCGTCGCTCCGGCAACCCATCCCAATGGACGGGCGGATGGGGGAGCCGGTGAACAATCCTGGGAAGCGCGCTTCGTCGTGAACCGGTGGTGGATCGAGGACGACGCGCTGCAGGTCCGCTTCTCCGACGGTGAGCGCGCAGAGTGGAACGTGACGCTGGGCGTCGACACTGAAGAATTCGTCGGCAACGCTCGCTACCGGAGGGATCCCGGCGGCCTCGGGCAGGCGGGGGTTCGCGCGACTCGCATCCCGTGCGATTTTTGACTCATACGAAACCGGACCGGGCGGCCCGGGCCGTTGATGGCCGCGCGCCGTCCCTCTACTGTGTTCTGCTTGTTACCCTGCTCGGAGGAAGTCGAGATGGTTGCTAGGATTCCCACGGCGTTGCTCGCCGCCGGTCTGGCTCTCGTGGTGGCGGTCCCGGTGACCGCGCAGTCACAGGAATATGGGAGCATGCATCATCGCTTCCGTGTGGTGACCGTGGCAGAGGGCTTCGAGCACCCATGGGGCATGGCCTTCCTCCCGGGTGGTGACATGCTCGTGACGGAGCGCCCGGGCAGGCTTCGCATCGTCCGCAACGGCAACCTGCTTCCGACGCCGGTGGAAGGTGTGCCTCCGGTCTTCGCGGTCGGTCAGGGTGGCCTCCTCGACGTCGTGCCTCACCCGGACTTCTCGTCGAACCGCCTCGTCTACCTGACGTACTCCAAGCCGCAGGGCGGGCAGGCATCGACGACCACCGTCGTTCGGGGGCGACTGGAGAACGACCGCCTGACGAACGTCGAAGAGATCTTCGTCGCCGATACCGAGGGCAGGGGCCACTACGGCTCGCGCATCGTCTTTTCTGGCGAGTACATGTTCGTGTCCGTCGGCGAGCGCATGGCCTCACCGGCCCTCCTGGAGGGGCATCCGGCGCAGGATCCGACCAACCATCACGGCACCGTCAATCGCCTCTATCATGACGGCACCGTCCCGCAGGACAATCCGTTCGTGGGCCAAGGGGACATCGAGCCTTCCATCTGGAGCTATGGCCACCGCAATCCGCAGAGCCTGGCCGTCCACCCGCAGACGGGTGACCTCTGGGAGGCCGAGCACGGCCCTCAGGGTGGTGATGAGGTCAACCTCATCGAGCCGGGCAAGAACTACGGCTGGCCCGTAGTCGGCTTCGGCGTGAACTACGGAAGTGGTCAGAGGATTCACGACGGGACGATGCGCGACGGCATGGAGCCACCGGTCCACCTGTGGGTTCCCTCCATCGCGACCTCCGGCATGATGATCTACGACGGCGACCAGTTCCCGGGTTGGCGCGGCAGCATCTTCGTGGGCGGTCTCGCGGGTGAGTTGCTCTCGCGCATTGAAATGGACGGTCAACGGGCCCTTTTCGACGAGACGCTGCTCTATGGAATCGGACGGGTACGTGACGTCCGGCAAGGCCCCGACGGATACATCTATCTGGCCATCGATGACCGGGTGGGCGCGCCGTCGCCCATCGTACGCCTCGAGCCCGTCCGCTAAGCGGAGGCCCCGAGGACCTCAGCGAGATGGCAGAGAATGGGGCGGGCGTGCGCCTGCCGATGCTCGGGAGCCGGCAGCTCCTCGAGGGGCCCGATCGTGCGCCGGCGCGCGCCATGCTACGTGCCGTTGGCCTCGACGATGACGACTTCGACAAGCCGTTGATCGGCATTGCCAACACGTGGACCGACACCACCCCGTGCAACGTCCATCTGAGGGAGCTCGGCGAGGCGGTTCGCGAAGGCGTGCGGCAGGCAGGGGGGACGCCGCTCGAGTTCAACACCATCGCGGTGTCGGACGGAATCACGATGGGTACGTCCGGCATGCGTGCGTCGCTGATAAGCCGCGAGGTGATCGCGGACTCCATCGAGCTGATGGGGCGGGGCTACCTCTTCGACGGTGTCGTCGCCTTGTCGGGCTGCGACAAGACGATCCCCGGGACGGTGATGGGTCTCGCACGGCTCGATCGGCCCTCGGTCATGCTGTACGGAGGATCCATCCAGCCCGGGCGGCATCACGGCCACGACATCACGATCCAGGACGTCTTCGAGGCCGTGGGTGCAGCTGCGGCGGGGCGCATCGACGCGGCGGAGCTGGACGAGATCGAACGGGCTGCGTGCCCCGGCGCCGGGGCGTGCGGAGGCCAGTTCACCGCAAACACCATGGCGAACGTCTTCGAGGCGATCGGCATCTCGCCGATGGGCAGCGGTTCGGTGCCCGCGACAGATCCAGGTAAGCCCGAGGTGGCGCGCGAGTGCGGCAGGCTGGTGGTGGATTTGGTGCGGCGGGGGGTGTCCAGCCGGCAGATCTTGACCCGTGCGGCTCTCGAGAACGGCATCGCGATGGCCGTGGCGACCGGGGGCTCGACCAACTCGGTACTCCATCTGCTGGCGGTTGCCCGTGAAGCCGGGGTCGAGCTGACGCTAGACGACTTCGTGCGCATCAGCGCGGCCACGCCCGTCCTGGCCGACATGAAGCCGTGGGGCCGATTCGTCGCCACGGACATGCACGCAGCAGGTGGCGTGGCGCTCGTCGCGCGCAGGCTTCACGAAGCCGGCCTTCTGGGTGGGGACTGCCCTACGGTAACCGGACGGACGCTGGCCCAGGAGATCGCTGGGGCCGAGGAAGGATCCGGGCAGCAAGTCATCCGTACCATGG
>JAOTVA010000103.1 GCA_029863645.1 Gemmatimonadota bacterium
CGATCCTCCGAGAAGCATCGATGGATCCGTTCCGACCATTCTTCCTCAGCTATGCATTCCTCCTAGGCAAACTGACCCGCAACGGCCGTGGCATGACAGATAACGTTCAGAGGTTCGCGACGTGGCCCCCAAGGGCCGCGTTTCACTGGAGCGAACGTAGTGAGCGGAAGCGCGAACCGCATTGTTATAGGGCGTGCGAACCACGTTCAGTTTAGCCACCCCGGCACCTGTGAGCGCTCGACCACTCTGCAGCCTTCCAGGCAGTCGAGCACGAAGGTCCAATCTCTCCCGTAGAAGCCGTTCGCCTCGAACGTCAGTAGCTCCGCCACCACAGTTACCATGCTGGGATCCGCGATCGACGGTCGATGGAACGCTAGCGCAGCGACCGTCCCGTCGCGCCGTCGCTCCATGGCCCACACCGGCAGGCCCGTGACTCCCCCAAGTTCGGCGAGCAGCTGCGCAGGAAGGGAGTCCCCGTTGATCCACTGCGGCGCCACTGCAACGGTTTGAGCCGGCGCAAAGCCGGCGAGCTCGCCACGAAGCTCAGTCGCAACCGTGAGGATCGCTGAGGACTCCGACGAGACGCTTCCGCCACAGCCTAGGGAGAGAACAACGCCCGATGTGTAGAGCCTGAGTAGCCTAGTGAACACAGGGTCGCCACCCGTTCAGGAATCCAACCAACGAGCTCCAATCGCGCGCAAAGCGCGACTCTAAAGGTTTTGATCGCACCCAGGGTAGAACGCAGAAGATCAGTGATAGCCATCTGTCGGATGACCGCATGCCCTATAACGTTCAGAGGTTGGCGACGGCTCGCCAATAGCGAGCCGTTTCACCGAAGCGAACGTAGTGAGCGTAGGCGCCAACCGCATTGTTATGTGTGGTGCGACCGCTGGTCTTTCTACCCATCCAGGCCTAGCAGAACGTCAGCTGGGATCCCGAGGAGCCGCCTCAGCCCCTCAACCTGGGACTTAGAGAGGTCTCGCTTGCCGTTCAGGAACTCTGAGACACGACTCTTGCCACCCATCACGCTATCGAGGTCCGAGCGGTCCATCCCCTTCTGTTCCAGCATGAACGTCACAGCTTGTTGAGGGGTCACGCTGCCCATCGGATGGCGCTCGTCCTCGTAGTGCTCCACTAGGACAGAGAGGAACTCGAGGCGCTCGTAGCCTTCACTGCCAGACTCGACATCCTCGTCCAGGAGCCGCCCGATCTCGGCGATCGCCGCGTCATACTCTGCTTCACTCCTCAGCACGTGCGGCTTGGAGAAGTCCAGTAGTGTCGTGGCCATCGTCGTTCCTCCTCGTACAATCAAAGCGTGCCCTCAATCGTTCTCCGGTCGTACTCGGCGTGCGTCAGAACGTCCCGGACATATACCCGTCCGAGGTCGTAGCGCATGTCGACCACGAGCCGATACTTGTTCCCGCCGATGTTGAAGACCGTCCGGCGTGCTCCCAGGAAACTCGCCGTCGGAAAATCCTCCCGGAGCTCATGCGGAGACGAGTAATCGCGTCCCTTCACGATTCGGTACCACGCGTCGAGTGGACCCTCGGCGTCCGCATGCCTCTCTCCGAACTCGCGCAGGGCTTTCCTCGAGATGATCCGCAACGCTGCTCCCCCGCCTCACATGTTTCCACATCGGAAACGTGTATTTCCAATATGGTAACAGGAGCAGTCTGGTCAAGCCCTCAGTCCGAAGGGAGCATGACACATAACGTTTCTGGGTTTCCGGCGCGGCGCGCAATACGCGCCGTGCTCCAGTGAAGTGAGCGAAGCGAACGGAACCGGCAACCCTTGTGTTATGTGGAGTCGGCTGCACGATAGGGCGTCCCCTCCATCCCCGACACGTCGATGTGCGGCACATCGTGACTTGGGCACCGCGCCTACGGCGCGCCAGGCAGTATCCGGAGATCCACGAAAGGAGACGGGTTCAGGTAGGCGACCGACATCCCCGCACGAACCCGATAGGGACCAGGCGGCAACGTTGCCGGCCCGCTCGGCGTCAACCAGCCGTGCCCGTCGAAGAACACAGCGCGCTCAAGGGACTCTCCCGGCCCAAGCACCTGCTCGAATTCGGTGCTATCACATACGACCGGTTCGATGAAGCGATTGTCGGCGGCGTCACGAATCTCGAAAATCAAGAAGCAACTGACCCTAAACGCGAGATCGCGGTTGGTCGGATTCTCAAGCGTGGCGCGGAGTTCGGTCACTTCGCCGGACGATAGCTCGGCCCTAGACACCGTCACCGAGACCTCGAACAAGTCGATGTCCGGCCCCACCGGGTCGCTGCATGCCACCAGCAACGCCGATGCCGCGACGAACAGACCGCCGAGGTTCATCGGGCTCATCGCCACGCTCCTGCTTAGAGCTGCACTCCCCGCCACGTACCCCGACCCCTTTAAGACGAACATCCGTGGGCAGATATGACGTTCACCCGCCTCTCGGCTTCTGCCGATTCCACATAACGTTCAGAGGGTGCCGACGCGGCTCGCGAAAAGCGAGCCGTGTTCGACGGAGCGCCCGTAGGGCGCGGAGCCGGCACTCGCATTGTTATGTGGAGTCGTCCCCGGCTGGTCTACTGAACCGCTATCCGCTGACTTTCTCCCGCTCCGCTGCCTTGTACCTCGGAATTCGCTTCAGGATGTCGGCCTCAGCCTCGCGGGCGTGGTAGAGATCCCAGCGGAGCTGGAGGTTCATCCAAAAGTCCGTCGATGTGCCGAAGTAGGTGGATAGCCGAAGTGCAGTGCTCGGTGTCACCCCCCGGCGTCCATTCACGATCTCGTTGACCCGCTGATACGGCACAGCAATCGCATCGGCGAGATCACGCTGCGTCAGCTCCATTGGCTCGAGGAACTCCTCAAGGAGCATCTCACCCGGGTGGGTCGGCTGTCGATGTGTCGGAACTAGGACCATGGTCTGCCTCAGTGGTAGTCGACTACCTCTACGTCCTCCGGTCCCGCATCGGTCCAGCGGAAGCAGATGCGGTATTGGCTGTTGATTCGGATGCTGTGTTGCCCCCGGCGACTCCCCTTCAAGGCCTCCAGCCGATTACCCGGCGGAATCGTCAGATCGTCCAGGGTCCCTGCCGAGTCGATGGCGTCGAGCTTCCTTGACGCCTTCCTCCACAGGGACTGAGGGAGTTTCTTCCGCGCCGCCTTCGTTGACCGGCCGTAGAAGAGATCCTCGCTCGCCCCATCACGAAACGACCGAATCATCTAACATGGTAGCACGGCTGTCATGCTATTACAAGGCACCCGGCAATGATCCAAGTACACCTAGGCGGACCGCTTCTGACGATTCCACATAACGTTCTTAGGGTGCCGACGTTGCCCGTCGCATACGCTACACGAACCCGCCGACACTAGGTGCACCTATGCCGCTCACGCTCCTGCCACGTCAAAGGGCAATGTACAGCGGAGCGAACGAAGTGAGCGCAGCCGGCAGCCGGTTGTTATCGGCCGTGGTCAGCTGCACGCTCGACCTCGGCCAGAGATCAGACTGACTTGACCCTCGACCGCTGCGTACGCTTCCGGAGCTTGTCCAAAAAGACCTCAGGGTGCTGCTCCGCGACCTCGAGGAGCCGCAGGGTCGGACCATCCGGCTCCCGCTTTCCTTGCTCCCAGGCACGAATCGTATCTGGGCTCACGTTCAGCGCTGCTGCAAAGATGGGTTGAGAGAGCTCCATGTGGTCACGAATCTCGCGAATCCGACCCGCTGCGTACTGGGGCGGAGGCTCGACCTCCGCCTCTGCAACGGTATAGCGGGTGACTCTCGCCGGTTCGAGTTCGCCGCGCTCGATTCGCGCGGCCTCCCGGGCGGACTCGAGTAGACGCTGCCCGAACGCAGACTTCGGTCGACTTGCCATTATTTCTCTCCCTCCAGAACTCGTGCGGCCTCGCGGAGCCCGTTCTCTTCGGCCCGCGTCAGATTGTCCTTCACGCCCTTGGCGTACACCTCGATCAGGTAGATGCGGTCCTTCCGCTGGATGAAGTAGTAGATCACCCGGGTACCACCGCTCTTGCCCTCCTTACGACTCGGCCGGGCGAACCGCACCTTCCGAAATCCGCCGGTCCGCTCGATCACCTGCCCGCGTCGCGGGTCGTCTAGGAGGAGCAACTCTAGCTCACGCCGGTCCTCCTCCGCGAGGAGCTTCTTCGCCGACGCCTCGAACATCCGCGTCGTAATGAACTCGACGTAGGGCTCCTCTGCGGACATATTCAAGTATGGTACTGAGTCCCATGCTCGTCAATGCGGGCCCGCTACGTCTCAGGCCATGGCCGATAACGTTCAGAGGTTGGCGACGGCTCGCCAACAGCGAGCCGTTTCACCGGAGCGAACGTAGTGAGCGTAGGCGCCAACCTCATTGTTATAGGATGTGCTGCACCCGCACGGTTTCAGACCTCATACGCCACCTAGAGTAGCCTCACCAACTCCTCGGCGGTCAGCCCAGTGTGGCGGAGAATCGACCGGAGCGTGCCCTTGGCGATCTCTTTGTGGTCCGGCACGGTGACCCGGCGATAGGGTTCGTCGGTTTGGCGAAGCACGATGTGGCTTCCCTTCTGCCGGTCGACCACGTAGCCCGTCTTTTCGAGCGCTCGGATCAAATCACGGCCGGAGACGACCGGAAGCCGGACCAACTCTTAGACCTCGATAATCTCTTCGGTTATCGGCGGCGGCACTGGGTCGCCGTGCTCTTCCAGGCTCTCCAGATACAGCGCGATGGCTTCGCGTACGTTTGATAGGGCCTCGTCCCGGGACTCACCCTGGCTGATACAACCAGGAAGGCTCGGGACCTCCGCGACGAAGACTCCGTCCTCGTCCTGCTCGATCAAGACTCTATATCGCATATCAAATGGCCGGTTACAGGCAATCTACCCCAGAAAGGGTCGGATAGTGTAGGTATCCGTGGCATGTCCTATAACGTTCATGGGTTGCCGACGGCTCGCCAATCGCGAGCCGTTTCACCGGAGCGAATGTAGTGAGCGCAGGCGGCAACCCTTTTGTTAGGCGGCGGCGCTTCCCGAGCACCGAGTCCAGCCACCTTGCACCGCAGCTCGCCAGCCAGCCCGGTCGACCGCCTCTAGCGGCCCGCGATTGTGCTGCGCCGCCCGCCTGCGCACAAGCGCGTAGCGCTTCGACTAGCTCCTCGGCGCCAGCAGCAATCGCTTGCTAGGCCGCTCACTCGCACTCGTAGGCCGTAGAGGGTACCCTGACGGACCCATAGGATCGTCTGGGAGCGCAGAGGAGAGCGTATGGCAGGAAGCTTAGCATCGCATGCGGCCGCGTCGTTGCTACTCGTCGCCATTGCCGCCCCGCTAGCCGGCACCGCCCAACACTTCCCGAACGACGAAGACTTGGGGCTCATGCTCAGGTACCTCGTTGAAGACGACCGGATTCCAGGGATCGTGATTGGGCTCCTCGAGGCGGATGGCACCACGCGAGTTGCGAGCTACGGCAGCGGTGGCCCAGGGGCGAACCCGCTCGGTCCCCAGTCGTTGTTCGAGATTGGATCAATGACCAAGACGCTCACCGGGGCTCTCCTCGCCGATATGGTCACCCGCGGCGAGGTCGCCCTCGCGGACCCCGTGGCGACTTACCTCGGGGACGAGGTCGCGATTCCGTCGCGGGGTGGGACTGAGATCACGCTCCTCCATCTTGCCACTCACACATCGGGCTTGCCAGGCGTTCCGAGCAACTTTCCACGCCTCGGTACCGATCCATTCGGCGCATACACCCTCGAGGACCTTTACTCTTTCCTGGAGTCCCACGAACTGTCACGCGACCCGGGGACACAGGCCGAGTACGCGAACTACGGGGTCGGCCTGCTTGGCCAGGCTTTGGCGCGAGCGGCTGGACAACCGTACAGAGATTTGTTGCGAATTCGAGTGCTTGAACCGCTTGGGATGAGCATGACCGGGTACGCAGAGGCCGCCGACTGGCAGGAGGGCATGCCGCGAGGGCATCGGGCCGGAGCCGTCTTTCCCTATTGGTCCACGACACCGGCCATCGAGGCCGCTGGTGGACTGCGCTCAAACGCGGAGGACTTGCTCCTGTTTCTCGCCGCCAACGTAGGCGAGCCGAGGACGGACCTTGAGCGTGCCATGCGTTTGAGTCACGAACCACGGAGTGCAATGAGCCGCGGTGGGATCGAGTCGGAGGTCGGCCTCACGTGGGAGACTCTTACGTTGTCGGGGCGCCGGATCATTCGGCATACCGGAACTTCCGGCGGGTTCAGCACGATGATCGCCTTCGAGCCCAACCGACAGGTCGGGATCATCGTGCTCACGAATTCCGTGTCGGGCGGGGGCGCCATTGGCCTGGCGTTGGACCTGCTCGTGCACGAGCCGCCCCGATCGACACCGCAGTCTACCGTCGAATCTGAGGTGCTGGGAGACTTTGTCGGTGAGTACGCGCTCTCGGCAGAGCAGTCCGTGTACGTTCGCTTCGAGCCAGATGCTTACCTCACGGTCCAGGCTCCAAACAGCGAGCGATTTCGCATGTACGCGGAGTCGGACTCGACGTTCTTCGTCAAACGAGAGGCGTGGGATTTCGCGTTCGAAAGGGACGATCAAGGCGCAGTCTCAGGACTCGTCGTGACCGTGAACGGAAATGACCAGGCCGCGCGCAAGGTCAGCGATGAGACGCCTCCGCCCCAGCAGGTGGCGGGGACCTCGGGCTCAGGCGGCCTGGAAGGAGTGCTCCTCCGAGCCATGGCGGCCGTGTCCCGATGGGGCTCACTCGCCTGGATCGCGATTGGGCTCTCGGCCCTAGCGCTGATTGCCGCACTTGGTCGGGGCATGATCCGACGATTCGGACGGTCGAACGCCAGTTAGTTCAGCGTGCCCGCGGAGTGGGCCTAACGGAGTCGGAATTCTGCTGGCAGGACCTTCTAGACCACAAGCCCGTGTGCACCGCGCTTACCCTGCAGCAGCAATTCCCTGTTGGGAAGCGCCCGGTCGTCTCAATCCGCGCACTCCATCCTCCTTGGCGAGGAGGCGCCGCGGGCCTTATCCTCCAGGGAGCCCCTCCCAGATTGGAGCCGCAATGGGCACCCTAATTGAAGCCATCGGTCCCCTCGCCTTTTGGGTCCTAGCTCTGGGCGTCGCACCAGGGCTCTTGTTGGTCACTCTTATGGCGATTGTGGGTCGGGTGACCGACCGCGTAGTCTCCAAGACCGAGCCGTCGACCGGAACTTCGTAGCGGATCCATGTCCTGGAGGAAGGTCCCTACTTCGTTCCGAAGGAACCTCCGCATAGCGGCTCCTTTGTCGGCAGTGCTGGCGCTCATGAGTGCTCTGGCGTCGTCCTGTTCCTCGGAGTCGCCCAATGCGGATGCTCTGGAGGAGGCCATGCCGCCGCCACAGGCCACAGACCCTTTGAACCGCGGGGTCTTCATCCAGGCCGGGCTGTTCACAGCCGGCAGCGACGACCGGCGCGAGCAAATCCTCGAAGCAGGCAATCCCTACTCCAAAGCGGATGAGTTACGGCTTCGCCGGACGGTGGAGAGCTTCTGGATTCAAGAGCATGAGGTGACAAACGCGGAGTATCGACGGTTCGACCCGCAGCACACCTTCGCCTCCGGGCTTGAGCGACATCCGGTGGTCGAAGTGACGTGGGTGGAGGCACGGGCCTACGCCGCATTCGTGGGTGGACGACTACCCACGGACGCCGAGTGGGAGTTCGCAGCGCGGGGCGCGGAAAGACGCACATACCCTTGGGGTGAGGTGCAGCCGACGTGTGACCACGCTCATTTCGTTGATTGTGGGCCTCGTCAGACACTCGAAGTGATGAGTCGCGAAGTAGACCAGAGTCCAGAGGGCGTGTATGACCTAGCCGGGAACGTGCGCGAGTGGACAGTCCCGGTTTGGTTCGACGCCGCGCGACATCCAGCCAATCACGATGCGGTCCGGGCGAAGGGTGGATCCTTCGAGCACCCTGCCTTCTTCCTGAGAGGCGCGTCTGTCACGAAGGACTGGCAGCCAGAATCGAGTTGGACCAACGTGGGCTTCCGCGTATCCTGGCCAGCTAATAGGCCCGACTAGCCCACTTCTCCAGCCCTTCCCAACTATTGATTCTACTGCCAGACCCCTCTTGGCGCTGTCGCCTAACGTTCAGAGGTTTCGGTCGCGGCGCGTAAGCGCCGTGATTCCGTGGAGCGAACGTTGTGAGCGGAACCCGAAACCGCATTGTTATGGGATGTGGGCCGGAGCCCGACGATCCAGACTCGGTGCTCCCCTACTCCGCTCGAACGACCTCCACCTGGCCGACTTCGAGCTCCGCGGCCACTCGCAGGGCCTGCGCCAGGAGGGGAGTCAGATCCACTACCCGATTCGTGACGGCTGCGAGGACCACAACACGGATTCCATAGCCGCTCAGCTTCTGCTGATACGGAAGGTTCTGATCAGCGGTCAGGAAGACGTCAAATGACTCGGACGCAACCTGCAGCAGCTCACCATTCTTGAGGCCGGACCAACCGCGATCGTACACCGTCTCCGCCACGACCGTGGAGAGATGGCCGACTAGCGTACGTGGAAGGGACTCGTCAAGAAGGACCCGCACCCGCCACCAATGCTTCCTGGGCTAGGCGAAGCACCTTCGTCGCCTGCTCCCTCGAAACGGACGGGAAGTCCTCCAAGAACTCGTCGAGCGGCTGCCCCGAAGCCAAGTAGTCCATGAGGTTCTGGACCGGCACGCGCGTCCCCGCGAAGACGGGGGCGCCTCCTTGAACCTCTGGGTCTCGGGTCAGGACTTCAGCGTCGATCGGCATACCCAATACTACACCCTCCGCTGGGTCGTGGCTCCATTCATGGCCATCTCAACGCCTGAAGGCCCATGTCACATAACGTTCAGAGGTTCACGACGCGGCGCCGCACTGCCGCCTACTTACCGTGCTCCGCTCCACCTCAGCATGAGGCCGACCCACCGGAGGCGCCATAGGCGCCGTGTACTCCGGAGCGCGCGAAGCGCGCGGAGGCGCGAACCACATTGTTATACGACGAAGCGCAGGCCCGCGACGTCCGGCCCACCCGGCGGTTGACCCTCAAACACGTGCCTGCCTGCTCCAGTCCAAGACCCCCGCGCATCCCGAATCTGCCCGCCACCCCCTAAATGCCGCCCTCGAAGAGCAGGGGAAGTCGGAAGTAGCCCCAAGTGATGTGCCAAATGAAGTAGTACCCGACCCTGAACGTATAGAGCGCAACGAAGCCAGAGCGTCGAAAGATTACGAGCGCGACCAAATTGAAGACCAAGAGATGGATCCCGACGTAGGTGTTCGCCCAGGTCGGTGACATCTCACTTCCCCAGACCACCTGGAGAACCGGCTCGATGAGTGCTGCGATCCCGATCGCAAAGAGCCGAGCACGAGAGAGCTCGAGGGAGGTCCACCTCCACATCGTCGCCATCAGGGCCAAGGGGACCAGATGAAAGGCGGACTCCGCTACCACGGCGATGGACGGGTAGAACAGTATGGATGCCGGAAACCGGGCGTTCAGCTCGGCCGGGAAGCCGCCGAAGAGATCGACGACGATGACCGGAACGGTGAGAACTGCACCGAGCACCGAGGTGAGCGCGACGCTGCGACCACTGGCGCCCTCGGCCTGGAACCACCCGAGACGGGCAAGACGTTGCAGCGCAGCGACCCCTAAGAAGGCGGCGGCTGCAGTCACCATGAGAGGATTGAGCTCACCGAACAGGAAGCGATAGACGTTCCCGTTGGCCCAGCTCAGAACGGCCGAGGCGGCCACTGCGAACAGGAAGATGGCCGCGGCAGCCACGCCGACTCGGGCGCTCTCGGATCTTCCTACTTGGCCGACTTGAGGGTTCTCCAAGTCGCAGTTCCCATTCGTGAGATCGAGCGGATCCGGCAGCTTCCCGTATCTGCACGTCCGTGCCCCGTCCGAACCGACCCAGATCTTTGGCCCAGGCCTACCGACCTGCTTCCTACAACCTGCGCTTTGTCCGATAACGTTCAGGAGGGTGCCGGCGTGGCGCTGCACGAACGCTCGACCGGCCGTGCACCGCTCGACTCCAACACCGCGTTCCACCCAGCCCTAGTAGCGTAAGCGCCATGTTCCACTGGAGCGAGCGCAGCGAGCGGAAGCGGCACCCGAGTTGTTGTGGGAAGCTCGCGGCTACCAAGTCTCCCGCTCCAGTTCCTCAATTTGTTCGAAGTGGGCGTCGCGGTCGATCAACCTGAGTCCGTGCTGAATGGCCGTGGACGCGATCCACAAGTCGTTATCCGGGATCGGTCGCCCCTTAGCTCGGAGATCCTGCTTCACCCGAGCGTAGACCTCCGCGGTCGCATCGTCGCAGGGAAGGACCACAATCGCCGATACGAACGAAGAGACCCGCTCTAGGTTCCCGTCGGGGTTGCTCGAGTGCCGTGCTCCGTACAACAGCTCACCCACGGCCACCACACTCGTGAAGACCTCATCAAGACCGGCCACCCGGTCGGCCAAGACCTGATCGCCGCGAAGGAAGGCCGCGGCGGCGCTAGTGTCGAGAAGCGCCCTACCAGGCACCCGGGTTCACCTTCTCACACCCTTCCTCAATCGCCGCCTCGATCTCGGCCATGTCCGACTCCGGTACTGAACCGGCAAGCGGGAGAAGGGAAGCTCCAGACACAGGGCGAAGCGTCCGCTCGGAAAGTGTCCGAGCGTACTCAAGAACCCGTTTCCGGTCAGCTTCGTCCAGACCCGCCAACTCTCGGAATAACGCATCCTTCACAGAAGGCTCAATCATTCGCATCCACCTCAATGCCTGGTACCTCTTGCGATACCCTCAACTACGGTACTGGCTCCCGCACCGCGCGGCGAGTTTCACATAACGTTTCGGGGTTTCCGAACCGGCCCCGTCACAAACGTTCTCGTGGACGATACTGCGCATTTGACCCGCAACGCTACCCAGGGCGCGCGAGCCCATAGGGCCGGTTGGGACGGAGGCCGCGTCAGCGGCCGGAGCCGGAAACCTGGTTGTTATGCGAGAGACCGACGCCGGGCACGGATCGCGACCATGGCGCAAGCCGCGCGCCCCCCCACAACGGCGGCCCGTAAAGGGCCGTCGACGGGGGGTGGCGGGGGGCCACCTTCATTTCCCCTGCTGCGGTCGTCGACACCGGGAGGCGTCGGCTTCGCATAACGTTCTTAGGGTGCCGGCGCGGCGCGAACGCGCCGTGCTTCACCGGAGTGAGCGAAGCGAACGCAGGCGGCAACCTCATTGTTATCTGTCGTGCCCGGCTGATCAGCCGTAGGTGAGCACCTTTCCCACCTGGCGAACGCTGCCACCTCCAGCTCGCACCTCAGCTTCGACGTTCTCGAGGTACTTCACTGTCTTCCGGTCGTAGTACCGCTCGCCGCAGGTCGCGCAGACGGGCGTCTTGACCGTGACATAGACGAGGTCTGAGCCAACCTCGATCGGCTCCCTCACCTCGCGAACCTCGATGTTTTCGCCGTGACAGACCACGCACTTCATGGCTTCCTCCGCTGGCGGAAGTCCTCGTCCCATCGATTCGGGTCGGGCTCATACACCGTAATCACGATCAACTGGTCCTCTTCAGGCACATACGCACACACGACATGCACCGGTCGACCCTCCTGAGTACGGCCGAGCACCAACACGCTCGGATAGGGCCGATCCTCCGGGTACTCCTCAACAATGCTACACCCGGCCGCCGCTTCATACACCTGCTGATCCGGGATCGGGCCGAATTCGTCATCCATCATCTCGTGACGGGCGTGCCGTGAATAAAGGACGCGATCCTCCGAGAAGCATCGATGGATCCGTTCCGACCATTCTTCCTCAGCTATGCATTCCTCCTAGGCAAACTGACCCGCAACGGCCGTGGCATGACAGGTAACGTTCC
>JAOTVA010000257.1 GCA_029863645.1 Gemmatimonadota bacterium
GCGCCACCGCGCTCGGCTTCGTCGAGTCCAGCGGCGTGAACGTTGCGATCTTGACTCCTAGCGCGACGGGTTGGGCCGCGACGGCGACGCACGACGCGCTCGACTCCACGGTTGATGCTTGCGAAATCTTCTACGGTTCCGCTGCCAACCCGACTAGTCCGGCTTCCGCGACTAGCCCCGGCGAGATCAACTGCACGAGCTAATCTCGCAGGTGGTAGGACCCCGCAATCGGATGCGGGTGTGACCTGAAGCACAAAGGGCAGTCCGGGCCTTCGGGCCCGGGCTGCCCGGTCACATGACCGGCTCAGCTCCACGCATCGTTCCTCTACGAGCGAGGAAGCATCATGAGATTACGAAGCGACGACGGCTTTACTCTGATCGAGCTCCTGATCGTGGTCGTCATCATCGGGATTCTCGCGGCCATCGCGATCCCGAAGTTCGCCTCGACGCGGGACAAGGCCGTCATCTCCTCCATGAAGGCGGACCTGAGGAACCTGGCGACCATGCAGGACGTCTACCACAACACGAACTTCACCTACTCGAGCGATCCGGCTCTGATCCAGTTCGCTTCGTCCGAAGGGGTGGTGGTGACGATTACCGCAGGCGCGAATGGCACTGGCTGGTCTGCTTCGGCCATCCACCCGGGCCTTCCGACCGAGGCGTGTGCCATCTTCCACGGCAACGCCGCGGTTCTGGCGCCGGCGACGGTCGAGAGCCAGATCACCTGTACCTCCTGAGCCATTCGAGAGGGCGACCTTCAAGGAGCCCATGGCCCCGATCTCCCTTCCTTTGAGACGGGTGCTGGTCCGGCTCGCGCTTCTCTTCGCGGTCGCGCAGCTGGTCGCCGCGGCGGGAGTGCTCTTCGCGCTACCGGAGCTTCTCGCGGGGTGGCTCGGGGCAGTGCTGCTCGGCCTCCTCGGTGTGGTCGACCTGGCCCTACTGGTCATCTTCGCGGGTTGGATCAACCGAGGCTCCCTCGGTGGTCCCACGCAGGCGCTCGCGGCAGACGTCCAGCGCATCGCCGACGGTGACTACCACCACCGAGTGGGCGAGCCGCATGGCATCGAGCTGCGAGAGATGCAGGTCAGCGTGAATCGACTCGCCGACCGGCTCATCGCCGACCAGAAATTGCTAGCGGAGAACATCCGCTCGCTGGAGGAGACCAACCGAGAGCTGGTGTCGGTCCGGGACCAGATGGTGCATTCCGCGCGGCTCGCATCCGTCGGGACACTGGCGGCGGGAATCGCTCACGAGGTCGGGAATCCGCTCGGCGCCGTCATGGCGTACGTGGACGTGGCGCGGGCAAGGGCGGAGCGGGCCGGCGGGGAGACGGAGATCCTGGACTCCATTCGGTCGGAAGCGAACCGCATCGACCGCATCGTGCGCGGCCTGCTCGACTATGCCAGAGCACCGGATACGTCGGCGCGCCCGGCACCCGCAGCAGAAGTACTCACCGACGTGCGCGAGCTGTTGGAGAGCCAGGGTAAGCTGGACGGCGTCGATGTGGGCTGGGAGGTAACGGATGAAGGCCTCGCCAACGTGGCGGAGCCGCATAGGCTGCAGCAGGTCCTGGTCAACCTCCTGCTCAATGCCCTCGATGCACTGGAGGGCTCCGCCGACCCGCGGGTACTCGTCCGGCTCCATACCGAAGACGGTGAGGTGACCCGCCTTCGGCCGCGGCGCGGGGACGACCCCCCTGGCATCGACTACATGCATCGGCGGCGGCTCGTAGACGACGAGGTGGGGATCGATCCGTTGGCTCGAGCCAAGCGCGTCACGGTCATCGAAGTGTCCGACAACGGAGCGGGCATCCCCCCCGACCACATCGACCACGTCTTCGATCCGTTCTTCACGACCAAGGAGCCCGGGAAGGGCACGGGGCTCGGACTTTCGATCTGCGCGCGGCTCGTAGAAGGCATGGGCGGGCAGATCGATGCAGCTGAAGCCGCAGAGGGAGGCGCACGCTTCGTCATACGACTTCCTGGCATCATGGACCCGGATTCCGCTAGTGTCGTCCCGTCCGAGTCGGAAGCCCTGGAGGCGTAGTGAAAATCTTGATCATCGACGACGATGCGGGGCTGAGGAAATCCCTCTCCCTCATCCTGAGTGACGCGGGATACGAGGTCGTCCAGGCAGAGGACGGTGAGGTCGGCCTCAGGATGGCCCAGGAGGTGGAGCCTGAGCTGATCCTGTGCGACGTGCGTATGCCCAAGCTCGGGGGCATCGAGTTCCTCGAGGCGTACGAGAGCGCCGGCGGCGGCGCGCTGGTCCTCGTGATGACGGCGTACGGCAGTCTCGACGTCGCGATGGAGGCGATGAAGAAAGGCGCCTACGACTACATCGCGAAGCCGTTCGGTGCCGACGACGTCCTGTTGGTCGTGCGCAAGGCCGAGGAGCGGGAACAGCTACGCCGCGAAGTAGGACGCCTGCGCCAGGAGGTCCGCGTCGACGCGCGGTTCGGCGAAATCGTCGTTGGATCTCCCGCCATGCGCAGGGCGATGGAGGTCGTGCAGAAGGTCGCCCCGCACAGTTCGTCCGTGCTGATCACGGGTGCGAGCGGGACCGGGAAAGAATTGGTAGCGCGTATGCTACATCGCGAAAGTTCGCGCGCAGAAGGCGCGTTCGTGCCGGTCAACTGCGGAGGGGTCCCAGAGCAGCTCCTCGAGTCGGAGTTCTTCGGCTTCGTGAA
>JAOTVA010000104.1 GCA_029863645.1 Gemmatimonadota bacterium
GATCTGCTCCGGCGTGTGACGTCTTCTGCTCATCTCTGACCTCTCCCTCAAGCTGCGACCGGCGCCCGATCCTAACATCCACGCCGGTCTCGTTTCAGGGGGTCACGTCACATCTCGCAGGCGGCCTGACCAGTCGCCGCTTGAATGGCCGCCGTGTTCTGCTGAATCTCCCGTCCCACGTAGATCAGCGAAACGACGACGGCGATCGCAGTCACGATCTCGACGACGCGCGAAAGCTTCTCCGTCTTCACGGGAAGACAACCTGCCTAGGGAGCGCTACATAACGTCTCGGAATTCTGCTGCCGCGCCCTCTTATCCGCCAGCGAGCGTCAGCGAGCTGCCCATCAGCCCATTTTCGGACAGCAGCAATTCCTTGTTAGGAAGCACGGAGGCTGGGAGCGGATCCCGGCAAGGAGTGGGCGTTTGCGGTGAGGACGCAGCACGACGCACGATGTCATGAGACTGGTTGAGCACCGAAGCGGAACGCACGAGGAGTGGCGCCGGATGTTGAGAACCACTTTGACGTTCATTCAGCACAGAACGAGCGGCCAAACCATCCTCGCCCTGTCGGCAGGCACGGCCCTGCTCATGTTCCTCATGAACGGTACCCAGTTGCCCTTCAGCACACCTACGATCGTTGAGCATTCCGGGGGGGTATCCGTTCTGGATCTGCGGTGGTCCTTCACCCCGGAGGATGCGTACGAGCTATTTGCAGCCCTAGGACCAGAAGGCCGGCAGGCCTATCTCATGCAGCACCTTGTGCCGGATATGGCATTCCCGATCGGCTATGCGCTGGTGTTTGCCTTCACAAGTGCATGGTTCCTAGTACGCCTCCTGCCACTGGACCATCACATCCAGTGGCTCAGCGTGCTACCGCTGATCTCAGGCCTAGCTGACATGCTAGAGAACCTGCTCCTAGTGACTGCAAACCTGGCGTATCCCGGGCGAGTCGACTGGGTGGTACGGTGCGCAAACCTGCTGACCAGGGTCAAGTTCGGCCTGGCGCCGATCGGCTTGGTCCTCCTGGCGGCCATCGTGGCAGTGTGGCTCATCAGGCGGAGACCCGGAAGCAATGTGCCCATCCGTTGATCGAAGACCCTATCCGAGACCTGTCACTCCTGGGGCGTGGAGAAGTGCTTCCTAACGTCCCGGAATTCTGCTGCCGCACCCGCACGCTTCGCAAACCACAGGCGTTTCCAGACAACACCAAGCAGCCTATGCGGACAGCAGCAATTCCATGTTAGACTGCCCCGCGACTAGCCGGACCAGGTCTCCGTGGGAGTCTCGAAACAGACCACGTAGCCGTCGGGATCCGGCACGAAGAGCTGCTTCATGCCATAGTAGGCGAGTGATGGTGGACTTAGGGAGAGGCCCTTTGCTGAAAACTCTGTGTAGAGCTTGTCGGCGTCGTCACAGACGAAGTAGAAAGTCACGTTCGGAGCCGGGGAATCGAGGTAGTCTCGGTCCTTGGCCCGTTGCTGAAGCATGAAACTCGCGCCATCGCGCTTGAGGCGGCACCAGTAGACGCCGTCCTCCGACTCAGCCCGACCCGCAACTTCGAAGCCAAGTTTCGACGTGTAGAAGTGTGAGGACTCGTCCACGTCGCGGACGAGCAGGAGGGGCCAGAGCTCTCGGATCACCGGGGATCAGCACTTGTGGGACAAGGACAACGGCTGATCACCATTATCACTCGGCTCCCTCGTCGCGTGAAGCGCCATCTAACGGATCGCAATTCTGCTGCCGCACCTGCCCGCTGACAAATCAGAAGCGTTACCCGACTTCACCGGACGGCCTACGCGGACAGCAGCAATTCCTTGTTAGAGTGCCACCCCGAGACCCTTCTCAGTCGATCGCACCGGGGCGTAGGAACATGATGCCGAACTGGGTCCCGAAGACGGCCGTCATGATTCCGAGCACGGTGAGATCTACCCCCACCCAAGGCGCCAGGACTGGCAGACCCTTGGTGATTCTCAGGACGTAGATGAGCCCTACGAAGTAGGGAATGACGGCCGCCCACCCCGCGAGCACCCACCCAAGCGGAACGAGTCGAATCGCCGGTCGGCCGAGCATCGAGTAGCTCAGCCCCCCAGCCGCCGCCGAGCCGAAGACGATCGCCAGAATCACACCGCCAGTCATCAACATGAGGATTGGGTCGTCAGACTGCCAAAGCGCGACCACTGTCACCACTGGACCGAGGACGAGGGCGCCCTTCGACACCATCAACGCGGCGATGATCAGCGGACCGTATGCGACAGGCCGAAGCCATTCCGGTAGGCCCTCCGCGAAGTCGAGTACAGCCTCCAGCTTCCCTAAGCCCACGGCACAATCCTGCACCAGTTTAGCGTGGCACTCTAACGTCTCGCGATTCTGCTGCACGGCCCGCACCCCCGCAAGCGCGTAGCGCGTACCTACCTCTTCTTCGGCGTCGGTAGCAATCGCTTGTTAGCTAGAATTCCCGCCCGGTGACGCCTCTCACCGGCGCCGAGACGCGGCCACGCGCGCTAACCTGTTCTGACCCGGGCCTGAGGCTCCCGCATCCGGCCTGCCAGGAGTGCCAACGGCAGCTTGGTGGCTAGGACCAGCACGAACGAAGCAAGCGCGAGCGGCCACGGAATGAAGCCCGAGTTCGCGATCGCGAAATAGGTCGTGAGGCCTCCGATCGCAGCGACGAATAGACCGGCGGAGATTGCGCACGCGCTCCAGCTCTTGAACCAGGACCGGGAGGCCACGTACAACCAAGCGATGCCGAGGCCGTACACGAAGTCTGGCAGGAAGGAGAAGGCGTCACGCCAGAGCGATTCTCTCCAAGTCATGTAGGCGTCCGGAATCGCGACGGATCTCCACATGCCACCGAGCAAGAAATTGTTGCCCAGCCAGCCCGTCAGATTCAATAAGAACCCGATAAGGAGGCCCACCCCGACCAGCCGAGCAGCGGTGCGATTCATCCGAGCCCCATCCCCTCATCGCCAGTAGTTCTAGCTAACGTCTCGCGATTCTGCTGCGCCGCCCGCCCGCACACAAGCGCGTAGCGCGTACCTACCCCTTCTTCGGCGTCAGTAGCAATCGCTTGTTAGAGTGCGTCCGACGCTGAACCAGTCCTCCCCCATCGGTCGAAGTCGCGACGCTGGTGCAGAACCCCGAGGATGACGACCTCGGAGTCGCCAGCGGAGTAGATGAGGCGGTATGGGTCGACGAGAAGCTCTCGCACCCCGGGCTCATCTCGCTCTGCTACGGTGCGCCCCCGATCCGGGAGATCGGCGAGAGACTCCGCGGCATCGAGAAGGCGCTCTAGGACGTTGATCGCGCTCTGCAGCGAGTCTTGGGCAACATACTCAGTCGCTTCGTCGAGCTCGCGGGTCGCGCCTTCGCTCCAGACTACCCGGCGGCGCCGAGGACCCATTTCCGCCGCATTTCCTCAGCAACTTCTTCGTGCGGAATCGTTCTTCCTGCCTCGGCGTCCGCAAGCCCGCGGTCGATGGCTTGGAGCACGTACAGGTGATACAACACATCCTCGAGGGTGCAGTCGTCCGGAAGCTTGTCCAACAGATCCCGGACCGTCTCCTTGGTTTTCACCCTACCTCCTGAGGCTGCTGAGCTGCCTTCTTTACACCGAAGATGGCCGTGCGGTCGGCACGCGTACAATGCATGAATCGGCCGCATCGATAGAAAACGCACTCTAACGGATCGCAATTCTGCTGCGCGTGCATGATGCCGACCCGAGGCTGTGAGGTGCAAGCCGAACAGCCTAGGACCCTCCAAGTCTCCCGCGACAGGCAATTGCTTGTTAGGAGGCTGCAGTCGAGCCATCTTACTGATAAGATCACCGCGCACCAAGGTCATCTCATCATGGTCAAGCCGGCAACCACGAAGCTCTCCTCCCGAGGTCAGGTCGTGATCCCCGAGGAGATCCGCACCCGATTGGGGCTTGAGCCCGGTGCGCAGTTCGTCGTAGTAGGTGAGGGCGACGTCGTCGTCCTCAAGGCCCTCAAGCCGCCGAAGATGGCGGACTTCAAGGCCCTCCTGGACAAGGTTCGCGAATCGGCCGAAGCCGCTGGGATCACAGAGGAAGACGTCGAGCGCGCCATCCGCGAGGTACGGACAACGAAGTGAGAGTCGTCCTGGACACCAACGTCTTGGTATCCGGGATCTTCTTCGCCGGCGTACCCGGCCAAGTCCTCGAGGCTTGGGCCGAGGAGCGGTTCGAGCTCGTTCTCAGCCCCGCGATTTTCGACGAATACCTCAAGACCTGTGAGCGGCTCGCGGCGTCTAGGCCCGGCTTGGAGTACCACGGGGTGCTGACGACGATTGTCGGACACGGCACACTCGTCGCAGACAGCGAATTCACCGAGACCATCACGGCGGATCCGGACGACGACAAGTTCATGCTCTGTGCGCGGGCGGCTCGCGCCATCGTCGTCTCTGGAGATCGCGACCTCCTGGACGCTGCCGGGTGGCAGGGTGTCGAGGTACTCAAACCGCGAGCTTTCCTCGGCCGCCTCGAGGACCCTGCAGCCTCCTAACGTCTCGCGATTCTGCTGCGCCGCCCGCACGGACACAAGCGCGTAGCGCGTACTTGCCCCTTCTTCGGCGTCAGTAGCAATCGCTTGTTAGCTAGTCCGCCACCTTGCTCACGGAACCCCATTACACGTATTGTGTCATATGCAGCATACGTATTCCCTGAGGTGATTGATGCCAAAGACTAAGCTGACGCTCTCGGTCGACCCTGAGGTCGTCGCCCGGGCCAAGCGTTTCTCTGAACGCAACGAGACAACGGTCTCCCAGCTCGTTGAGCAGTTCTTGGCCTCCTTAGAGGATTCGGTAGAAGCGGCGACACCCATCGCGCGGCGCCTGCGTGGCGTGCTCCCCTCAGCCGTGTCGCGTGACGAGTACCGCGAATACCTCGACGAGAAGTACGGGTGACACGCGTCCTCATCGACGTCAACGTGATCCTCGATGTTCTGGCCGAGCGCGAACCGTTCGTGGAGGACTCCCAGGCGGTGCTTCAACTCGTTGAGGCCGGGATCGTTGAGGGTGTTCTCGCCGCGCATTCCGTGACCACGCTGCACTACCTGCTCAGCAAACATCTGTCCAGAGGTCGTGCCCGAAAGACCCTTGAGGATCTGCTCCACATCCTTCGAGTGGAAGCGGTAGACGAGGATCGCGTTCGCCACGCCTTAGCAATGAATTGGACCGACTTCGAAGATGCGGTCCAGGCCGCGTGCGCGGAAAAGGCTGAGGCCGACTACCTCGTCACGCGTGACAAGAAGGGCTTCAAGCGATCCGTCGTACGGTCGATCACGCCTGCCGAACTCGTCGCGATCGTCACATAGTCCGTCGGACTAGCTAACGACTTTGGAATTCTGCTGCGCGACTACAATGCTTCCCACCGGTCGCGAGGTGCAAGCCGAGTGACCGCGTGACCTCGCAGCTTATCCCGCGACAGCAGCAATTCCTTGTTAGAGTGCGCATCGGTCAGCCGGGCTGCCCCTGCAGCATCGGCAGACCTATCCCCTCCACGATGGCGCGGAACCGGGGGTCGTCGTGCAGCGGCCAGAACGCGGCGTGCGAGCCCACGACCGGCATGTTGGCGTCCCGGACGTCGACGGCACGCTCGAGCCACTCCAACGCCGACTCCCACTCCCCCGCCCACGCGTAGTACTCGGCGATGTTGATCGTTGAGGTGCGACGCCACGTGGAGGCGCGCGCGTCGGCGGCTCGCCGGAAGGCCTCGAGCGGTCCGCCGTCGCGAAGCCCCCCGTCCAGGGCAGCGACGGTCACCGCGTCGCCCCGGCTCTCGTGGTACGCCCGCGAGACCGCCACGGCTTCCTCCTGGCGGCCGAGCTGCATGAGGGCGACGCGTGCCGGCGCGTGGGATACCCCCGTACTCGGGTGAGTGGCGGGGTGAGCCTCGAGCGCCTCGAGCGCCTCCTGGAAACGTCCCGCCCTCCCGAGCTGCATCGCGCGCATCCCGAGGATCAGGGGGTCGAAGCGGTCGAGCTCTACGGCGCGTCGGCTGTGTTCCGCGGATTCCTCCCAGCGTCCCAGAAAGCCCAGGGTCTGTGCGAAGAACATGTGGGTCGAGGCGTTGTTCGGATCGGCCGCCAGGGCCCGGCGGTAGGCCTCCACACCCTCGTCCCATCTCCACTCACGCCACACAAGGAAGTCCGCACGGGACTTGTCGGCCTCAAAAAGCTCCGGATCGAGCTCCCTCGCCCGGTCGTACAGCCCCAGGACCACGGGCCTCGTGGAGTCCGTCGGGAGGAGGTTCAATTGGGAGCGGCTGCTCCAGACGCGCGCGAGCTCCAGATAGGCGGGCGCGTGCGACGAGTCCAGCTCCAGCGCGCGCTCGAAGTGCTGCTCCGCCAGCTCGACGTCCGCAGGCCTGAACTGGCGCAGATGGTGCTTGCCCCGCAGCACCATCTCGTACACCTGGGGATCGACGGTCGGACGCTCGGCCAGGTGCGTTTCGGCCTCGGGGGACAGCACGATACCGATCTCGGCCGCGATGCGGCCCGACACATCGCGATACAGGCCCAGCACACCACGGACGGTTTCCGAGAACGAGTCCGTCCAGAGCGCCACGTCCGAATCGCGCCCATAGAGGCTCACGTCAACCCTCACGCTGTCCCCCTCCCGCCCCACGACCGGCTGCAGCAGCGCGTCCACGCCGAGCGAGTCGGCGATCGCCCCGATCGGGAGATCGGAGCCGCGAAAGCGGAGCACGGATTGGCGCCCGGACACGGCGACGCCCGCGCGTTGGAGCTCGAGCACCAGCGCCTCGTGGACGCCGTCCACGAAGTAGTCCTGCTCGGGGTCCCGGGTGAGGTTGGACGCCGGGAGGACGGCGATGACCTCGATGGCGGGCGCGGCGGCTCGCTGGGTCGCCCACCAGACGCCCGTGGACGCCAGCCCGAGCGTCAGGACGGCGGCGGCCGCACTGACCCAGCCCCGCCGCCGCTCGCTCCGGTCGTGTGCGGCGCGCGCCTCGATCGTGATCGCCGAGGTGAGCTGGTCGACGAGCTCCGCCGCCGTGTCGAAGCGCGCCTGCGGGTCCTTGGCGAGGGCGCGCTCGACCGCGTCCTGCACGCCCGCCGGCACGTCGGGCCGCCGCTCCCGCAGCGACGGAACCGCCTTGGCCAGGTGAGCTGCTACGACCGCGTGCGCGGAGCCGGCGGTGAACGGCGGTTCGCCTGCCAGCATCTCGTAGATGAGGCACCCCAGGCTGTAGATGTCCGAGCGCGCGTCCTCGCCCGCTTCTCCCGCCGCCTGCTCGGGGCTCATGTAGGTCGGTGTGCCGATCGCCACTCCCGTGCGAGTGAGGCGCTCGCCGCCGGCGACGTCGACCGCGCGGGCGACCCCGAAGTCGGCGACGAGCGCGTGCCCCGATTCCAGGAGGACGTTGGCCGGCTTGATGTCCCGGTGCACGATCCCCGCGCCGTGAGCGCGGGCGAGCGCGCCACCGATCTCTCCGGCCAGGCGGACGACTTCGTCGATAGGGAGCGGTCCCTCACGGGTGAGCCGCTCGCGCAGCGTCTCGCCCTCCACGTACGGCATGACGTAGTAGAGGAGGCCGTCGGCCTCGCCCGAGTCGAAGAGCGGCAGGATGTTCGGGTGGGACAGCCCCGCGGCGATGCGGATCTCCCTCAAGAACCGGTCGCCGCCCAGTTCATGGCCCACCTCCGGGCGGAGGACCTTGAGCGCGACTCGTCGCCCGTGCCTGAGGTCCTCGGCGAGGTAGACGACGGCCATCCCTCCGCTACCAACCTCACGGTCGACTCGGTAGCGGCCTTCCAACGCGGGTGTCAGCCGCTCGAGCATCGCTGAGTCAGGGGCTGTTGGTTCAGAGACATGTACGTGTTCGAAGCGCACTCTAACGTCTCGCGATTCTGCTGCGCCGCCTGCCCGCACACAAGCGCGAAGCGCGTACCTGCCCCTTCTTCGGCGTCAGCAGCAATCGCTTGTTAGGAAGCGCCCGGGGATGAGGGCTCGATACCCCCCTCACCCACGGCCCGGTGATCTTCGAGCAGATCTTTGGAAGAGAGCATCGAGACGATGTGCGCTTGAAAGGAGGCGTCAAACCACTCGCCGCGGATTGACCAAAAGTCGGCGAAGCCCTTGGAGCTCATCGTAGCCGAGGCGATTGAGTGCATGCTCGTCCACGCCCATTCTTCGACGAGGCCTCGGCTGTGGTAGTTGAGCAGCTCCTCGTAGAGCCGCAAAATGGCGAGGTAGGTCACTGCGACTTGTACCATCTCTGCCTCACTCTCAAGGTGATCCCAGCCCTTTTGACCCCTTGCATAGACTTCCGCGAGTTGCGCATTCTGGCCAATCGACTGCCAGAGGCTGTTCGCCTGCGATTGAACCGACTGTGCCGCGGCGAGTCGGGACTGGCGTGCGCTGCCCCGCACCTGTGTGGCGAGGTACACCAAGGAAGCGATGACGCCGAGGGCCGCGAGGAGTTCGGCCAACGCTGCTATCGCTTCCCAGTTCATCGATGACACTCCTAGCGCTTCCTAACGTCTCGCGATTCTGCTGCACGGCCAGCACCCTCGCGAGCGCGGAGCGCGTACCTGCCCCTTCTTCGGCGTCAGTAGCAATCGCTGGTTAGAACGCTCGCCCGTCACGCGATTCGCCGATCAGTAGAAGGACCGTCGAGATGTGATCTCTGATGCGCTGGAGCTCGACTAGGTAATAGCCCACGTTCAGGTGATACCAGTTGATCAGACCCATGAGTTCACGGTCTGTACGGACTTGCAAGAGATCCTCCGCCGTAGCCTGGGGCAGAAAACCCAACCCCTCCACCGCCCCGGCGGTGCCGACCTCGGTGAGAGGGTCATACCACGGCCCGCCCCATCGGATCTGGGCCTTCCATATCTCGGGCGCAAAGGACCACATGAAGTCACCATCGTCTTCCGCGTCTAACACGTAGTTGTCAAACGTAGTTAGCGCCTCACGCAGACGGGAATCCCGGAGTACACCCAGCTTGCCGGCTCCCACTAGGGCGTCCGTAGTGCCAAGCACGGGGTCAAACGTCGTTAGACCCCCGGTCGCGAGCATGATCTGAGACACTTCCCTCTGGGGAAGGGCTGCGACGCTATCATCTGGCAACTCAACCAACCGCCGTACGTGTTCTCGGTTGGCGATGTGTACGCCGATGACAGACTTGACCTGATCGAGGTTCGCGGTGAACTCCGCCTCCAAGGCGACCAAGGCCTCCCTTTCCTCGGTCCTCAGCTGCCGCTGAGCCCAAGCCGCGTCGATCGCGAAGGCGAGAAGAATCGAGACGATGATGACACTGGCTTCACCAAGCAGCCATAGTGGCTTTCGCCCGCTGTTGTTGGTCAAATGGCTCTCGGCTGGCCAAAGAGGCTGAGGAGCGTTCTAACGATTCGGAATTCTGCTGCCGCACCCTTCTGCTGACAACTCAGAAGCGTTACCAGACCCTACCGCAAAGTCTCCGCGGACAGCAGCAATTCCTTGTTAGGTAGAACCCGAACCACCCTCCAAGCTCTCCTCCAGCAGGAGTAGGATCCGATCAGCCTCAGCAGCCAGGTCATTGGTCACATCGCGGGTGATCATCGAGACCGTCATCCTCTGCAGGATTGTGTTTTCGAACTTCATGTCCCGCAGTAAAGGCCGGAAGTCCGTCTCGAAGCGACTCGGTTCGACAAGTGATTCAAACTCCGCCCTAAGACGAGGCAGGCCAGCGAATCCGTTGACCAGCTCGATGTCTATCTGGGGCACCGCGTCCCGGATCGCCGGAAGCAGGTCTCCGGTCAACTCCTCATGCAGCTGCACTTCGAGTCTCACAAGACCAGCCACGCGGTCGGGCCACCCTGCCAAGGCCGCGCGGAGCAATGGGTCCCTCACTCGCGCCAGGTCATCAGTCGAGAGCAGCGATTGGATGGCGCCGGAGTTCAACTCTGCATGCGTCGGAACCCATACCTCGCCAATCAAACGTGCCACATCGTCAGTATCCGAAGCGTCTGGCCCGGTGAGGGCCAGAAGCTCGCTACTAGCTCGTGTCGCGCGATCGTGTTCTGCTGCGGTTATCCGTAGTGACGTTGAGTTGGTCTGGAACTCCTCTCGAAGTGCTTCCAGCGTGAGGCGCTCCTGCTCAGACTCCTGCAGTCGATTCCAGGTCGCATCAACCGAGAACGCCAGAAGAATACCGAGCGCGATTACGAAGACCTCCGTCAACCATCGGACCAGCCGACCCCTTCCAAGACTAGTAGTTGCTGACTCTGTCATCGCCACGCTTACCGGGTTCTACCTAGCGGCTCGGAATTCTGCTGCCGCACCCGCACGCTTCGCAAACCAAGTGCGTTACCAGACGGACCGACCAGCCTCCGCGGACAGCAGCAATTCCTTGTTAGGCGGTGGGCCCGACGTGCGTCAAGCGCCCAGTGTCGAGCGAGCGAGAAGTAGGAACGTCAGTAGAGTCGCGAGCATCGAGCAAAGCAGGCCAATCTGCCAGCGGCGCTCCGAGACGAAGACGCCGACTAGCGCGAGGCTGCCATAAAGCGCGAGCAGCCACTGCGGGGCGAACGCCCCCGGGAGCGTGGGTAAGGCCGGCACTATGGATAGTATCAAGCACGCGAAGAACGGCCCGCGAACCTCGAGGAAGCGCTCCTCGAGGTTAGGAGGAGCCCCATCTGGGAACTCGGGGATGAGCAACCGGCTCGCTACGTAAAGCGAGGCCGGAACCATGAACCATCCGAAGAATGCCAGGAGGCCGATCTCAGTCATCGCACCGAACCTGGCCCAAAGCCCAAACCACCACCCAATCAACTGAATCAGGAGAAGCGTCAGCCACCCCAAGAAGAACCACTTGCTCTCAAGCTTACGCCAGACCCGCGCGATGTCGGCCACGCCACCGAGTACGCGCGCAATGCCAAGCGCCAGCACAATGGAGTGTACGACCGAGACGTATTCGAAGGTGCTCAGAGGCTCTCCTTTTGGCTGCCACCACCGCCTAACGTCTCGCGATTCTGCTGCCGGACCTACCTGTACACAAGCGAAGCGTCGCCGAGATGACAAAGCCGGACAGCAGCAATCGCCTGTTAGACCTCACCCCGCTGACGCCATCGGCTCGGAGAGCGCCGGGAATGCAGACAAGCGACGATGTCCACAACGTCGCTATCGATGCGGTAGTAGAGCGCGTACGGAAACTGGCCGAGGAGCGCTCGGCGGTGTCCCGCAGCGATCTCCGGGAATGCCTCGGGGAGCTGGCCGACCATCTCAATCATGCGCTCTAGGGCGCTTACGAACTCGTCACCCAGGCCGACGCGCTGCTCGTCGTACCACTCTCGGGCCGCCGCGACGTCTGCTGCCGCCTCGGTCCGGAAGCGGACCTTCACCCTTAAGCCGATCCCTTCAGGCGCTCTCGCACTTCTTCCCAGGAGAGGTACTTGGGCTCGGGCTCAGCCAAACGCTCCTTCAGAACCTCGAGATGCCATTCTGGAACGGCGACATCGTCTGGGCTCGCCGCGATCGCGTCCCAAGCCTCACCGAGCAGCTCGATCCGCTCTTCCAACGGGAGGCGGAGGATCTCGGTCAATAACGCTTCCTTCGTCATGCTCGAAATCTCATGCCGCGTTACGGATCACTGCAATGCCTCGTTGGGTCGTGGTGAGGTCTAACGGTTTGGAATTCTGCTGCGCGTGCATGATGCCGACCCGAGGCTGTGAGGTGCAAGCCGAACAGCCTAGGACCCTCCAAGTCTCCCGCGACAGGCAATTGCTTGTTAGGAGGCTGCAGTCGAGCCATCTTACTGA
>JAOTVA010000105.1 GCA_029863645.1 Gemmatimonadota bacterium
CGCCGATCGGAACCCGACCCACCGTCACCTCTTCAGTGAGTTAGTCGACCCATGTCAGGAAAGCATCACCTAATCGCGGCTTCGGCCCTGGTCCTCGCGGCCATGACCGTCGCACCCATGGTCGTGACGGCGCAGGCCGACATGGCGCCGACCAACAATCTCCAGAACCCGTATCGCACCATCGAAGGCTGGAACCGGATGCCCGCCGGCCGGTCGTTCGGGTCCTCCAGCACCGTGGAGATCGATGTGGATGGAACGAGCGTCTGGGTGGCCGACCGCTGCTCGACGAATGCGCGCGGCTGTCTCATCAACTCCGGTATGGATCCGATCATGAAGTTCGACGCCCAGGGCAACATGGTGACGAGCTTCGGAGCCGGGATCCTCGTTTGGCCGCACGGGATCGACGTCGACCCGGACGGCAATGTCTGGGTGGTCGACGGCCAGGACAGCCGGCCAGCCGGTCGCCGCGGCGCCCCGCCGCCGGCGCCTGTGGCAGGCGCTCAGATCTACGGGCACCAGGTGATCAAGTTCAGCCCCACCGGTCAGGTCCTCATGCGACTCGGGCGTGCCGGTGGCGTCCCGATGAACGAGATGGCGGCCGCGGGTCCTGGGAACGACTTCTTCTGGCAGCCCAACGACGTCTACGTCGCCGGCAACGGGGACATTTTCGTCGGCGAGGGCCACGGTTCGGGTCGGAATCGCATCATCAAGTTCAACTCCCGGGGCGAGTACCTCATGGAGTGGGGCGGAACAGGCGACGGGCCTGGTCAGTTCAACCAGCCGCACGCCTTGGCGATGGACTCACAGGGTCGCCTCTTCGTGGCGGACCGCGGCAACAACCGCATCCAGATCTTCGACCAGAACGGCCGCTTCCTGGACGAGTGGTACCAGTTCAGCCGGCTGAGCGGGATCTTCATCGACCAGGACGACAACCTCTACGGCGCGGACTCCGAGTCTGGCTCGGTCAATCGTGACCACGGGACCTGGACGCGAGGCATCCGTGTGGGCAGCGCCCGTACGGGCGAGGTCATGTACCTGATCCCGGATCCAAATCCGGACTGCACCGGGACATGCACGGCCGAGGGCGTGGCCGCGGACATCAACGGCGTGATCTATGGCGCCGAGGTTGGGCCCGCGCCGGGCAGGCTGCAGAGGTACGTCAGGCAGTAAGCCCGTCGAAGGTGTCCCGGACCCGGTCGAGCGCCTCGCGTAGCTCGACCTCCGGGATGCCGTAACCCAGACGGAGATGGTGGTCCCGGGCGAAGTGATCGCCCGGGACCACCAGCACGTCCTGGTCCACGCGCAGCTTCTCCGCCAGCTCGGTCGAGCCGATTTCGGCATCGTAGCGGGCAAAGCAGATGGCGCCTGCGTCCGGGGCTCGGTAGTGGAACCGTCCACCCTGGTCGTTCATCCACGCCTCGAGCATCGCCAGATTCCCGCGCACGATGCCACGCGTGCGCTCGCGTAGTCGAGCGCGGGTGTCCGGCTCCAACGCGACGCGCCCCAGGGCATCCGACAACGAGGCAGGCGTGATGGTGGTGTAGTCCGTCCGCCCCCACAGCTGAGCGACCGTGGAGGGAGGCCCCACGATCCAGCCGAGCCTGAGGCCAGGTAGCCCATATGCCTTGGAGAGCGAGTTGGTGACGAGCACGCGTTCATGACAGCCCCAGAAGGACGGCGTGCGCTGCTCCCCTAGCTCGGCGCCGGCATACACTTCGTCCGCCAGGATCCAGGCGCCGTGACGCTCCGTAAGGTCGGCGATGCCCGACATCGACCGAGCCGTGAGCGACGCACCGGTCGGGTTGTTGGGGTTGGTGACGAGCACACATCGCGCTCCGCTGGCCAACGCATCCGCTAATGCGTCGAGATCGGGCTGCCAGCCTTCTTCTTCCAAGAGTGGAACCGGCGCGATGCACCCGCCGAACGACTCGACGAGTCCGGGCACCTGTGCGTAGGTGGGCAGGACCACCGCGACCGTGCCGCCTTCCTCGAATAGGTGCCAGAAGCTGACGAAGTTGGCCTCCGCACCCCCAGTCGTAGCGAGGACCGACGCCTCGGTGGCTCCCGGGTAGTCCGCTGCGATCAGCTCGCGTAGCTCGTCCGAGCCGTTCGACTGGCCATAGCCGAGGCGAATGTCGTCTACGCCCTCGCCCCGGCCCGCGAGTTCCAGCAGTTCGGACACAGAGAGCGGATGGACCCCACTTTCAGAGAGATTGTACCGGACGCGGTGCTCGTAGGTGGACTGCCACCGCTCCATTTGAAAGGGTGCGATACGCACGCGGAGCCTCGGGGTAGGGGAGCGCCGCATCGTAGTTACATTTTCGCGATGCGAAAGGTGCTTCTTGTCATCTTGGACGGTTGGGGCCACTCGGACTTCGAGGGCACGCCCAGCGAGGGCAACTCCGTGGAGCTCGCTTCTGTGCCCACGTTCAGGTCGCTCTACGACACGAGGCCGCGTACTCGGCTGGCATGCTCGGGTGCCGACGTAGGGCTCCCGGACGGCCAGATGGGCAACTCGGAGGTCGGGCATCTCAACCTGGGTGCGGGTCGCGTCGTGCATCAGGACATCGCCCGCGTCGACCGGGCGGCGGCGGATGGGTCGCTCTCGGAGCACCTGGGCCTCGACGGCTTAGCCACGCGCCTCCGGGAGCGTAGCGGCACCCTGCACATCATCGGCCTCATGTCCGATGGTGGTGTGCACAGCCATCTGAGGCACTTGGTTGCGCTCATGGAGCTGCTTCCGGCCGAGCTACCGGTCCATGTCCACTGTCTTACGGACGGGCGGGACACCTCGCCCACGGGCGGACGCGAATACCTGAGGGAGGTCGCCGCACTCTGCGATCGAAGCGCCGCTTGGAAGATCGCCTCGGTGACGGGTCGCTACTGGGCGATGGACCGCGACAAGCGTTGGGAGCGGACCAAGCGGGCGTATGATCTCATCGTCCGCGGCGAGGCCGACGCGTGGGAGGACGGCCCCGACTTCCTAGCCAGCACCTACGAAGCGGGCGTCACCGACGAGTTCGTTCCGCCCACCGGCATTCGCGGAGCCGGAGAGCGGGGCATCTTGGCCGAGGACGGGGTCATCCTGCTGAATTTCCGGGCGGACCGCATGCGACAGCTCGTGTCGGCGCTCGCGCGCCCGGACTTCGACGGCTTCGAGCGCAACGCGCCCATTCCGGCGGACATCGTGACGATGACCGAGTACCAGGCAGAGCTTCCGGTTCAGGTCGCCTTTGCGCCGGACAATGTGCAGATGGGGCTCTCCGAGATCATCGCCGGGGAGGGCCTGGCCCAACTCAAAACGGCCGAGACCGAGAAGTACGCGCACGTGACGTACTTCTTCAACGGCGGAGGCGAGGATCCGTTTCCCGGAGAGGAACGCGTACTGATTCAGTCGCCGAAGGTGGCGACCTACGATCTGCAACCCGAGATGAGCGCGCGAGGTGTCGCCGATGCGGTCATCGACGGTATCGACGGCGGCGAGTATGCCTTCATCCTCGTGAACTTCGCGAACCCTGACATGGTCGGGCACACCGGCTCGATTCCGGCCGCGGTCAAGGCGGTAGAGGCGGTCGACGCGTGTCTGGCCGACATCATCGAGTGTGTGCGCGATCATCCCGACTGGGTCGCGCTGATCACCGCCGATCACGGCAATTGCGAGAAGATGATCGACGAGCAGGGGCACGTGCACACGGCCCACACGACCGAGCCGGTAGACCTCATCCTCTTCGACGGGACCGACGCGAACATCGAGCTCGCATCGGGCGGGCGGCTCGGCGATGTGGCGCCCACTGTGCTGGCCTACTTGGGCATCGAGCCTCCCCCACAGATGACGGGCCATAACCTGTTGAGGCCCCGGTGACCGCGAGCGAACTGCTGGAGCGGGCACACTCCCTCGCCGAGGAAGGCGACTGGGAAGGGTCAGCGGAGCTGGTGCTCGAGCACGTGGAGGAGTTCTCCGCAGACCCGATGATCCACTGTTGGCTCGGAGTCGCCGAGCGCGAGCTGGGACTGAGCGGCAGCGCCTACGAGCGGTTCAAGCAGGCGCTGGCCCTGGATCCTGAAGATCCATTCGTGCTTGCAACCGCTGGCAACGGCATCGCCGCCTTCGACGATCCAGATGCCGAGCGCGCGCTCCGCGTTGCGGCGATCACGGCGCCGGAGCTACCGCTCACTCGCATGATGTACGGTGCTTATCTGTCGCGTGAGGGCTTCTTGGAGCAGTCGCTCAAGGAACTGACGGCCGCGCGGGAGCTTGATCCCGACGACGCGGAAATCATGTACGAGCTGGGCGTCGCCTACGCGTTGTCGGGCAAGGTGGACCGGGCCGCTGACGCGCTGGCGGATTCGGTGCGCCTGGACCCCGAGAACGGTTGGGTGCGCGTCGTATTCGGCCTCGTCCTGCTGGAGGAAGGCCGCACGGAGGAAGGGGCCGGAGAGCTTATCGCAGGGGCCCGTCGGCGTCCGGACGACTTGGACGCTCAGCTCGCCGCTGCGCTGGCCACGGCCGCCACCGGTCATGAGGGCGTTGCCTACGAGATGCTCGAGCGCGCGCGGCTCAACTCGTCCGACGTAGATGCTGCGCTCGTATCGGCCATCGAGGAGCGACTCGACGCGGGTCCGGAGTCCGCCGAGGCGGCGCTCGACGAGGATCTCGTGCCCGACCTGCTCCGCGCCAGACTTCAGGAGAGACCGTGAGCCTCCGCGTTCCCATTGAGCGCCATCGCCTGGACAACGGGCTGAAGGTCGTGCTGTCGCCCGACCGAACGGTCCCGGTGGTCGCCGTGAATCTTTGGTACGGAGTCGGCTCCCGGAACGAAGCACCGGGCAAGACCGGCTTCGCCCACCTCTTCGAGCACATGATGTTTCAGGGCTCCGCGCACGTGCCCAAGAACCGCCACTTCGAGCTGATCGAAAAGGCCGGGGGCACGCTGAACGCCACCACCTGGTTCGACCGGACCAACTACTTCGACACGGTCCCCTCCCACGAGCTCGACCTGGCGCTCTGGCTAGAGGCGGACCGGATGGGGTGGATGCTTCCTGCGATGAACCAGGAGAAGCTCGACAACCAGCGGGATGTGGTGAAGAACGAGAAGCGCCAGCGCTACGACAACCAGCCTTACGGCGATTGGGCGGAGCGCCTCCAGAGGTTGATGTACCCGGAGGACCATCCGTATCACCACACGGTGATCGGCTCCATGGAAGACATCGACGCGGCGACGCTGGAGGATGTCGAGCAGTTCTTCCAGACCTATTACATCCCCAACAACGCGGTACTCACGGTGGCCGGCGACTTCGATTCGAAGAGCGCCTTGGAGGCGGTGGAGCGCTACTTCGGAGAGATCGCATCGGGTCCGCCGATTCCGTCCATCCCGGGACGGGTGGACCTGGAGCCCAAGCTGGGCAAGACGGCGCGGGACCACGTCGTCGCTGAGGTGCCCTTGCCCCGGCTGATCATGGCCTTCAGGACGCCGCCTTTTTCCGCGGACGACTTCGCGGTGAGCGAGGTATGTCAGGCGTTGCTCGGGATGGGTCGCGCATCGCGACTACACCGGCGTCTGGTGCGGGAACGGCGCGTCGCGAAGAGCGTGGTCTCGTACCAGTACCCGCTGCTGACCGGGGCGTCCATGCTGCTGACGTGGGCGACCGGGTATCCCCACACGGATCTGGATATGCTCGAGTCGGCGCTGGCCGAGGAGATCGAAGGACTCCGTGATGCCGAGCAGACAGAGGTCGACCGCGCGATCGCGCTTGCCGAGACCGACTTCGTGCATGCGCTCGAGAACGGCGCCTCGCGGGCCGACCAGCTCTCGATGTTCGAACTGTTCTTCGACGACCCGGGCCGGGTGAACACACAGCTCGACCGGCTGCGCGCCGTGACAGTCGAGCAGATTCGGTCCTTCGCCCTGGATCATTTCGGCCCAGACAACCGTGCTGTGCTGACCTACGAGCCGGCCGCCCGGGGGGACCGATGAGCGCCTTCGACAGGACGTCGCCACCGCCGAGCGGATCGATCCGCGACTTCGACTTTCCTAAGGTCGACCGCCGACGGCTGTCCAACGGGCTCGATCTCAGGGTGGCCCGCGTGGCCCGGCTCCCTGTTGTCAGCGTGAGGCTGTTCATGCGCTCCGGCGAGTCCGCCTTGGGTGTCGACAGCGCGGGCTTGTGTGTGCTGACCGCGAACTCCCTGGACGGCGGGACGCAAAAGCGGAGTGGCACTGAACTAGCGGAATCGCTCGAACGGATCGGCGCGCGTTTCGGCGCAAACGGGGGATGGGAGGGCACGAGTGCCAGCCTGTACTGCCTCGCGGACAGGCTGGCAGAAGCGCTGCCTTTGCTGGCCGAAGCCGTGGTCGAACCCGGATTCCCCGACGATGAGGTCGCGCGGGCGAAGGACCAGCATCTAGCGGGTCTTCGCCAGCAAAAGATGGACCCTGGGTCCCTTGCACACGACGCGGCGCTCGCTCGCTACTTCGCTGAGGGCGTCCCGTACGCGAGGCCGGACGACGGGACAGAACAGACCATCGCCGGCGTCACTGCCGACCACCTGCGCGGGTACGCCGACGCGAACTACCGTCCCGAGAACGGCGGCCTGATCGTCGTCGGCGACGTCGACACGGCGGAGGTCGTCGAACTCGCGGAGCGATGCTTCAGCGGTTGGACCGGGAGTCCGGCCTCGGTCGCGGACTTCGAGGTCACGCCGGCAGCTCGGGAGCGCCGTGTGCTCGTCGTGCACCGGCCCGGGGCCGTGCAGTCCGAGGTCCGGGTAGGGCACGTCGGGACCCATCGACTGACGCCCGACTACTTCGCGCTGTCGGTAGCCAACATGGTTCTCGGCGGGACGTTCACGAGCAGGCTCAACCTCAACCTGCGTGAGCGCAACGGATTCACCTACGGGGTTCGTTCTCGCTTCGGGTTCCGCAGCCAGCCGGGCCCATTCGAGGTCGCTACGGCCGTCGGCAACGAGGTGACGCCCGCGGCCGTCCGGGAGATCCTGAACGAGCTGGAGGGCATCGCCTCACGGGGGCCGACCGAGGACGAAGTCGCCTCGGCCCGTGACTTCGCCGCCGGCATCTTCGGCCTTCAGCTCGAAACCGTAGGGCAGATCGCGTCCAGGGCGAGCCAACTCGTGGTGTTCGGGCTTGCCGAGGACTACTACCACGAATACCGGAACCGCATGCGGGCGGTAACGACCGAGGGCGCCGCTGAGGCGGCGGGTCGACACATGAGGCCGAACGAGGCACAAGTCGTGGTCGTGGGCGACGCAGATGTCGTCGGACCGCCGCTTGAAGCGCTGGGATTGGGGCCCTTCGAGGTGACTCGCGAGCAACCCGGAGCCTGACTCACGCGTCTTACCGACTGCCACCGTGTCCCATTTTGGCAGGTTCGTACGTCACACGTATAGGACGCAGGACCCCAGGCACATGGCCAAATCAGTGGCTTCGGGGTGTGGCACGGTGCCTGCAATATGGTCCTGCGGCATGGATCGCACGCCTGATGGGCGTGGGATCGCCCAAGAAATAGGAGGGTGGCGACGTGGCTAGGGCAAGGGAGAAAAAGGCTGTCGAGGCGCCGGTCGGGACTGGGGAAGCTCGGTCACACCGGCTGCACCTCGGCGAACTGAGCGATTCCGAGGTCGTGCAGGCGTCCCTCGATGGAGATACGAGGGCCTTCGGTGAGTTGGTTCACCGCTACGACCAGAGGCTGCTGAACTTCGTATACCGGACGATTGGTGACCGGGAGCGGGCCCAAGACCTGATCCAAGAAACGTTCGTCCGGGTGTACCGGCACCTCCACAGATTCGATCAGTCGAAGAAGTTTTCGACCTGGATCTATACGATCGCCAGCAACCTGGCCAAGAACGAGCTGCGTAACCGGTCCAGGAATCCGCTGGTCCTCTTCCAGACGCTCAAGAAGAACTGGGACGCGGACCATCGGCCGCTGGAGTGGGAGGATACTCAGTACAAGCCCGACGACCTGTTCCGTAAGCGGCACCTGAGGAGCAAGGTCGAAGAGGCCGTCAGTCAGCTTCCCGAGCATCACCGCGTCGTCTTCGTCCTCCGAGAGATGGAGGGCAAGACGTATGAAGAGATCGCCGACATCACGGGATGCAATCTGGGCACCGTGAAGAGTCGGCTGAATCGGGCGCGCAACAACTTTGCGAACATCATCGCGCCGATGATCGACTGACGTTCGACGTACGCACCGACAGTATGGGGTGGGGATGGGTGGAGGCCTCGCCGGGGTGACCCGGCGGGGCCGTCGTGCGTTAGGGAAACGCGCTCCCCACATCGCTTGATCGGTCAGCGATTCTGCCGGGAACCCTCTCGCGGACCGACAGTATCACAGCAGCAGACGTCCCGGGCCGCACCGCCCGGATCCCGCTTGGTGAGCCCAACGTGCATATGGATTGCTCTCAACTCATAGCGAGCTTCACGGACTACATCGACGGCTCGGCTCCGTCGGATGTCGTCCGCGCAATGGAAGCGCACCTGGTCGGGTGCGACTCGTGTCGTCGGTACAAGGCGGTACTGGAGCACGGTTCGTCGCTGCTCCAGACGCTTCCGTCGGCCGAACTGCGAGAGGATTTCGCGCCGAGGTTGCAGCATCGCCTCTATCACGTGCAGGAGGAACGCACGCTCTCCGATCACGTCACGTCAGGGGCGCCAGCGCTCACCGTGCTCGGAATCGCTGTCTTGCTGACGGTCGTCGCGTGGGCCCCGACGTTGCGGGCGACCGCACCTTTGGTTGAGCTCGAGCCCATCGTGGTCGACCGGGCTCCGTTGCGACTTCGGGTCGCTCCGGCGGGACTCCTTCAAGTGCCGAGACCGAGACCCGAGACCGAGGACAAGGAGTTGGACGCGGACCTGTGGGATGACGCCCGACTCTACGAGTACTCGCAGCTCCGCCGCCGGTATCCCGGCGATGCACAGGCGCGCCAGGTGGGCTTTGCGCCCACCTACTAGTCGCCTTCGCGACCACGGTTCGTCGTGACCCTCGAAGCGTTGGCCGGTCTCGACGCGAGCGGCGGCGCCTTCTACTTGCACGGCCAAGACCAGTTCCGGAAGGAAGCCGCGGTGCGTGCTCTCATCGATGCGCACGTGGATCCGGGGACCCGGGACTTCAATCTGGATCTACTTCGTGGCACCGACGTTTCCCCTGAGACGTTGGCCTCGGTCATGGCGACCCCGCCCATGATGGGCGAATGGCGTGTCGTCGTGGTCCGGGAGGTGGAGGCCCTCGCGTCGAGCAAGCATGCACGTGACGTGCTCTCCCGAGTTGTCGCCGACCCGCCACCAGGGCTCGCTCTGGTTCTGAGCTGTACGGTGCCGCAGGGTTCCAAGGCCAAGTTCTATAGCGAGCTGGCGCGGCGGGCGAAGTCGGTGGAGTTCAAGGAGATCGCCGGCGACGACGTTCCGGGCTGGTTGATGGACCGCGCGCAGAAGGTCCACCATGTCGAGCTGGAGGTCGACGCTGCTCGCGCCCTCGGGGCGGCCATCGGACCCAACCTGGGGGTTTTGGCGATGGAGCTCGAGAAGCTCACCGATTTCGTCGGCGGCCGAGACCGCATTACCGTCCAGGACGTGGATGCGGCCGGTACGAAGCTGCCCTCGCAGGATCGCTGGCAGTGGTTCGACCTCGTGGGAGGTCGCCGCTTCGAGGAAGCGCGCCGAGCACTCAGCGTGCTGCTGGGACAGGGTGAGAGCGGAGTTGGTCTCGTCATCGGCCTCGCTTCCCAACTGCTCCGGTTGGGCGTCGCGGTCGAGAGCGGCCAACGAGGACTCGAAAACGTCCTTCCGGTCCACCAGAAATGGTTGGCCCGGCGGCTCGGATCTCAGGCGAAGGCATGGACCATGGCGGAGATCGATTATGCGGTACGTGGACTGCTGGACGTGGATCGGATGCTCAAGGCCAGTCCCCATACCGACGAGCATTTCATCGAGACCTGGCTCCTGAGCCAGCGAGCCTACTCGGAGGCCGCATGAGGATCGTGCCATGGGGAGCGTCGGTCTGCGTCCTGGTGCTGTGCTTGGCCGTGCCGCTCGCAGCGCAGTCGCCGACCCTCGGGCGCGTGGAAGACCTCGCCCGCATGGGACGCTCCGAAGAGGCCAGGGTCGAGCTCATGGAATGGTGGTCGGGTGCCCGAGACAACTCGTCACAGCGCGACCTCCAACTAGGCCTTTGGCTCCGCGGTCGGCTCACCGTCGATCCGGCGCAGGCCGCGCTCGACTTCCAGAGGCTGGTGGTCCTTTATCCGAGCAGCCCGTATACGCCTCAGGCGCTGCTGCGGCTGGCGCAGGGGGGGCACGCTCAGGGAGATGCCGAGGCGGCGCGCCGGCACATCGCGACCCTCGTACGGGACTATCCGTCCTCGCAGAGTCGCACCGACGGAGAGGCCTGGCTGCGGACGGCGGGTGCTCCGCCGATGACGTCCGCGCAGTCGACGCGACCCCCCACGACGACGGACACCACGACCGTGACTCCGCCGTTCCGTCCGGCGCGGCCGGCGGACGTCCCGCAGGTGTGGTTCGTACAGTTCGGCGCGTTCGCCGATGAGGAGCGCGCGTTCGAGCTCCACCAGGAGCTGGTCGGAGCCGGACTCGCCGCGCGACTCGTCACGGTGCAGGGGAGCGCCTTTCTGCACGTGCGTATTGGCCGCTTCGGGACCCGCGAGGAGGCCAACGGCCAGCTGGAGCAGGTCGCGGCCCAGCGGTTCACGGCGTCGATCGTGCGAGATGAACGAGCGGAGACCGTGGTGCGGCGCTAGGAGACCGTTGTGTCGAGCGAGACGCCGCTCATGCGGCAGTGGCGAGAAGCGAAGGCCAAGCACCCCGACGCGTTGCTCTTTATGCGCGTGGGTGACTTCTACGAGCTCTTCCACGGAGACGCGGAGGAGGGCGCCCGACTCCTCGGGCTGACGCTGACGTCTCGCAACAACGGGGCCGCCGCCAAGGTGCCCCTGGCGGGCGTCCCCGCGAAGGCGCTCGACGACTATCTGTCTCGTCTGGTACGCCTGGGCCGAAGGGTCGCGATCTGTGACCAGGTGGAAGACCCGGCAGAGGCCAAAGGAATCGTCCGCCGCGAGGTGACGGAGACCGTCACGCCCGGCACGGTCCTCGCGGACAACCTGCTCAACGAACGCCGCAACAACTTTCTCGTGGCGCTCACGGCCGGGGGCCCACAAGGCTTCGGCCTGGCGGCATTAGACGTGTCTACGGGTGAAGTCACCGCGCGCCGAGTGCCCCCGGAGGAGTTGCGTGCCGAGCTCGGTCGCCTGGAGCCCTCGGAGCTGCTGATTCCCCGCGCGATCACCGGGCCCGGACAAGCGCTACCAGGCACGGAGGGTGTGCCCCTGACCGTACGGGATGACTGGCTGTTCGACGCGAAAAGCTGCGAGGCGGAGCTCCTGAACGTCTACGGCCTCCAGTCGCTGGACGGCTTGGGCTTCCAGCCAGGGGACGAGCCGCTGGTGAGTGCAGCCGGAGCTTTGATCCAATACCTGAAGGAGGTGCGGCCTGCAGGTGTGACGCACCTGCGACCCGTCTCCATTCAGCGGCCGGGCCGGGTGATGCTTCTCGACGAAATGACGAGGAGAAATCTGGAGCTCATCGAACCGCTGCGTGGGGGGGAAGAGGGGGGCACACTACTCGACGTGCTGGACCTCGCCGTTACCGCCATGGGGGGACGCTTGCTCAGGCGCTGGATCCTGGAGCCCCTGGTCATTGCCGGCGACATCTGGGCACGGCAGGAG
>JAOTVA010000258.1 GCA_029863645.1 Gemmatimonadota bacterium
GGCCTTCGGCGGTGTGTTGGTATACATCGCCACCCCGCGGAACCGGATGTTCTCGGGCGTAAACGCCAGATCTGCGATCGAGCCGGCCGAGTTGTAGTCGGAGGCCCCGTACGGTCCGCTCTCCTGGGCAATGAGCAAGTCGATCGCGGTGCACTTTCCATCAGCACGGAAGCCCATCTTCACCCAGGACTGGAAACCCGGGCGGGCGCGGCCGATGTAGTTCTCTTCGTAACGGGTCACGCGGTGCATGACCGGTCGCCCGATCTTCCGCGACATGGCAGGTGCCAGCGCCATGTGCGTGTGGCCCCCGATCTTCGATCCGAAGCCTCCACCGCAATACTCGGAAACGAACGTCAGGTCCTCTGGATCCACGTCCAAGGCGTCAGCCAACCCCATCTTGGTCCGCTGCGCGCTCTGCGTCGAGACGTACACGAACGGCCGTCCGTTCTCCCAATAAGCCATCGTGCTGCGCGGCTCCATGGGATGGTGCGTCAGCGACTGATGGACGATGGGCTCCATGACGACGTAGGCGGCCTCTGCAAACGCGGCGTCCACGTCGCCCTTGGACCACGTGGTCGGCATGTCCTGCGGGTCCGGCATCTCACCGCGTTCGATCGCAGCGAACTCGGCATCCGTCCACTTGTACTCGCTCCAGCCGTCCTGACCCGAGAACTGATTTCCGCCCGTGAAGGCGTTCGGCCCACCGGGACGGAGGCTCTCTAGCGGGTCCAGCACGAACGGGAGCGGCTCCAGGTCCAGCCGGATCAACTCGATCGCGGCGGCACAGGTCTCCTCGTCGACTGCGGCGATGGCGAGAATGGGCTCACCTTCGTACAAGGGCTCGTCCGTGAGCATCGACTCGGACGGACGGTCGCTGGGCTCGCCGACGTCGCTGGCGCGGAGGATGTCGATGACGCCCGGCAGCGCGAGTGCGCGCGTGGCGTCGACGTTCCGTACACGGCAGTGCGGCATCGGGCTCAGCAGCAACTTCATGAAGACCATGCCGGGGGCGCGGAAGTCCTCCGCGTACCTGGCTCGGCCCGTGATTTTCGCGCGCAAATCCGGTGGCGCGTGATCGGCTCCTACAAGTCTCTCAGCCATGGTGTCTCCTAAACGCTGCGTGCGAGCTCGGCAGCTCGCATCGCGCAGGTGAGAATCTTGTCGTAGTCGGCACAGCGGCAGAGGTTGCCGGACAACGCATGCCGCGCCTCCTCACGAGTGGGATTGGGATTCGTGTCGAGCATCGCGGTCATGCTCATGATGAATCCCGGTGCGCAGAACGCGCACTGGAAGCCGCCCTGCTCCATGACCGCTTCCTGGACCACGCTCAGCTCGCCGGTGTCGGCGTCCTCGAGGCCCTCAATGGTGACAACTGACCTGCCACGCAGCTGATGGGTCAAGATCGAGCAGCCGTACTGATTCACGCCGTCGATCAGAACCGTGCAGGCTCCGCACTCGGCGCGATCGCAGCCGAGCTTGGTGCCCGTCAGGTTCAGCTTGTACCGCAGCGTCATCGCGAGCGTCTCGTGGGGCAGCACGTCCACCCTGCGCTGCTGACCGTTGACGTTCAGCGTGATCAGACGCTCGGTCGAGGTCTGGAACGTGGCGGCCCCGAGCAGGCTCGTGCCGCGCAAGGCATAGCTCGACGCCGAGACTGTTGCCCCGGTTGCGATCACGCCCTTGATGAAGGTCCTCCTGGAGTACTTCTTCTCCAGGACGCCCACGGATTCCACTTCGGCCATCGAGCTACTCCCTCCGAATGAGGCACCTTGGATGACGGCAAGATATGGAGGCGGAGCCTTCTTGGCGAGACCCTGGTGCCCAGGGCGCTGATGCTCCGCTATGCCGCAGTCCTCCTGAGCATCGCAGCAATGTGCACGCCAGGGGGCCTACGAGCCCAACGTCCGTCCTTCGGCCCGCTCGCCTTCGAGGAGGGAGGGCCGATCAACCGGCTCGGCTACACACCGATGATGGAGTCCGCGGACGTCGTGCCTTCGGGTGGCATCACGTCGAGCCTGTACCTCGGCCTCTCCAACATGTTCGAGCACGATTCTTCGGCCACCCATTTCATCTTCGTGGACATGGAGCGGCTCATCACCGCAGCTACCGTGCGCTGGGGGATCGCCGATGGGTTCGAAGTGGGCGGCCGCGTCACGCTCGAGACCAGGAGCGGCGGCTTTCTCGACTCGTTCGTGCACTGGTATCACGACCTTCTCGGTGCCGGCCAGGCCAACCGGGACCGCTATCCTGAAGAGGCCTACCGCTACGTCCTGACCGACGGCGGCGCGACCACGTATGTCCGGGTCGACCCGCAAGGCCTAGGCCTCGAGGATGTGCGACTGTTTGCGAAATGGCAGGCACTAACGTCGGCGGACATGCGGAGCGCGCTGAGCCTGCGCGCGGCAACGAGGATCCCGACGCGCCAGAATCCGGTCGGGCGTGAGCGCTCCGACGTGGGCCTCATGGCCCTTGGACGGCTCGGCGTCGGCGCGTGGTACCTCCACGGGATGCTCGGAGCCACGACTGTCCGCGCCGCCTCAGGAATAGGCCCTGCCGTCAGGGACCAGGCAATTTTCTTTTCGTTCGCGGTGGAGCGCTCTCTCGGGTCGAGCCTCGCAGGCATCTTCCAGTATCAGGTCACCTCACCCGCCTTGCAGGGGTTCGACG
>JAOTVA010000106.1 GCA_029863645.1 Gemmatimonadota bacterium
GGTCCTGATCGTCGCGGTTCGGGTCGCCGACGTCGTAATCCATCGACCCGAGGAGAGCCGCGGTCATGATATGACCCGCCGACACCGAGCCGCCGGGGTGTCCGGACTGGGCGAAGTTGAACTGCACGGCGACGAGAGACCGATAGAAGAGGTCGAAGCGAGACAGCAGCGCCAGCGATTCATCGGAAGCGATCGCTGGGTCGGCCTGGTCGATTTCGACCCACATGGCGCGGCGAGGTCCGAATGCGCGACTCATCGTGCTCGTGCTCCGCGATCGAGATACGTGCTGGATGGATTCCATGGTGTCCTACAACCTCAGCCGGACACCCGAGCGGAGAAAGTCCTCGAATCCCCTCGTGTCCTCGAGAGCGCCGGAGATGCGTTCAACGGCTTCGGAGAGGTCCGCGTCGGAGTTGGCTATAGAGATGCGCAGGAAGTGCTGTCCCTCGCTTCCCAGCTTCGAGAACGAGCGCCGGTCCATGGTGGCTACCTTGTGCTCGTACAACAGGAAGAGCTGGAAGAGCGTCGCTGGGCTCGAATGGCGCCGGAGCTCCAGGGGCAGGGCATCGAAGGCCTGAATCACGCCGAGACCCTCCAGCGCCTCGCCGATGTTAGGGAACGCGTAGAAGGCACCCTTGGGGTACTGACATCGCACCCCAGAGATTCGGTTCAGTGCTCCGACCACGAGGTCACGCCGTCGCTGGAACGCCGCCACCATCTCCCGAATGATGGGCTCGCTCTCCGGCGACTCAAGCGCCTCGACCGCACCCCACTGATTGTAGGGTGGGATGGAGGCGAAGTAGTTGATCGCGAGACGCCGATGCACGAGCGCCTCCTCCACGGTGGGATAGACAGCCCATCCCACGCGGCCACCCGTCCACGCATACGTCTTCGACACGGCGGACGCGATGATCGTGCGCTCCTCCATGCCTGGCATGGAAACGATCGAGAGGTGCTCATCGCCGTCGAACGTGATGGCTTCGTACGCCTCGTCCGAGTAGACCCGCACGTTCGGGCCGGTCCGGTCGAGAATGGCCTCCGCGAGCTCGCCGAGCTGGTCGCGCGTCGCTACACCGCCCGTTGGATTGGAGGGGAAATTCAGGAAGATCATGCCAGTCCGGTCACCGAGCAGCGGTTCGAGCTCGGTGCGCGTCAAGCCGAAACCGTTCTCCTCACGGAGCATGACCGGCACAGGCACACAGCGGAAGTACGGGATGAAGGACTCGAAGAGAGGGTAGCCGGGCGACGGGTAGATCACTTCCTCGTCGGCTTCGTTGTACGCGATGTGGGCGAAGCCGATGGGTGGGCGGCCACCCGGGTAGATCATGACCCGTGCCGGATCGATGTCGAGCCCCGTACGCTGGCCGACCGACCTAGCGACCGCGGTCCGGAGCTCCGGGATCCCCTGCGGGTCGCAGTACGTGGTCAGGCCACGGTCGAGGGCCCGCTTGACCGCCTCCTTGATGTGGCGAGCGAGGGGGAAGTCGGGCTGGCCGAGGTTACATCGGATGACCCGTTCTCCGCGGGCTTCCACCTCGGCGATGCGGGCGCCTAATGCGAACGCTGCTTCGGTGCCGAGACGGCTGACCCGGTCAGCGAAGAGGGCCCCGGAAACGGGTGGTGCGAGCGTCGAAGTCAAGCGCGGTCCTCCTTTCCATCGAAGCAAAGGGAGGGTCGCGAAAGCAACACCAGTGCCGCCCTTAAAGATAACTCATGAGGGGCCGCCCGGCGGCACTTTCTTTCAAACGTTAGGGCACGATCTCGCGGACTTGTCCGTCCCACTTGTTCAGCAGGAAGACCCGGCCATTCGGGCCACGTCCGAAATGCAGATCGGCGCGACGGGTCGGCGTCCTCCCCTGGGCGACATTCTTCGCCTGAACGAGCTGGAGCAAGGTGCGTGTGTCTGCGCCGTCACGGAAGAGGACTCGCCTGATTGCTGCTTGGCCTCCAGCCCGTGGACCGTCCGCCGGCACGTAAAAGACTTCGCCGCTCGGGAGGTCGCCCCACAGCACGCGGTCCGTCAGCTGTGGAATACGTGCGTCCCGATACGCGACCACGCCCGTGGCCGCAGAGCCAGGCTGCAGCAGGGGGTCCTGCTGGTCGAATTCGGCCACGGGATAGGTGACCCACGGCTCCCCTCGGGGGTTCGCTAGATCGACCCGGGTCTGGCTGGCGTAGCGGTAGCTTCCCTCCCAGCTGTTCCAGCCCAGGTCCGCGCCGATGGGTACGCGCTTGAGCGACTCGACGACGCTCTGGCCGATGTCGGCGACGAGCAGCTCGCCGCTTCTGGCGTCCCAGTCGAAGCCCTGCGGATTGCGCACGCCCGAAGCGAAGATCTCGCCCAGCGTACGTTCGATGCCATCCCCAGCATATGGATTGTCGGCGGGCACGCCGTAGCGACCGTTGGCACTGTTGGAGCCAAGGGGGTGAATCCGCAGAATCTTGCCGAATACCGAGCCGAGGTTCTGAGCCAAGTCCAACTCATCGCCAGCCGCACCACCGTCCGCGAGGCCCACGTACAGAAGGCCGAAATCCAAGTCTCCCGGCGACGAAAGCGGATTGAATCCGATACGACCGCCGTTGTGGTTCTCGAACGGCTGCTCCACACGTATCAGTTCCCTCGGCGGACCGCCCTCGTACGTGGCGGCCGAGGGGGCCAGCGTCGTCCACTCGAGGAGGACCAGGTCGTGTGAGTCCTCACCCCCCCCAGGGACGAAGTCTGCGAGGGGCGTCGTGTCGTCCGTGTCGATCCAGGTATAGAACTTCCCGTACCCAGGCGTGCCCGGCACGTCGAATTGCGGATGAAACGCGAAACTCTGGAGCCCGACCTCCATGATCGGGACGACCTCTGGTGGCGTCTTCACGACGATACCCCACCTCGGCTCCCGCAGATCTAGATACGGAGTGACGCGACCGTCGTAGCCGATCGAATGGAGCAGACCCCACATGTCGTTCACGAAGAGCCGGTCCGTGCCGGGCTCATCGACGAGCAGCATGGGCCTGGCCGCCGCGCCGTTCACGTCGGGGAGGACCGCGAACTCCACGAGACCAACGACGATCGCCTCTTCCGAGGCGGGAATGGGGTCAGGAAACGGATCGTTGCTGAGTTGCGCCGACGCGGGGGTCGCGACGAGCGACGCCGCACACCATAGAAGTGATCGAACGGCGGTTCCTGCAACCGAGTGTCGTGCGCTGACCATGACTCTTCCGGGAGAGGGCTTTGGCCCGTCCGACCGCGTCTGCCGACCTGGGCTCGTGATTCTGCCGCGCGGGTGCCGAGTTGAGCAACCCTGGTCATGATCCCCAAGACACGCGCACAGGTGCCATGCTATCGCGCCTGTCGCGCGGTGTCGTCCTGACGTTCGCCGGCGATGGTCCTGGTCGGGGAGCTACACAACTACCGGCCGGAACGATCGCTTCCGTTCGGGGGAACCTGGACGCCTCTGCCTAGCTGACGCCGCCCTGCGCCTGGGTTGGAGGCCATGATACGGATGCCGTGTGCGCCGCGCACCCGACGACTCGCCTGAAATCCTCCTCCGTCCCAACTTGGCCCGTGGTCGTTGAATCTGCCTGATCCCGGAGCACGTGATGTCGAAGAACCATGATCGAGACCTGGGGATGCTCCGCGAGATCACGCGCCGCGACTTCCTGAACGGCGTCGCGCTGACGGTGGGCGGTTCCTTGCTGCCGCGCGGTACGCTAGCTGACGTGGGTCGCCGTTCCCGATACGCCTCGCCGCAGGAGTCGTACTATCCGCCAGCGGCGACGGGCATGCGGGGCAGCCACCCCGGTTCGTTCGAGGTAGCACACGGCTTCCGTGACGGCCGCACCTGGACGGGTGTGGATTCGGGTGAGCGATACGACATGGTCGTGGTGGGCGGAGGACTGAGCGGTCTTTCAGCCGGCTTCTTCTTCCGTGAGACCGCAGGACCCTCGTCCCGCGTGTTGATCCTCGACAACCACGACGACTTCGGAGGCCACGCCAAGCGCAACGAGTTCTCGTACGGTGGTCGTACGCTGATGCTCAATGGCGGGACATCGAACCTCGAAGCCACGAAGCACTACTCGACCGTAGCACGGACACTCCTTTCCGCGGTCGGACTCGATCTCGAGCGTGCCCTGACCGCCGAGGACACCAGCCGTGACTTCTACGCATCGCTCGGCCTGACGGGGAGCACGTTCTTCAGCCGGGAGGTGTTCGGGGCCGACCGCCTGGTGACCGGCTCGGCGAGGGGATTCGGTCCGGGGGCGGCCAACTCCGGCTGGGAAGCGTGGCTCGCTCAGACACCGCTCTCGCGGGAGGCGCAGGCACAGATCACGAGACTCGAGGAGGCCGGAGCACAGCCAGACGGCTGGACTGAGCTGTCCGACGACGAGCGCAAAGCCAGGCTGGCCAGGATGAGCTACCAGACCTTCCTCGTCGAGCACGCTCGCGTGGGCGCGGAGGTCCTGGCGTACTACGACGACCGGCCCAAGGGGCTCTTCTGCGTGGGCATCGACGCCCTGCCGGCGCTGTACGCCTGGGCGATGAACTACCCCGGCTTCCAGCAGCTCGACCTACGCCCGTTCCCCCGGGTGGGGCCGCTGACGCACATCGGCGGCGGACAGCACGGCCGCGAGCGCCAGTTCGACGGAGGGCCGACAATCGAGCTCCCGGATGGCAACGCGACGCTGGCCCGCCTTCTCGTACGCGGCATGATCCCTGACGCACTGCCGGGGTCGACGCTGGAAGATTCGATCATGTCGCGGCTCGATTATTCGCGACTCGACCGCTCCGGCTCATCCGTCCGCATCAGGCTCAACAGCACCGTAGTCCAGGTCCGGCACCGCGGCAGTCCCGAGCGCTCCTCTGAGGTCGATGTCACCTACGTGGGCCCCGACGGATCAGCGAGAACGGTGCGCGCCGCGCACGTCATCATGGCATGCCAGAACGACATCATCCCGTACATCTGCCCGGAGATGCCGGCAGAGCAGCGAGAGGCACTCGACTACGGCGAACGCATGCCCATCGTCTACACCAACGTTCTGATCCGCGACTGGACGTCGTTCGCGGACTTGGGCATCCGGAGCGTCAACTCCCCGGGCATGTACCACTCGAACTTCAACCTGGGGCGGGCCATCGATATCGGTGGGTACGATCCCCCACGGTCCCCGGACGACCCAATGGTCCTCCATATGACGCGCACCCCGTGCGCGCCCGGACTACCGAAGAAGGAGCAGCACAGACGCGGCCGGCAGGACCTGCTCGACACCAGCTTCGAAGCGTTCGAGCGCAACATCAGGGACCAGCTCGGGCGTGCCCTGTCAGATGGCGGGTTCGATCCGGCGCGGGACATCGCGGCCATCACAGTGAACCGGTGGCCGCACGGCTACGCGTATTCGTACGACACGCTCGACGACCCGATCGAATGGTCCCTCTTCGAGGCGGACGACCGCCCCTGCGTCATCGGCAGCAGGCGATTTGGGCGCATCTCCATCGCGAACTCCGACGCGGCGGCGACACCCCATACGGATGCCGCCATCGACGAAGGGTATCGCGCGGTCGGCGAGCAGCTCGTAGTCCGCAGCAGAGCCGCGGGGGCCGACGCCGTCTAGAACCCTGCGCCCCTCACGTTCAGCCGGATGCGCAGGAGGTTCGAGTCGGCGGTGATGTACAGCGTGGAGCCATCGTTGCCGAAGGCTGCGTTGGAGACCCTCTGGCCGGTGACGAGCGACCCTAGGTGCTCACCTCCAGCGTTGATGATCAACACGCCACCGCCGGGCCCGGTCACGTAGACGTTGCCTTGTTGGTCCACCGCCATCCCGTCGCCCCACGACTCGTAGAAGACCCGGGCGTTCGCGAGGCTACCGTCGGGCTGAACGTCGTACGCCATCACGACCGGCTGATTCTGGCCATCCGAGTTCGCTACATACAGGATCGACTGGTCGGGCGAGAAGGCGATGCCGTTCGGGCGCGACAGGTCGTCTACCAACAGGGTCAAGACGCCTGATGCGGACAACCGATAAACGCCCTGGAAGTCCAGCTCCTTCGGCTCGTTCCCACCCTCGAGGCCGTAGGGAGGGTCAGTGAAGTAGAGATCGCCGTTGCGCCGCGGCGCCACATCGTTGGGGGAGTTGAAACGCATCCCCTCGAACGCTCCGGCCAGCGTCTCGAAGTTGGGTTCGGGCGCGTCCCAGGGTGCCATCAGGCGAGCGATGCGCCGGTCTCCGTGCTGGGCGAGGATCAGCCTCCCCTGCGTGTCCAACGCCAGGCCGTTCGAGCCGCTTTCCCCTTCCCTCGGCACTTCGCCCGTATATCCCGCCGGTCGTAGCCAGAGCGTCACAGGCTCCCCGTCCTGCCACCGGTAGATCGCGTTCTCGGGGATGTCGGAGTAGAGGACGGACTGAAGCGCGGGCACCCAGACGGGCCCCTCGATCCAGTCGTGCCCTTCAGACAGGACCTCGAGCACGGCATCGGCGGGCACGATGGCGTCCAGCCTCGGATCGAGCCGCTCGATGCTACCGAGGGTCGGGTACGAGACCGGGGGAGCGTTGTCGGGGGGAGCCTCGCTCCCCCCGCACGACAGCAAGACGCACGCGCCGACCCAGACCAGACCCGACCTACGCAGCGTCACGACACCTGGAACGGAAGAGCCATGCCGTGATCAAGATGGGGTAAACCATCGGTGGCATCGGGCAAGAAGCAGAGCGCGACGTATGCGCCCGGCTCAAGATCGACGTACACGTCCGCCACCTGCCCGGGGCGGATCGCCGGTACGCCACCGACGGGCGTCATGGGCGCGGGACCTTCGTACGTGGCGGCCCAAGCCCCCAGATCGTCCATGGTCTTGCCGGGGAGTAGGCGGAAGATGGCGATCTCGTGCGCCTGGGTCGCTCCATTCTCGACCCGAATCACGCGCGTCGCGCTGGTGGGCGGCGCGGAGAACGAGAAGGCGTAGTCTACGAGCGTGAGGGTCAAATCGCTCGGCGGGAGCGGCGCAGGGGGCTCGCTGGACGCGGTCACCGTAAGTGGCCGGATCATTCCCTTCATGACATGGGGGATCTTGTCGGGCGTGTCCACAAGGCAGAGCACCGCATACTCGCCTGGCTCTACCAGCATGGTGACCCGGGCCGGTTCACCCGGGGGCGGAGGGTTCACGCCACCGGCGTCCATGAACCAAGGTGGCGGCGGCGTTCCCGGCTGCATCGATGCCATGCCCTGCTCGAATTCCTGCATCGACATTCCGTCCGGGAGCCGCACCAACTGAAGGTGATGCCACGTCTCGGCCGAATTGTGGAGAACAAGCGTAAGCATCCCGGCCTCGATCGTCTCCGGGCCTTCGAATGCGAAATCGCTGGCGGTGAAGTGCACCTCCCTGGGTGCGGCCGGCGCCCGCATCGCGGCATCGGCCCCCGGCGCGGCGTCTTCCCCGCCGCAGGCGACGAGGCCAATGAGGACCAAGCCGAGGCAACTCTTCTTCAACATGGGTGTTTCCTTGCAGCCCGTTTTCGACGTAGGGCAGCCGCGTCCTCACGCGGGGGCGCGTCGAAAGGGACCCGGCGCGAGGCGGGTCCCCAGCGGGAATCCTCAGCGCCGCACGATCGCCCGTCAAGCGATGGCAGCAGGAGGCCGGTCAGCCTACCGTCGTGCCGGGCTGGTGGGCAGCGCGAAGTTGAAGAGGCCGCTACCTGCCGCGAGGGCGATGAACTGCCTGCCCTCGCTCATGTAAGTGATCGGGTTCGCGTAGACTGCACCGCCCGTCTGGAACCGCCAGAGCACCTCACCCGTCCGGGCATCCGCCGCAAAGACGTCACCCTCGGTCGTGCCGGAGAACACCAACCCACCCGCGGTGGCCATGAGTCCCGACCACGGTGGCGAACGCACTTCGATCTCCCACGCGAGGTCTCCGGTCAACGCATCCAGGGCGCGCAAGAACCCCCTCGGGTCCTCGTCAGTCACAGCGCGCCGACTGGCCCCCATGTAGATCCGCCCGGGCTCATAAGTCGCGTCGGCGAGAAAGTACGTAGCGCCAGTTTCCCGCACGTTCTGGTAGATCAAGCCCGTCTGTGGGCTGAAGGTCGGGCTGTACCAGTTGGCGGCCCCATCGTCGTCCGGATAGACGACCGCGCCGTCCCGGTCGGGAATGGTCTCGGGGTTCTCGATGGGCCGACCGTTGTCGTCCAGCCCGAAGGCCCAGTTCTGCCTCGCGAACTGCTTGCCTACGAGGAACTCACCGGTGACCCGATCGAGCACGTAGTAGAAGCCGTTCCGGTTCGGGAACACCACGAGCTTTCTCGGCACGCCCTCGAAGGTTGCGTCGAGAAGCACCGGGACCTGGGTAGAGTCGTAGTCGTGGATATCATGCGGGAGAAACTGGAAGTACCACTGCAGCTCTCCGGTGTCGGGATCGAGCGCAATCAGCGACTCCGAATAGAGATTGTCCCCCTCGCGCACGTCGCCGATGAAGTCGGGACCGGGGTTCCCCGTCCCCCAATACAGGAGATCGAGCTCCGGGTCGTACGCGCCGGTAACCCAGGTTGGCGCCCCACCCCGCTCCCAGCTGTCTCCCGACCAGGTCTCGTTACCGGGCTCACCCGGCCCGGGAACGGTCCAAAACCGCCACAGCCGTTCCCCGGTGACCGGATCGTATGCGTCGAGGAAGCCGCGGATGCCGTACTCCCCGCCCGCGATGCCGACGATGATCTTGTCGTCCAACGCGAGGGGCGCCACGGTGATCGCGTATCCCGCGGTGTGGTCCGCAACTTCGACGTCCCACCGAACGCGACCCGTCTTGGCATCCAACGCCACCAAGTGCGCATCGACCGTGCCGAGGAAGACGCCGTCGTCGAGGAGCGCCACACCACGGTTCACTTGGCCACAGCAGGTGACGATGCCCTGCGGGAGTGAGCGGCGGTAGCTCCACAGGGGACGGCCGGTACGAAGGTCGAGCGCCGTGGCATCGCTGGGCGGCTCGGTGATGTACATGACGCCATCGGCGACGAGCGGAGACACTTCGAACTTCTGAGTCGACCGGGTCTGATAGATCCACGCGACCTGAAGCTGATCGACGTTGTCGCGGTTTATCTGGTCGAGCGTGGAATAGCGCTGCGCCCCGTAGGATCCGGAGTAGGTCAGCCAGCTGCCGGGCTCGGAAGCCGCATCGAGGATGCGCTCGTAGGGAACCTGGGCGGTCACGGGAGGAGCGATCGCGAGCAGGAACACGAGGATGAGCATTTTCATGGGCTTCCCTTGAGCGAAACCAGATAGGCGACCAGATCATCCGTCTGGGCCGGCGACAGTCTCTCTTCGTAGCTCGCCATCGGGGAGCGTTGCCACAGCTTGTCGAGGGTTTCGAGCTCGTCCTTCCAGAACGAATGAAGATTCCCGGACAGATCCCTGAATTGGACCGAGAACGCGTCTTCGTTCACACGCACCCCATCCAGCACGCGTAAGTCTCCTGTGACCACCCGGAGCAGCAGAAACCCCGTAGGTACGAACGCATCCGGTTCAAGGAGCGCCTGACGCAGATGGGCCGCATTCCGGCGCGCTCCGATGTCGTCCAGCTCCGGACCGATGATGCCTCCCTGCCCACCCAGCGAATGACAAGACTGACAGTCGAGCGAGGCGTACATCTGTGCGCCGCGGCCCGCGTCGCCCGGAATCTCCTCGGGTTCGACTCGGCCCAGCGTCTTCACGTATGTGGCGATGCTCGAGACTTGAATGGGCGTCAAGAACGAGCCCGGCATCTCGGTACCGGCGATGCCGCGACGAATGATGTTCTCGAGCGCCTGATCATCCGTCGCACGGCGTAGCTGTGGCTGCGCCAGGACGGCGCCCCTGCCGCCGCCGCCCGTGGGCCCGTGGCAGCTGCCGCACTGGCTCTCGAACAGCAGCCGGCCCTGCGCCAATTCTTCCGCCGTCTCAGACTCCGCGCACCCTACCGCCAGGGCGACGGCGAGACAGCAGACCAAAGGGAGGAGTCGACGCATCACGACGAGCAACATCCGATGCGCGGGGCGGCCCGGCAAGCGAAATCGGGCCGCGCACGCCGGCGATTCACGCCTGGTCGCTGCCATGTGTATGATTGGAGCGCATCTCACCGGCTACGAGCCTTGACCTCCACCGATCCCAGACCTCTCCGACGCCTCATCGGCTACGCCGCCCCGCACCGAGGGCGGATGTGGCTGGCTTCGGTGTGCTCCGTGCTGAACAAGATCTTCGACCTGGGCCCTCCAGTTCTGATCGGTGCCGCGGTTGATGTGATCGTCCAGCAGGAGGCGTCGTTCCTCACACGCTTCGGCGTCGTCGAGGTGTGGGATCAACTCCTGCTCCTGTCGGGAATCACCTTGGCGGTCTGGCTGCTGGAATCTGCGTTTCAATACGCCTATGGCATCCTGTGGCGGAACCTGGCGCAGACGGTCGAGCACGAGTTGCGCGTCGATGCGTACCGGCACCTTCAGGATCTGGAGCTGGCGTACTATGAAGAGCGGAGCTCGGGGGGCCTGATGTCCATCTTGAGCGACGACATCAACCAGCTCGAACGCTTTCTCGACATCGGCGCGAACGAGCTACTGCAGCTGACAACGACCATCCTTGTAATTGGCGGCGCCTTCATCGTCCTTGCGCCTTCGGTTGCCTGGATGGCCCTGATCCCAATGCCGATTATCGTCTGGGGCTCCATTCGTTTTCAGCGCCTCCTCATGCCTTACTACACCGACGTGCGTGAGCACGTCGGCCAGTTGAACGCGCGGCTGGCGACGAACCTGGGCGGCATCACCACGATCAAGTCCTATACGGCCGAGCTGTACGAAGTCGGCCAGGTCGAGCGAGAGAGCCAAGCGTACCGGGAAGCGAATCGGCGTGCCATCCGTATCAGCGCCGCGTTCGTGCCCATGATCCGTGTGGTCATTCTCTTCGGATTCACTGCGACGCTGCTCTACGGCGGCATGGAAGCGGTCGAGGGCGGGCTTACGGTCGGGACGTACAGCGTGCTCGTGTTCATGACCCAGCGGCTTCTCTGGCCGCTCACCCGCTTGGGCGAGACGCTCGACCAGTACCAGCGAGCGATGGCCTCCACGACGAGGGTCATGGCCCTGCTGGACACGCCGGTGCAGATCCGTTCGGGTGGTCGCGCGCTGCCGGTGACGCAGGTTCGGGGCGCCATCGAGATCGACCACTTGAGCTTCGCGTACGGCGAGACCTCGGAGGGTGGCGGGGAGGCAGGGGAGCTCGTACTCGCCGATGTGTCGCTATCGATCCCAGCCGGTGAAACGCTCGGGATCGTGGGCTCCACCGGGTCCGGGAAGAGCACGCTGGTCAAGCTGCTGCTCCGACTCTACCACGTGAGCCGTGGCCGAATCACCCTGGACGGACAGCCCATCGAGGAGATTCGTCTCGAGGACCTGCGCGCTGCGATGGGCCTGGTGAGCCAGGACGTCTTCCTGTTCCATGGTACCGTGCGGGAAAACATCATCTACGGCAGCTGGGACGCTACGGAATCCCAGATCGAGGAAGCCGCGACTCTGGCGGAGGCGCATGAGTTTATCAGGGGCCTTCCCCAGGGATACGAAACAATCGTGGGTGAGCGCGGGCAGAAGCTCTCCGGCGGTCAGCGACAGCGCATCGCGATCGCGCGCGCGATCCTCAAGGACCCACCCGTCCTGATCTTGGACGAGGCCACGAGCGCCGTGGACAACGAGACCGAGGCTGCCATCCAGCGCTCGCTGGACCGGATCTCGAGGGACCGAACCACGATCGCCATCGCG
>JAOTVA010000014.1 GCA_029863645.1 Gemmatimonadota bacterium
TCTTTCTACGGCGACCTGAAGGCGCAAGGAAAGGACGCCGTCTCATTCTTCACCGACCAGCGCGTCGTCATTTCACGGTGGTAATCGCATGACTTCACCGACATTGTCTAAGGGCCCAACGAGTGCCGAGATCGTTCACGGTCAGAAGGAGTATCTCCTGCCCGCGATGGTTCATCTCTACAAGGAGCCGCTCGCACTGGCGTCCGCTGAGGGGGTGCGGGTCCGCGATCCCGAGGGTCATGAGTACCTCGATCTCTTCTCTGGCATCCTTACCAGCTCCGTCGGGCACTGTAACCCGCGCGTCGTCGAGGCCGTCACGGCGCAGATGCGCACATTGGATCACGTGTCGACCCTGTACGCCACTGAAATCCAGGTCGAAGCTGCGCGTAAGCTAGCCGACATCGCTCCTGGAGATCTGAAGCGAACGTTTTTCACGAACTCTGGAACCGAGGCCATCGAGACGGCGATCATGATGGCTTTTCTCGCCACGGGTCGGAACGAAGTCGTGTCGCTTCGGCACGCGTACCACGGGCGGTCGTTCATGACGACCTCTGTAACTGCACAGGCGGGGTGGCGTCCCTTCGGAACGCGGATTTCCGGTGTCACGCACTCGAAGGCCCCCTACCCATATCGCTGTCCGTACAAGCAACCTTGCGATGAGACGTGCGCGGATCGCCTCGCGGAGGATCTCGAGGAGGTCATCGCCACGACGACGAGCGGAAAGCCGGCCGCATTCCTCGCGGAGACGATTCAAGGTGTGGGCGGGTACGTCGTGCCCCAGCCGTCCTACCTCAAGAAGGCGGCAGAAGTCATCCGCAGCCATGGCGGGCTGATGATCATCGACGAGGTGCAGGCGGGCTTTGGCCGGACCGGCACGCACTGGTTTGCGATCGAGCACTTCGGCGTCGAGCCTGACATCATGGTCATGGCCAAGGGAATCGCGAACGGATGGCCGGTCGGGGCCACGATCACCACCGACGAGATCGCGCACGCCTGGAAACCGAAGACGCTTTCGACCTTCGGCGGCAACCCCATCTCAATGGCTGCCTTGTGCGCCACCCAGGACGTGATGAGGGACGAAGGCGTGCCCACCACTGCCAAGGCGAGAGGCGATCAGCTCCGTGCGGGCCTCTGCCAGATCCAGGCGCGTCACCCATGGATCGGGGACGTGCGCGGCATGGGACTCATGCAGGCCGTCGAGGTCGTTCAGGATCCAGAGACCAAGGTGCCGGACTCCGAGCGGGTCGGGAAACTCCTAGAGGCCGGAAAGGACCGTGGTGTGCTCCTGGGACGCGGTGGGCTTTGGGGCAACGTGATCCGAATCGGGCCGTCGCTGCTGATCACCGAAGCCGAGATTGCGGAAGGCATCGAGAAGATCGGAGCTGCATGTGACGCGGTCGGGGGCTGATGCCCCTCGACGCTTGGCTGCTTCTGATCGTCGCGGTCGGGCTCGGGCTCGCGCTTGAACTCGCGTTCACGTTGGCGCGACGACGCAAGCGCCGAGACTCATGACCTCCGGTACCATCATCGGTGTGCTCGTCGGCTATCTGGTGGTGTTGCTGGCGATCGGATTCTGGTCGAGCCGCGAGTCGAACGACCTTAAGGGCTACTACGTCGCAGGTAAGAAGCTTCCTTCGTGGGTCATCGCCTTCAGCTCGAACGCCACCGGGGAGAGCGCGTGGCTTCTGCTCGGGCTGACCGGAATGGGGTACGCCATCGGGGTGCACGCCTTCTGGGTGATCCTCGGCGAGGTGCTCGGTGTGGCCAGCGCCTGGGTGTTCGTGGCGCGGCCCTTCAAGGAGTACACGGACCGGTTCGACTCCATCACCGTGCCGGACTACCTGACTGACCGATTCCGCGACACGAGCCACGTCTTCAGGTGGCTGTCCGCGATCATCATCCTGAGCATGACCATGGCGTACGTAGCGGCTCAGTTGACGGCATCGGGCAAGGCGTTCGACTCGTTCTTGGGCACGGGGTACACGTCGGGTGCGGCGATTGGGCTCGCGATCGTGCTGTTCTACACAACGGTAGGCGGGTTCAAGGCAGTCGCGTACTCGGACTTCGTCCAAGGCGTGCTCATGCTCGGGTGCCTCATCACGCTGCCCATCGTGGGCATCGCGGCGGCGGGCGGTCTCGGCGAGATGTTCGGCGCGCTGGAGGCCGCGGATCCAGCGCTCCTACAGCCCATGGGCTCATTTGGCTGGGGCCCTGCGGGGATCGCCAGCGCCCTCGGCTTCGTGGCGATTGGTGCTGCGTTCTTGGGCTCGCCGCAGCTGCTCACTCGATTCATGGCCGCGCGGGACCAACGTCAGATCGTCGACGGCGGCCTGTGGGCAGTCCTATGCGTGATCGGCTTCGACGTCGGTGCCGTGTTCGGCGGCATGGCGGGTCGGACCCTCTTTCCCGGCCTCGTCGACCCCGAGACGATTCTTCCTGTGATGAGCCAAGCGCTCTTTCCTGCGTTCTTCACGGGAGTCTTTCTGGTCGTGGTGCTCGCGGCGATCATGTCGACCGTCGACTCGCTCTTGATCCTTGCGTCATCCGTGGTCGTGCGGGACGTGGTGCAGAAGGCGATGGGCTCTGACGCGTCAGAGCGACACCTCTCGATTCTCGGAAAGGCCGTGACGGTCGTCATCGGCGGAGTGGCTTTTTGGATCGCCTTGGCTGAGGTGCGGGTGATCTTCTACTTCGTCCTGTTCGCCTGGTCGGGCATCGCGAGCGCCTTCACGCCGGTGATTGTGTGCTCGCTGTTCTGGAAACGAACGACGCGCGCCGGAGCGGTGGCCGGAATGATCGGCGGCTTCCTCGTGACGGTGGTATGGACCGTAGCGTTCAAGGAACGCTTCTACGACCTATACGAGATGATTCCGGGCTTCATTGCTGGCTTCGCATGCTGCATCGGCGTCAGCCTGTTCACGAAGCCGAACGAAGAAGCAGTGGCTGAGTTGGATGACGTGCGTCGAACCGTGGGCCCGGTGTTTTAGCCGGCAGTCATCTGCTTGATGTGGTGTCGGGTGTGCAGCTCGGTGAACCGCATGTAGTCGGTGACGGACACGTTGCCGAAGGCCTTGCTCGGTGCCAGTCCATCCGACGCGGCGCGCGCCGTACACTCTCGTTCGAAGGCGGCGAGGGCCTGCTCCAGTCGCGGGCGGGCGTCGGCAGGCGTGGTTAGCCCGACTTCTGGATTCATGTCCCTGTTCGTCTTCGCTTTAGGAAACTGGCCGGTCCTTACCACGCGGTTGAAGAACATCCGCGCGAGCGGTCGAATGAAGAACGGAAGCGAGGGAAGCTTCGTCGGCTTTCCTGCCACGACGTTGCCACCCTCCTCGAGGGAGAGAGCCACGTGTTCGACGACTTGCGCGGGTGACCACTTCCCGGGCGCTCGCGGCGTCGTCCAGTACTCCGCGCTCTCTTCCGCTGCGGCGAGCAAGTCGGCGACCGCCGCCCGGTTCGCAGCGAGTACTGCGTTGATGTCGACCATGCGGTCAGACTAAGAAGCGGTCGGCCGTTTGGCCACCCCGGCTCAGATGTTCCGGGCCTTCTGGCCTCTCGCGGCGGCGGCCGGTACGATCAGCGAAGTCGGTCGCGATATGTGTCGGGAAGAGGAGAAGATCATGAGCGATTTCAGCAGGAGGGACTTCCTCGGCCTCGGAACCGTTGCCACGGCGGGATTGGCGGCCGGGTGCGCTCCTTCGGCCGGTTCGACATCCATCGAGCCCGACCTGATCGTCGTGAACGGCAACGTGCTCACGCAGGACGACGCCAACGCGGTCGCCCAGGCCTTCGCGATCAAGGACGGCCGCTTCGTCGCGGTGGGCTCGACGGCGGATGTGCGGAACCTCGCGTCTCCCAATACGCAGGTGATCGACGCATCAGGGGCGACGGTGACGCCGGGCTTCATCGACGCGCATTCGCATCCGTCGGGTGCCGGGCTCAGCGCGCTGCGGAACGTCAACACGAACCTCGGGTCGGTCGCCGCTATACAGGCCGCTTTGAGTGAGCGTGCGCGCGAAACGCCGCCCGGGGAGTGGATCGTCGGCTTCATGTACGACGACACCAAGCAGGAGGAGGGGCGACCCGTAAACCGCCGTGACCTCGATGCGGTGAGCACCGACCACCCCATCGTCGTGGGGCATCGGGGTGGACATACGGGTGTCTACAACTCGAAGGCCTTCGAGCTGGCGGGCGTGACCGCGGAGACGCCCGATCCGTTCGGCGGTGAGTTCGAGCGGGAGGGCGGCGAGCTCACCGGGAAGGTCGCAGAGCGGGCGAGGTCCGTGTTCAGCATCCCATCGGGATCCACGCGAGAGGAGCGGGCGCTCGGTGTCGCTGCGATCTGCCGCGAGATGAACGCCAGTGGCCTCACCTCGGTGCACCAGGCGGGCACGGGCCCGGCGGACTTCACGGCTTATCAGGACGCATATGAGGCGGGGAACCTCACGTTCAGGATGACGGCGATGGCCAGGGGTGGCTCGTTCCCGTCGCTGCGTGACGCCGGCGTGCGCACCGGATTCGGCAATGAGTTTCTCAGGGTGGGTGCGGTGAAGTTCGCCGCGGACGGGTCCGCATCGGAGCGGACGATGGCAATGAGCACGCCCTATGCGGGCAGGCCCGACGACTACGGCATCCTCACCATGACACAAGAAGACGTGCACGAGGTCGTGGACGAGGCGCACCAGGCGGGTTGGCAGATCGCGATTCATGCGAACGGCGACGTGGCCATCGACATGGTGCTCAATGCCTATGAACGCGCCCAGCGGATGTGGCCCCGGGAGGATACGCGCCATCGGCTCGAGCACTGCTCTCTCGTGAATCCGTCCCTCCTCCAGCGCATCGCATCAGGCGGCTATATCCCTGCGCCCTTCTACACCTACGCGCACTACCACGGCGAGAAGTGGGGCGAGTACGGCGAGGAAAAGATGGAGTGGATGTTCGCCCACAAGTCCTTTCTCGACTACGGAATCCGTGTCGCGCCGGCGTCCGACCATGTACCCGGCCCGTACGAGCCACTCATGGCCCTGCAGTCCATGGTTACGCGCAAGGACTTCGCCGGTCGGGTGTGGGGAGCGAGCCAGCGCATCACCCTGGACCAGGCGCTGAAGATCTGCACGGTAAACGGGGCCTACGCATCCTTCGAGGAGAACGAAAAGGGTGCGATCAAGGCTGGCATGCTGGGAGACTTCGTGATTCTGGCGGAGGACCCGCACGACGTCGATCCCGACCGGATCAAGCACATTCAGGTGGTGCGCACCGTGGTCGGCGGGAGGACGGTGTACGAGGCTTGACGCGCCGCGGTGACCTAGGCTGCCCTTCAGAGCTCTCGCTCCGCCGGAGGTCGCAAAACCCTCATCGTGAACCACACAAAGACCGCGGATATGAAAATCCACTCCGCGTTGATGAGATTTTGGACGAAGCTGCCCCAGCCGCGCGACAACGAGTCCGCGAAGTACAGGGGAAAGCCTCCGCTCCAGTTTCGGTAGACGATCAGTAGAAGCATGCCGCTGGACAGGGAATAGGCGATAGCAGCGACCGGGCCCACGAAGGAAAACGCCGGAACCAGCCAAGCCAGATACTGGACGCCGAAGCCAGGAGCCAAGGCAAGCGTGGCAAGGAAGGTGATGGAGAAAGCTTCGAGAAGCTTTCGGTCACGCTGGAAGCCCTCGGCCATGTGCCCTGCTCGCCAACCCAGAAGTGCCGTCAAGGCGATGATGGCGGACTCCATGACGAGAGTGCCAAAATCGCGGTAAAACTCTAGGTACCTTCCGAGTCCCCACACCTGCGGCAATCCACGGTAGAAGAAGATGTTACCGACCAGACTCTCGAAATCCTGAGAGAGGTGGTAGCCGTATCCGGCGATCACCATCAGGGCCGCGGCGCCGAAGAAACGCATCCGGTTCGCCGTCCGGCCCGTGAGAAAGAAGAACGCCGGAAGCAGGATCAGCGGGACGACCTTGATGTTCACGGAGAGTCCGAACAGCAGGCCGGCGACGAAGAGGTTTCGCTGCACTAGCAGCATGTACAACGAGAAGAGAATGAAGAAGAGAAATACCGGGTCGCTGTTTCCGTGAAATCCGCTGACCAGGATCAATGTCGGAGATAGCGCGAAGGTAAGTGTCACCCACAGCGCCCGGCGGTCGGCAAAATAGACCTGACTCAGCTTCCAGGTGAACCAGATGCTACCGCAATCGGCGAGGATGCTCGGCAGACGCAGAAGGAATGGGAACAGCGGCGACTCGTCGCCGATGAGCGCTCCCAGAATCCACAGGTACCCGCTGACCAGCGGCGGGTGATTGTATAGGGGTATCGCCCTGTAGATGCTGACCGAATCGACGTCGCGCACGTATCTCATGAACTCCGCCCATGACGTCACATCGTTGGTGCCGTATGCGGATGCGCTGAGTAGGAGCTTCGCCGCCAGAGCGAGGCAACCAGCGTAGAAGACGATCGCGCCCTGGTTTCGGTCGATACGATCGAGGTAGTCCGTTCGCCTCATTGGGTGGGGACGGGCCGGCCTCGCGTGCGGCTCCCCATCTGCTCAGCGAGCCACACGTCCGGTGCTACGGTGCGGCGACGCTCCTCCGGGTTGAGGCGGAACCACCGCGCGACGAGCAGGATCTCGGCCGCCTCCTGAGGCTTGAGTCCGCCGGGCCCGAGGTCCTTCTCCCCGTAGACCTCCTCGACGGCTCGCGCGACCGCCAGACGGGCCTTCTTCCCTTTCGGGAGCGACACCTCCTTGCGGATGCGCCCGCGCCGGATCAGGTAGACGCGGTCGTCACCTTCGAAGCCCGGCACTCTATAGACGAAGGTCAGGTCCTCGACCCGGCCGCGGAATGCGACCATCTCGTCGCTGAATGCGCGCAGGCGCTCGAGGCGATCGCGCAGCAGGGCGGCGTACTCGAAGTCCATGCGGGCCGCAGCCTCGTTCATCTGGCGCTCTAGGTCGGCCAGCGGAGCCTCGGCCCGACCCTCCAGGAAGCGGCGCGCGAGTTGAACCGCGTCGCCGTACTGAACCGAGGTCGGGCGTCCGCAGCACGGCGCCAGGCAACTCCGCAAGTCTGCGCGGAGGCAACGCGGTGCCCGTCCGGCGTCGAAGATCTCGAGCTGGTCGTCGAAGAAGACGGGAGTCGTCGCCGGGCAGTCGCGCAGGCCCAGGACGTGGGCCACTTCCCGCACAGTCCTCGCGAGGGCTCTGACCCGCGGAAAGGGGCCGTAATAGGTGGCGCCATCCTCGGTGATACGGGTGACTGGAAGCACGCGAGGAGCCTGCTCGCGGGTGACCTTCACGAACGCGTAGATGCGTCGGCGCTTGTGCTGCACGTTGAAGCGCGGCTGCCACCGCTGGATCAGCTTCATCTCGCTGATGAGCGCGAAGAACTCGTTGGGGATGTAGTCCCACTCGATGCGCTGTGTGTCCCGAATCAGCTCCCACGGCTTCTCGCCGCGCGGGGCGCGGAAGTACGACAAGAGTCGCGTCCTCAGCCGCACCGACTTCCCAACGTAGAGGGGCTCGTCGCCGGGCCCGAACATCCGATAGATACCCGGGCGGTTCTCTGCCCCGGCTCGGACATGGCGACGGAGTGCGGTCTTGGAGGACACGGTGGATTGGGCTGGGGCGGCGGTATCCAGCTGGAGGGCTGGCGCTTTCGCTCTTTCTTCGGGAAGATAGGAAGGTCGGTCCCGTGGTGCCATTCGGACCGCCCACTCAGCAGGCTAGGCTCGAGGAATGACGACGCTTCCCGACAAGATCGTCCGCGACCCGCTGTGGGAGACCATCCGCCTGGATGCCACGGCGGTTCGGATCATTGACACGCCCGAGTTCCAGAGACTGAGGTATATCCGGCAGCTCGGCTTCACCCACCTCGTCTATCCTGGGGCGACGCATACGCGCTTCGATCACGCCCTGGGCGTCTACCATCTCACGGCAACGGCGCTTGGCCGTCTGAGGGAGCGGGGCGGGGTGCCGCCGGAGGTCTGGGAAGGCGAGGAGCTCGTTCCCTATGCGGCGCTGCTGCACGACATCGGACACTACGCGTTTTCGCATGCGCTGGAGGAGCTAGAGCCCGGCTCGGTGCCGATTCACCACGAAGACGTCGCGGACCGCTTCTTCGCTTCGGCGGCGCTCCGGGATGCCTTGGCGCCTCTCGGGCTGACGGCTCCGGATCGCATCCACGAACTCATTCGGGGCAAGAGCGAGATCCCGTTACGAGGCCTGGTGAGCGGTAGCCTAGACCTCGACAAGATGGAGTACCTACGGCGAGATGCGCGCTTCTGCGGCGTGCCATACGGAGAAGTCGACGTCTCACGGCTCCTGGAGGGACTCCAGATCCTCAAGGACCCTGAGACGGAGCGCTACGAGGTCGGCGTGCACGAGAAAGCTGTGGCAGCGCTCGAGTCCCTGCTCTTCGCCAAGTATCAGATGTTCAGGAATGTGTACTGGCATCATGCCGTGCGGGCCGCGACGGCCCTCTACAAGCGGATCGTCGAGGAGGCCGTGGGAGCAGGGCTCATCGCGCCCGACGAGTTGGTCGGGCCCACTGACGAGGAATTGCTCTACCAGATCGGTCGGAGAGCCGTCGAGGACGACGGTGAGATCGCGGAGCGTATCGCAACACGATGGTTGCCATCCCTCCGCCACCGGAAGTTGCCGAAACGTGCACTCGAGCTCACCGCGGCTGACCTCGCGGGTCGCCAGGTCGAAGACTGGGCGGTGGGTGATTCACCCTGGAAGCGGGCGGTAGAAGACGACTTGGCCGCCGAGTTGGCGCTCGAACCTGGGGAGGTCGTCATCGACTTTCCGGCCAAGCCCGCCATGTTCCAGCTCGATGTGCTGGTCGAGCGCCGGACGGGCGTCGTACAACGGCTCGACATGGAGGGACTCGAGGGGCTCTTGGACCTGCCGCGGGTCGCGCAGGAGCTCTACTCCAGCGCGAGGGTGTTGAGGGTCTTCACCTTCGAGCGTCGCGAAGTCTCTGCCGACCGTGTGCTCGACCGAATCACTCGTCCGGCGGGCTCGGTGTAGGCGTCGCCTACGACTCGGCGGCCGGGTCGATCGAAACCAGGACCGCCGTGATGTTGTCGTGGCCACCCGCTTCGTTGGCTGCTTTGACGAGCGCCTCCACCGCTGGTTGCCGCTGAGCCGCAGCGGTCGACGTGCCATTTGCGCCGAGTTCCCGGCTCAGGATCTCAGCCAGCGTCCCGTCGTCGAGCATCCCCACGAGGCCGTCGGAGCAGAGCAGATAGGTGTCCCCGACCTCCACTGAACCGTGGGTGATGTGCGGCACCGGAGTGTCCTCGAGGCCGAGGCACTGCGTGAGGAGGTGGGCGAAGGGGTGGCGTCTGGCCTGATCGTCGGTGAGCTGCTTGGCCTCGACCCGCTCCTGAACCCATGTGTCGTCGCGAGTCAGTTGGGTTAGCCTTGCGTCGCGAAACAGATAGGCGCGGGAGTCGCCGACGTGACCCAACACGAAGTGATCGGTCTCACGGTCTACGGCTAGCGCTGTGATCGTGGTGCCCATGCCCAGGAGCTCGGGGTCTTCCTCGCCCGCGACCCGAATCGCCGCGTGGGCTGCCGCGACAGATCGGCGCATCGCTTCGCCCAGATGGGAAACTGGGTCTTCAACGGACCCTACCCCGTCTGCTAGCTGCTCCCCGAGCAAGCGAGTCGCGGTCTCGGCGGCGACTCGACTGGCCACATCCCCGCCGGGGTGCCCACCCATCCCGTCCGCAACCACGGCAATGCCGAGCTCCGGAAGAAGAGATAGACTGTCCTCGTTGCGGGACCGGGTCTGCCCGACGTCGGTCAGTCCGACCACGGTGGGGTGATGGGGCACGGGCGGAAGGAAGCGCGGCTGAGATGGAGGACCTTGAGGAGCCGGAAGGTAGAGATTCGCTCCGCGCGGCTGCAACCGGCCAGCACAACCCGGCGTTGGCGGGTCCACGACGGAACGGACAGACATCGGGTGTAGGATCAGGCGGACGACAAAAGCATCCAAGTCGACGGGCTCCAGCGTCATATCTTATAGAGACCCGCGCCCGGGAACCTCCGTGGTGAGCGGGAGTAGCACGCCTCGACAATCAATTGACAGCGAGCCCTTTCGCCGGCACGTTAAACGGCTTAGGATCTCGCGACCCTGAGTAAACAGCCTCGCCTTCCGCACTTCCGGGGACCGCCACGGACCGGATCGAGGCTCGATGGAGAATAGATTACGATGGCCGCTCCGGCGACTACGAAGAGACGCAAGCGCCGCGGGAAGGGCAACCTCCTTTCAGGCTTCGACGCGAGCGTCGAAGAGCAGAGCGCTCTAGATCAGTACCTACGCGACGTCAGTCGCCACGAGCTCATCACTCCCGACAAGGAGAAGGAGCTCGGTGCTCGCGCGCAGAAGGGAGACCAGGACGCGATCCAGGAGCTGGCCCGGGCCAACCTGAGGTTCGTCATCAGCGTTGCGAAGAAGTATCAGAACCGCGGCGTTTCGCTGACGGATCTGATCCAGGAAGGCAACGTCGGACTGGTCACGGCTGCCCGGAAGTTCGATCCGGAGCAGGGCGTGAAGTTCATCAGCTACGCAGTGTGGTGGATCCGCCAGGCGATTCTGGCTTCACTCGCCAACCACGGCCGCGCCGTTCGCGTGCCGCTGAATCGTGCGAGTGACCTCGCCCGCATCTTCCGTGAGAAGGAGCGGCTCAAGCAGGAGAAGGGCCGCGAGCCGACCACGGACGAGCTGGCCGAAGCCACGTTCCTTACGCCCGAGTTGGTAGAGTCGCTCCAGACGCTGAATGCGGCGGAGATCCGACTCGACGCACCCATCGGTGATTCTGAAGACTCGCAGCTGGTCGAGCGCTTCATTACCGAGGAGGCCGCCGAGCCCGAGGTCGAGGTCGAGAGCCGACTCCTTACCGAGACGGTTACAGAAGCCCTGTCCACGCTGGAGGCACGGGACGCGAAGGTGCTGCGCCTGTACTTCGGGCTGGAGGGCGAGCGGGAGCACACGCTCGAAGAGATCGGCAACATGCTGGGCGTGACGCGCGAGCGTATCCGTCAGCTGCGCGACCGGGCACTCCGCCGTCTGCGTGAGGGCGACAAGGGCAACGCCCTGGAGTCGTTCGCGGCGTAAAGTCATCGGCACGATAGGCCCCACCGCAAACGGCTCAGTTCACACGGCCGGCGGTGGGGTCTACACAGTTCTTCTCGATGACGGCAGGACGATCGACGCCTCGATCCGCGGTAGGATGAAGCAGGGAAGCGGACGCGTGGTGATCGGCGACCGCGTCACGGTCGCCGAAGCCCCCGACGCGTGGACTGTAGAAGCCGTCGAGGACCGCGTGACCGAGCTCGTACGCCGAGGACGAGGCGGCCGCGTTCCGAAGGTGCTGGCGGCCAACCTCGATCGGGTCTTCGTCGTGGTTTCCCTGCGCGACCCTCCGGCGAACACCGACCTGATCGACCGGCTCCTCGTTCTCGTGGAGTCGAGCGGCATGCGTCCGATGCTCGTGCTGAACAAGGTGGACCTCCCCGGAGCCACTGAGGTGGCGCGAGACCTCACGGAACTCTACGAGCCGATCGGCTATCGAGCGCTCTCTTGCAGTGCGAAGAGCGGTGAAGGCCTCGAGGAGCTGCGCAAACAGCTGTGCCGTGGCGTGTCGGCGTTGATCGGCCCGTCCGGAGTGGGGAAGTCGACACTGCTCAATGCACTCGATCCCGCACTGGGCCTACGGACGGGAGAGCTGTCGAGAAAGGGCGGCACCGGGCGTCACACGACGGTATCCTCTCGTTTGATCGGTCTCTCATGCGGTGGCTTCGTCGCCGATACGCCTGGGTTCAGCGACGTGGCCCTGTGGGGCGTGGCCCCCGATGCGATCGGACCGTGCTTCCCCGAGTTCGCCGAGTACTCCGGATCGTGCAAGTTCAGAATGTGCACGCACGCGCACGAGCCGGAGTGCGGCGTGCAGGCGGCGTTGGCCGAAGGCCACATTCCACGAACGCGCTACGACAGCTATCTGAAGCTGCGGGCCGAGGCCGTGGAGTCCGGGGAGCGCTAGCGCTTCGGGGGGTGGGGAGCGCGGCGCGGCGTTACCCTCGGCGTCCGGCTTTCTGGGTCGACGCGAACGGACACGGGCCAACCGTACACGTCAGCGAGGATGTCCTCCCGAATCACGTCGTTTGGTGTGCCTTCGGCGGCGACCTTCCCACCCGAGAGCAAGAGCATCCTGTCGGCGAACTGCGCCGCGGTGTCGAGTCCGTGGGTGATCAGCACGACCGTCATGCCGGCGTCTGCGGATGCGCGCAGAAGCTCGAGGATGGCCATCTCGTGCCGGATATCCAGACTGGCCGTCGGTTCGTCCAGCACCAGGGCACGTGGCTCTTGCGCCAGGGCTCGAGCGATGCGCGCACGCTGAAACTCGCCCCCTGACAAGGTGGTTACGTCCCTATCCGCCAGTCCTACCATATCGCACGCATAGAGCGCTGCCTCGATTGCGGCTCGATCCACGGCGCCCTCCCCCGCCAAGGCGGCGAGGTGCGGATAGCGCCCCATGGCCACCATCTCTCGGGTCGTCAGGGGGAAGGCGATCGACTCGCTTTGCGGTACCGCGCCGACGGCTCTCGCCCGCTCTCTCCGTCCCCAGGACGCGATCGGACGACCATCTAGCGTGACCTCGCCCGCGAGGAGTGGCGAAATGCCCAGTAGGGCCCGCATGAGACTGGACTTTCCAGAACCGTTGGGCCCGAGCACCGCGTAGAGCGAGCCCGGCGCGACCCCGACCGAGACGCCATCGAGCGCAGGGTTGATCTGTCCCGGGTAACGCAGGACGACTCCCCCGGCCGCGATCCTCACGCCGCGCTCACGCTGCGCCGGAGCAAGGCCAGGAAGAACGGGACGCCGACGAATGCCGTGATGACCCCGATGGGGATCTCAGTCGGCGCCAGAGCGAGCCGCGCGACCAGGTCCGCTAGCGTGAGGAACGCCCCGCCCGCAAGAAAGGAGAGCGGCAGGAGCGCGCGATGGTCCGATCCGACCAGAAGCCTGACGGCGTGTGGTACCACGAGCCCAACGAACCCGATGACCCCTGCGACGGCCACGCCTGACGCGGTGATGAGTGCGGCGATCACCAGCGCGAGGCGCTTCACGCCCTCTACGTCGGCGCCAAGGTGATGTGCGGTCTCTTCTCCGATTGCCATGAGATTGAGCGGTCGTGCGAGCCCCATGAGGAGCAGCGTCGCGGGAAGCGTGTATACTGCTGCCAACGAAACACTGCGCCAGCTGGCCGCGGCCAAGCTGCCCATGATCCAGAGAACCGCGCTCTGCACGGTCCGCGCAGGTGACACCGAGAGAATGAACGCGATGCACGCGGAGAAGAACGCCGCTATTACAACGCCGGCGAGCAGGAGGACTCTCACGTCCATCACTCGTCCCGCCGCGGTGGCCACCCGAAACACCAATGCGATGGCCAGCAGCGCGCCGGCGAAGGCCGCGAGCGGAAGCACCCAGGAGCCCGCGGCCGCCCAGCCAAGGGCCAGGATCAAGACCGCGCCGACCGATGCCCCCCCCGAAATGCCGAGGATGTACGGCTCAGCCAGTGGATTTCGCAGGAGCGCCTGGAACGTCGCCCCCGCGATCGCAAGGCCGCCGCCGACCAGCAGTGCGAGTAGCGCGCGTGGCAGACGTAGCCTCAGGATGATCTCGCGCGTGGGAGCATCCCCGCCTCCCATCAGGACCGCCCACACGTCGGCCGTAGAGATCGGCACCGAACCGAAGCGGACGCCCAGGAGCACCGCCACCGCCAACATTGCGAGGAGCAGCGCGCCCAACGCCCATCGATTCACCGGAGGCTCCGGCCATGGAGCATCTCTGCTATGTAGTAGGCGGCTTCCACGACATCCGGCCCGGGTATCTCGAGGATATCGCCCACTTGAATCACGCGGGCCCCGGGCGTGAGTGTCGCGTCGAAGTTGTCGGCCCCCGAGTGGAGCACGACCTCAATGTCGCGGGTGAGTAGCTCCTCTGGACTGACCGACGAATACAGCATGCGCAGGTCTCCGAAGACGTTGTCACCCCCCACGAGCGAAACGATCTCGTCGATGTATGTCCCCGGCCCTGAGACGAAGGGCGGTGTGCCACCGAGCACGTAGGCGACACGGTGCCTACGAAGCGTCGCGGCCTTCGCCGACAGGTCCTCGAGGTCGCGGCGGATCGATGCCACCAGCGAGTCGGCTGCCCGTTCGTGTCCGGTTACGGCGCCGAGGATCAGGGTGGTCTGATAGATGTCGTCCACCTGGTCGGGTCGCACAGCGATGTGCGCGATCCCCAGGTCGTCGAGACGCCTGGGTGTGCGCGGATCCTGAGAGCCCCCGAAGCGGATGACGAGATCAGGCTCGAGCGCGACGATCGACTCGAGGTTCGGCTCGAGACCACCTCCCACCGACTGAATCGCGGCAGCCCACGGCTGGTTGTCGAAGTCGGTTCTTCCCACGAGAGCGCCGTCGGCCCCGATGGCGCGCAGGGTCTGAGTCGCGGACGGCACGAGCGACACGACGCGCTGCGCCGGAGCGGGCAGGGTCACGGCGACTCCAGAGGCATCGGTGACGCGAATCCAGCCCGCCGCTCCCACCTCTCGATCGCCGACTTCCCCGGACGTACATCCCGTGGCGACGACGCACACGAGCGAGGTCGTGGCCCACATCAGAGTCAGGGCGCGCCGGAGACGCCCGGGCGGCGGCCGCCGCCGCATCACAGTCCTGAGGACGATCCGGAGCCGCACGCGTCCTGGAAGGAGCGCACCCACTCACCCTGTCGTTGGGAGAGCCCAGCGTACCAACGCCGATTCGAGCCGAAGACGTCGAGGAGGATCTCGCCGTCCCCATCACCGTCCCAATCGAGATGGCTGAAGTACCTCGGAACGCCCTTGCCCTCCGTGTCGACCGCGCGATACCAAGAGAAGCCTTCCCGGTAGCCGGCGGCCGTGGGCACGCCGAGCACGAAGACGGCGTAGGCACCCTGTCCAGGCGGTGCGATCGCGAGTTGATCGCGCGAGAGGAACGTGGCAGCGACGGCACGACCAGTCATGCCGGCGACCCCGAAGGCCTGGATGTCCTGACGCGCCGCGAGGACACCCTCCACGGGCCACACCGCACCAACTCGCGGAATGATTTCCTGCGCGATCGTGAGCGTCGCGACCCCTTGATCATAGTCCCGAGCGGAGGCCGCATAGGCGTCGTATTCGCGCTCAGCAGCGTCCGAGGCGGCGAGCGCGAGAAAGCGCTCTGCCTCGCTTGCTCCGGGCACGACCTCCACCACGCCAGACACGGAAGCACGCGGCGTGCAGTACTCAATGGCCGAGATGACCTGATCTGCCACAAGGCGACCGACGCGCACCCCTTCTGCGAAGAGGATCCACTCGGTACCGATCGCCACGACGTCGGAGAGTCGCTCCGCGTCCTCGGGATACCTCGGATTGGGGAAGGGCGCGATCGAGTCGCCGTTGATCTCTCCTACGACCACCAGAGTGGCGCGATGTCCGTCCCTCAGTCCGGCCAGCAACAGGGGGCCCGGCTGACGTGCAGGGGTCTGGGCCTCTGGCACCGCGGTTCCCTCGCTTACCTCTGCTTCGTTGGTCGGCGGGGGCCTGAGCTCAACCTCGGCTCCGCCCCAGGTCACGTTGTCGCAACCTGTAGCCCCGGTTAAGATCACCGCGATCGCTAGTAAGTGCCGTCGCATCAAGCTCTTGGGTCGGTGCGAACCTCTCGAGAGGTTCCAGCTTCGAAAGCTAGCGCGGACCCTTCGGTGGGCAAGCTGAGGGTGGACCAGGTGCAAGATCGAGACGAAGGGGGAGGGGGCCAGGCCATGGGGCCTTCGCTGCGTTCCGTCATGGCGTGCTTTCCGACCGGCGTGACGGTCGTCGCGACACGCGATGCTTCGGGAGCGCCCCTCGGCCTGACGGTCAATTCCTTCACCTCGGTGTCGCTCGATCCGCCACTCGTGCTCGTCTGCATCGCACACCGGTCGGCTTCTCACGACCCGATCATCGCGTCCCAGAGCTTCACGGTCAGTGTCCTGTCCGCCGCCCAGGGTGACATCGCCCAACGCTTTGCCACGAGCCCCTCCGAGGGTCGGTTCGACGGGGTGGATTGGCGCGGCGCTCCGTCGGGACACCCTGTCATTGAAGGTGCGGCGGCCTGGCTGGACTGCTCCATAGACGAGGTGATCGTCGCCGGGGACCACTCCATCTTGCTCGGGCGCACCGTGGCGTGTGGAGCGGGCGATCAACCGGCACTTGTCTTTCACCGCGGCGAGATGGGCTCGACCGACGGATGAGCCACCGGCAACATCCGCTCGACTGGGTCGCTCCTCTCCTGGTCGGGGCGGCCGCGGCCATCGCCGCGGAGGTCGCGCTGGGCTTGTTGATCTATTCCGGCGTGGGCTTTCTCCGCTCCCTGACGACCGTGCTCGCCGTCGAGGGCATGGCGCTGGGCATGGGCCTGTGGAGCGCACCCGCGCCGCACCCCGAGCTGGTAGATCGGCTGCGCCGGCGGTGGATGCTCTGCCTGTTCGCGTTCATGGCGGCCACGGGCTACGGAGTCGCGTGGAGCGCCCTGCCGGCGATCGGTTCTGGCGCTCTGGGACAGGCGGCAGGACTGACGCTGCTCGCCGCCGCACCGCTCTTCACGTGTGGGACGGTTCTGGGCGGCATGGTGTCGGTCGCCAGGAGCCGCAGCGCTGGAGCGCTCAGGGAGCCGGGCTCGGCCGCTGCCCTCGGGGCTGCGCTCGGCTTCGTGCTTACGGGGCTGCTTCTCCCTAGGGTGCCCATTCCGGCCTCGCTGCTTGTCGGGTGCCTTGTGCTCGTGTCGGCAGGGGGCCTGGTGTACGGCGTGGTTCTCGCAAGGAAGACGGCCGACTTCGAGACCGAAGTACCGACGTGATCGTCGCGCACCTGTCCGACGTGCACCTAGGGTTTCGCGCCTACGGGCGCGCCGCGGGAGGCGTCGACGTCAGGGAACGCGACGTCGCCGCGGCCTTCGAACGTGCGAGTCTGGAGGTGGTAAAGGCCTCCCCGGATATCGTCGTGATGGCCGGAGACATCTTCGACCGGCCCGACCCGCCGGCCGGCGCGGTCGTCGCGCTGGCCCGGGGCCTGGAGGTTCTGCGCGCGGAGCTTCCGGAAGCGCCGGTGCTCCTCGTGGCCGGCCCGCGCGATTCACCGCGTCGGCAAGGAGATCCGGGTGCCTTAGCCGCATTCGACACGTTCCCGAACGTCGAGGCCGCGACGAGCCTCATGCGGTCCATCTTCATCGACCGCCTCGGGTTGCACGCTTGTCTGGTACCGCACCGGGCGCTGACGCGGCACCCACCCGCTCTCCCGGAGCCGGATCCGCGCATGAAGTGGAATCTCCTCGTCCTCCATGCAGAGGCGGGCGCGCGGGGGGAGGGCGTTCACGTGGATCCCGCCGATTGGAGCTATGTGGCCCTCGGTGGTGAGCATCGGCGTCGCAAAGTCACTGGCCGGGCCAGCTACTCCGGGTCCCTGGAGCGCGTCGCCCTGGATCCGTGGGCCGAGGCGGCAGACGAGAAGGGCTTCCTCGTGGTCGATCTCGCGAGCGGTCGGACGGACTTTCACGCGATTCCGGGACGGGCCGTTGTGGCCCTCGCTCCAGTGAAGGTCGGGCAGGGTGACCCCGACCGTCTGCGCCGTCGCGTTCGCGAGGTTACCGATGAGGTGCCCGGCGGCATCGCGGGGAAGATTGTCAGACTCAGGCTCGAGGGGGCCGCCCCGGCCGACGTGCTCGCGCTTCAGGGCGAGCCCCTCAGGGAGCTCCGCGGCATGGCCCTCCACCTGGCAGTCGAGGCCGGCCGGGAGCTTTGGGTGCCCGCCGACGCCTGGCTACCCGTGGAGGCGCCGCGTCTCTTACGGGAGGCGGTGGGCGCGGAACTGCAGAGGGACGGCTTGCTCGATGACGTCTCACTCGCGCTCCTGATGGAGGGGGTCCCGGACGGCTCGGAGTCCCTGGGCGGGGCGGTCGGGGACATCGACGCCTTGGACGGCGAGGTGCCAGGCTTGGGCAGGATCAGCACGTCGATCCCTGCGGGACTGACGGCATTCCTCGGCGGCGGCGGCCGCGCCAGGCGGGCGGTAGCCGAACTGCTCGCACGTGAGGGTGCAGGAGGGGCTTCCGGGGCTATCGCCGAGCTCTGGGCGGGCGCCGAGCCCGAGACCCTTGAGGGGGCCCTGAGAGAGGCGACAGAGGCGGTGGCCGAGAGTCGCGGACTCGGCCTGGTGAGGGCCGGCCTCGACCGCTTGGGGGCGCCTGTGGCAGACCCACCGGCGCGTGTCCGCGAGACCCCCGAACAGCCCGCCCGTGGGCGGGGCGCGATCCGCGTGGACCCGGAACAGGTCGCTGCGGAATTCCGCGCGGCCGAGCGGGAGCTCATCGAGAGTCGGGCAGACGTGGCGGAGACTGACGGAGATCTGGAAGTCGCGACAATGGATTGGCTGCGAGAAAGACAGGACGCCGAGACGACGCTCCACGCGTACCGGGACCGGGCGCGCGAGCTGCGGAGTCGCATCCGCCGCATGGAGTCCGCAGGTCCCGAGGCCCCCTGCCCTACGTGCGGTCGCGTATTGGAGAGCCACTACGAGGAAGTGCTGACTCGACTCAAGGACCAGTGGGAGTCCGTCGTGCAGGATGGAGGTTGGTGGCGGAGCCGCTGGGAGCAGCTCGAGCTGAAGCCGGGGGCCCTACAGGAGCTCGAAGGACGTTCGTTGCGGCTGCACGCGGCATTGGAGGCGGGATCGGAGCGCGTCGAGTTGCTGAGAGCGCGTCTGCGTGAGCTCGACGACACCTCGCCCGTGACGGGCCCACCTCTCGATGGGCCCGCGGGTGCTGTGGTCGGGGCGCTGCGACGGGTTCACGAGGCGCGCATGATTCGGGCTTCGGCGATGCTGATCGAACGTGCGTCGCGGTTCATCTGCCGGATCACGGGGGGAAGGATTCTCGCGATCACCATTGAAGGAGAGCGGGTACGGCTGCAGGGGAGCGAAGGAGCGCTATCGCCGATGTCCGAAGAGGACTTGGCGGCGGGAAAGGTCGCGATCCGGATGGCGGCGGCGTCTCTCGTCGCGGGCCGTGGGCGGGTCCTGGCGTCGTTGCCGGTTGAAGAGCCGTTCGACCGACTCGACGAGGAGGCCCAGATTAGGACTGTCGTCCTCATGAAGTCCTTGCTTCGTGAAATTCCGCGATTCGTCCTCTTCACCCGAGGCGACGTGGTCGACGCGCGACCGGAGCTCTTCGACTACGTGCTCGAGGTCCGCGAAGAGGGTGCGGGGAGCGGCGCGACGTTGCGTCCGACCGCGGCCGGCCCCGGTCGCATCACGATCAAAGCACCGGTCAAGCCCAAGCCGGACAAAGTGACGAGCGCCTAGGTCCGTTATTTCGCAACCTTTTCCTCTTGGCGTCCGTCGTACCATTATCCGAGGTCGGCGTGGCACGGACCCACATGCGAAGATGACGGAATTAGTCCTTCCTGTTCTGCTTTTACTCGTTGCGAGCGGCGTCGGAGTTCGACTCTGGCTCCGCCGGTGGCGTGACGAGAGAGCCGCCGCGCGCCGCCGTGTCGAGGCCCCCAACTCGCATTACTCCTCCGTGGGCGTCCGCGATCAGGAGGATCGGGATCGGTGGGGGAGCATCGAGGTCCGCGGCCTACATCCGCTCAACCGGGAAGAGGTCGCGCGACTGCTCGAGCTCTTAGATGCCGATGGGATTGGCGCGTTGTCTCTGAAGGATCGCCTGTTCCTCGACAACATGACGCTGCGGCGCCTCGGAACGTAGGCGTGTCTCAGCCCGGGGACACGGACCTCCAACCTTATTGGGACCGAGTCTCACAGACCTACGCCGCGGACGATCCGCTGGCCGCGGTCTGCTATCCCGGGGCGCCGGTGTGGCTCAACCGCTTTCTGGCCGGTCTGCAGTGGAATGCCGTGACCCGAGTCCTCGGGTCTCTTCGACTCGAGGGAGTGCGCGCGTTGGATGTCGGATGCGGCTTCGGCCGCTGGACGCGTTGGCTTTCCGAACAGGGTGCCAAACCCATCGGGGTGGATCCGACGGAGGGGATGTTGGATGCCGCGAGGCGCGTTTCGCCCGAGTCGGTCGACTATCTCAGAATGTCGGCCACGAAGCTCGACTTCCCAGACGACCACTTCGACCTGATCACTTGCATTACGGTCATCCAGCACCTCGAGCCGCGGGAGCAAGAGGCCGCGATCGCCGAGCTCGCGCGGGTACTCCGGCCCGGTGGCCATGCCGTCCTACTCGACCTCATCGATCTCGGGGACAAGGGCAAGATCGTATACCCGCGTGCTGCGCGTGACTGGTTCGAGCGCTACGCCTCGCACGGCCTGGTCGTGGAAGAGTGGGAGGGCCAAGAGTTCGTGCCGCTGATCCGGGGCTTCCGGTGGCTGGCTGAGAAGGTTGGCTCCCTCGTCGGGTTCGCAACGGACCAACGCGAAGGTCCGTCATTGCTGGAGCAGACGCGCGGGCGCGGCATCTTCCAGGTCGCGTACGCCGGCCTTTGGGTGTTGGTGCAATGCTCGAAGCCGCTAGAGCCGCTGTGCCGCTCGGTCCTACCGCGGGATTGGGCGCGGCACGGATGCTTCGTGTTTCGAAAGCGGTCCGTCTAGAGGCCGAGGGTTGACCAGGCTTCGGCGCGCTCCTGGTATCGGTCGAGGGCGGGCTGGTCTCCCGATTGAGCCGCGGCCTGCGCGAGCGCCAGGTAGCCCCAGCCGTAGTATGTCGGGATCCCAATGGTGGCGAGGTCGGGCCAATGGTCCCACTCGTCCGGAATGCCGGTGCGGTGGATGAAGACCTGGTCCATCAACACCCGAGTGCGCTCCTCCTTCAACCAATCACCGGTCACGGGCGTGAAGGGTGATTGCGTGAGAGACACGACGCCGGGTTCCTGGCCGGGCGGGCCGTTGTTGACGCGGAAGGCCAGCCCCTCGCGGATCAGGTAGCCCTGAATCCCCAAGACCGCAGCATTGTTGCCGCTCGAGGCGAAGTAGATCGGGCGCTCGGCGATCGATTCATTGAGGATGTTCAGCGCAAATTGCTGCCATGGGTTCAGGTACTGATTGGCAGCGATCGTCGCCACCACGTTCCCCAGCTGGAGCCGCAGCTCCTCTTCGATGGTCGGATAGCTCAACGTGGCCTGTATGATCTGCTCGTCCGTGAGCGGCAAAATCGATTTCGTCGGCGCTCGGATGGGTGCGTCGACTACGATCGCGACCTTTCCTGGTGCCTCACTCGGATCGTTCACATAAGCCGCACCCGTGTTCTCGGCCGTGTAGGGCCGTTGGCACACGATGAGCGACGGGTTGTCCGCGGGGTCGACGCCAGGCTCGCACGGGGTCGTGAGCCGCTTGAGCTGCATCGCGTACCAGTCGGTATTCAGGTAGGACCCAACGATGACCGTTACGTCCTGGCGAATGCCTTCGACCTCCTGCAGGTACCAGAGTGGGAACGTGTCGTTGTCCCCATTGGTGAAGAGTACCGCGTACGGCTCTACGCTCATGAGCAGGTTATACGCCCAATCGCGAGCCGAGTAGTCGTCCGCGCGGCTGGCCCAACCCCAGTTGAGGACGAGCGGCAGGAGCGCGAGGCCCAAGATCGGGCTGGCCCTTGCGAGTGTGGTCTTCAGCTCCAGCGCGGCTTCGCGCCACAGCGTGACGATGCCCATCCCGGCCCACAGTCCCCAGACCGAGAAGCTGATCAAGAAGAAGTAGTCGCGCTCGCGTACTTCGTGGAGGCTGCGGTTCTGCGCAGGAGCCGGCAGCGTGTATCCGTACTTGAAGTTGAGATAGAAAATGAGCGCCGCGGATACGGTGGCGAAGAGCGTCACCATGAAGACGAAGGTCGCCCGGTCGCGGCGCGCGTGCTCGATGGCGCCCCACACACCCAAGCCCGTGAAGAGCATCGTGAAGGGCAGTCGCAAGCCGCCGAACACGGTGTTCGTGCCGTCCATGCTGCGCGCCCACTGCCAATCGAAGTACTGCAGATAGTTGACCAGCTGATCCGCCAACGGAGCCTGGCGCGGGAGCAGGGGCGGCTTGAGATACTGAGTTCGATTGAGGGCCTCGGAGAGCGCGACGCAGCCAGCCTTCCCGTACGTCACGACCGCACCGATTGCGGAGCCGATGTCGGGGCAGGTAGGGGCGGCCTCGTTGATGATGGGGCCCAGGCCGGCGCGTATGGGCAGCACCAAATGGATGGAGAGACCGAGGATCACCGCCACGGCCCCACCTAAGTAGAGCCGCCAGTTCAGGAGCGTCTTCGGATGTACGAACAATACGAAGATCCCAATGGCCGGCGCCGCCAAGAACGCCATGAGGTGGTTGCCCACACTGAGCGCGAGCACGAACACCATCAGAATGAGAAGGTGATCGTCCTTGCCCTTACCCAGGTTCTCTTGCCATCGCACCGCGAGCCATGTCAGCAGCGCGATGGTCAACAACGAAACGGTGTAAACCTTTTCGTTCACGTTTGACTGGTTCCACACAGTGAACGCAGTCGCGCTCACCAACACCGCTGCGGTCGCACCAATGAGTCGGAAGGTCCGGTCCCCCGAGAAGTACCGCAGAACGTGATGCACGACGAGGAACCAGAGCCCGTGAGCGGAAGCGCTCATAAGGGCGCTGAACAGGTTGATTCTTACGGCCACGGACAGGCCAAGGGGTGCCAACAAAACCGACCAGGCTCGCGCGAGCACGACAAAGAGAGGATTACCCGGCTGGTGGGGGATCCCCATGATGTGGCCGGTCGCGATGTACTCCGATGTGTCCCAGAAGGCGGTGGTGCGCGACAGCGTGATCGCGTAGAGGAGGAAGACCACACCGCCCGCGATCGCGGCTGCCTTGTATGGCGGCCTCAGGTCGCTCGGCACCTCTTCAGGCGGCGCCAGCGAGGCGACTTCGGGGGTCTGCGTCTCTTCGCTCATGTCCTCGTCACGGCTTACGCGTTGCACGAAGCCGAAAAGATAACCGTAACGGGCCGACCTGCAGGGCGGTTCACGACCCAAACGCCAGGTGCAGGCATCCCCACGCATCGACGTCCGCCTGGCAGCCGGGGGGGACCCAGGTCGTGCCGCTGTACTCGTGAATGACCGCGGGGCCGCTTACGATGTGTCCCGAGCGCAGGTGTTGGCGATCGATCAGGATCGCTTCGTGACCTTCTCCGGCGAAGGTCACCCGGATGGGCTGAGCCGGAGGCGGGTCAGTGGCCGACTCCAGCTCGAGTCGCAGGAGGGGCGGCGCTGGCGTAGTGATCGTCACGCGAAGCGTAACCGCCTCGACCGCGGTCTCACGACGTTCGTAGCCGTACCGCTCGAAGTGGCTCCGGTGAAAGTCCTCGATCCAATCGGTAGCGGGTACGCTCAACTCGAAGCTCTGTCCGTGGTACCGCGCATCGATACGTCGCTCCGTCATGAGCGTGGTCGCATCGGCGCCCTCGCCGAGCATCGCTTTCGTGGTCTCTGCCTCGAGCTCCCCGAGCACGTCGCGGATTCTTTCGAGGGTGCCGGCCTGTCCGGCGCGCTCGAGGACCGTCCTGGACGCCTCCTTCGTGAGCGGAGCCGCCAACATGCCATAGGCGGAGAGCAGGCCAGGGTCTGGAGGGACGATGGCCTTCGAGGCGCCGAGGCGGCTGGCCAGCTCGGCGACGTGAAGCGCGCCCGCCCCCCCAAAACCGACGACTGCGAAGCCGATCGGATCGTACCCGCGCTCGACGGAGATCACGCGTAATGCGCGTTCCATGGCGGTGTCCGCTACGGCCAGGATGCCCTCGGCTGCAGCGTCCAAGGAGCCTCCGAGTGCACTCGCGATCGTCGCTAGGGCCGGTTCGATGGCCTCGCGGTCCAGCCGCTGCTCTCCGCCGAGGAAGCCGGATGTGGGAAGGCGGCCGAGCCAGACGTGTGCGTCCGTGACCGTGACCTGCGTTCCTCCACGGCCGTAGCAGATCGGCCCCGGGGCGGCTCCCGCGCTCCTCGGCCCGACACGCAAAGCGCCGCCGGGGTCGACGCGAGCGATCGATCCACCACCCGCCCCGACCGTGTGGATGTCGAGGACCGGGATCGCGATGGGCTGCTCAGCAATCGCGAACTCTCGGGTGCGCAGCGGCCGCCCCGGGCAGAGAGAGACGTCCGTAGACGTGCCACCCATGTCGAACGAGATCACCGACTCGCATCCCGCGCGGCGGGCCCACGTGAGCGCCCCCACCACGCCCCCTGCCGGGCCGGAAAGTACGGTGTGGACGGGTTCGCGCCGCGCTCGCTCGACGGGCAGGGCGCCCCCGTTCGAACCCATGATCGTCACACGTTCCGCGCCGGCCTCCGACGCCAGCCGACCCAGGTAGCGGTCCATCATCGGGGCGACGTATGCGTTCACCACCGCCGTCGACGTGCGCTCGTACTCGCGGAACTCGGGCACCAACGTGCTCGAGACCGACACCGGGAGCGCAGAGGCGGCGAGTGCTGCCGCGACCGTTTGCTCATGCTCGGCGTTGGCGTAGGAGTGAAGCAGAGCCACTGCCACGGACTCCGCCCCTCGGTTCCTCACCACGTCGACGAGGCGGGACAGTTGGTCAGAGTCCAACGGGGCGATCTCCTCGCCCCGTGCGTCCAGGCGGCCGGCGATACCGATGCGGTCGTCGCGATCGACGAGCGGCGGGAGCCGGTGGCCGACGAGGGCGTAGAGCTGAGGGCGGTTCTGTCGCCCGATCTCGATGATGTCCTCGAAGCCAGCATTGGTCACGAGCACGACACGTGCGCCCTTCCGCTCGAGCAACGCGTTCGTGGCCACGGTCGATCCATGCAGCAAGCGGAATCCGAGTCCCGCCGGGATCATGCGACGGATGCCTTCCAAGACGGCCTCGGCGGGGTCCTCGGGGGTCGACGGAACCTTGAGGGTTTCGATGGCGCCATCGACGAGAAGTACCAGATCTGTGAAGGTGCCTCCTGTGTCCACCGCCAAGAGCGGCGTTGACGGTCCGTTGGGGCCTGTGGACATTGGGTCGCTCACTACCTCGTTCCGGGGGTCGTTATGCGCCACGCGCCGCGACGTCTGGACGGATCCCCTACCGCCGGTCGCCCGTTCGCATGCAGCTGTTCCCCAGCTTCGAGCGCTTCAAGAGCCTGGCACAGGATGCGGGCCTCGTGCCGGTGTGGCGCGAGTTCCTGTTCGACGTCGACACCGCGGTTACGGCGTACGCCAAGCTCGCCGAACCACCCTTCGGCTTTCTGCTTGAGTCTGTAGTCGGTGGAGAACAGTGGGCTCGATACTCGTTCTTGGGGACTCGTCCACGCGGTGCGTGGAAGCTACAACGTGGGGCAGTGAGCTGGTGGACGCCCGGCGAGGGATGGTCTGCGGTCGAGACCGACGATCCGCTCGGCGACCTCGACGCCCGGATTCGCGCGCGTACGCCTGCCGATGTCGATGAGCTTCCACGCTTCTGGGGCGGCGCCGTAGGGTACTTCGCGTACGATGTAGTGCGCCAGATCGAGCGGCTCCCGGATGCCCCGGAGGACGACCTCGACCTGCCGGACGGGCTATTCGCGTTTACAGACATCGTGCTCGCAATCGACAACCTGCGGGGACGCGCGATGGCGATCGCCGCGGTACCGGTCGACGCGGACGCCTCCGACGACGAACTGCGCGCGCTGTACGACGGAGCCGCGGAGCGAACGGAAGCGCTCGTCCGCCGGTTGGAGGAGGGCGATCCACCGCGGCCTTTGGCGCTGGCCAGCGAGCCCGACGCGGATCCCCCCTTTCAGAGCTCGATGACGCGGGAGACGTACGAGGCCGGCGTCGAGCGCATCCGCGAATACATTCGGGCTGGTGACGCCTTTCAGGTCGTGTTGAGCCAACGGCTGGGATTCGCTCTCGAAGCGACCCCCTTCGATCTGTACCGGGCGCTGCGCAGCCTGAACCCCTCCCCGTACCTATACTTCCTGGAGCTCGACGGGGTGTCACTCGTGGGTAGTTCGCCGGAAGTCCTCGTGCGCCTGGAGGATGACACCGTCACGGTGCGCCCCATCGCGGGGACTAGGCCGCGCGGAAAATCCCCGGAAGAGGAGCGCGAGCTCGCCGAAGACATGCTTGCCGACGAGAAAGAGCTGGCCGAACACCGGATGCTGGTGGACCTGGGCCGCAACGATGTGGGTCGGGTCGCGGAGTATGGTTCGGTGACGGTCCCGGAGCTGATGGTCGTCGAGCGGTACTCGCATGTGATGCACCTCGTGAGCCAGGTCGAGGGCCGTCTGCGCCCAGGGCTGAGCGCACTGGACGTCTTCCGCGCGTGCTTCCCCGCGGGCACGGTATCGGGTGCGCCCAAGGTGCGCGCCATGGAGATCATCGACGAACTGGAAACGGTCCGACGGGGCACGTATGCGGGGGCCGTCGGCTACTTCAACTACGGCGGCAAGAGCATGGACACGGCCATAACGATTCGAACAGTGGTCGTGACCGGAGGTGCCGCCTATGTGCAGGCGGGAGCGGGCATCGTTGCCGATTCGGATCCCGGCAAGGAGTACGAGGAGACGTTGAACAAGGCGCGGGCCCTACTCAAGGCAGCCGCCATGGTGTCGGCCGCCGACTCCTAGGCGCCCAGCTTCCCGTACAGGAGGGCGAGCGCAACGATGCCCTTCTCGAAGTTGTCGATCGGGAGCCATTCGTCCGGCGCGTGCAGGTTGCAGCCCGGAAGCGAGAAGCCGAGAAGAAGCGCTGGAGCACCCAGCTGCTCCTCGAAATCGACTACGATGGGGATCGACCCGCCACCGCCCATCGGGACAGGGGCGGTCCCGAAGGCTTCCTCGAGCGCCTCCCGAGCCGCGTCGAAGGCAGGGCCCTCCAGCTTCGCCTTCCAAGGTCGTCCACCGTGGATCTCCACCAACTCGACCGTCACGCCCTTCGGGGCTACGGCTCGCAGGTGCTCCTCGACCAGCTCCGTGACCCTCGACGGGTTCTGACTCGGAACTAGGCGGAAGCTGACCTTTGCCATCGCTTTGTTGGGCAACACGGTCTTGGCTCCCGCACCGGTGTAGCCACACAGCAACCCGTTCACGTCGCACGTCGGTCGGATCCAGAGCCTCTCCAGCGTGGTGAAGCCGCGCTCACCAGTCAGCGCGGGGACCTCGAGCTCCTGCCGATACGCCTCGTCGTCGTGGGGTAGGTCGGCGATCTGTTCACGCGTTTCGGCATCCCACTCCAAGACGTCGTCGTAGAAGCCCGGGATGGCCACCCGGCCTTCCGCGTCGTGCAGCGACGCGATGATGGCCGCCAGCGCGTTGCCGGGATTCGCAACTGAGCCGCCGTAGTTGCCCGAGTGCAGGTCGCTGCGCGCGCCCTTCACGTGGATCTCGAAGTACGACAGCCCGCGGAGCGAGAAGAGCAGGGACGGCAGACCTTCCGCGAACATCTCCGTGTCCGAGATGACCACGAGGTCGCACGCCAGTCTCTCCAGGTTGGCCTGCACGAAGGGAACCAGATTAGGCGACCCGATCTCTTCTTCGCCCTCAGCCAGGACCACGACGTTGACCGGAAGCGAGCCCGCGGTCGCCATGTGCGCCTCGAGAGCCTTGATGTGCATGTAGAGCTGACCCTTGTCGTCCGCCGCGCCCCGCGCGTAGATGCGGCCGTCGCGTTCGGTGGGCTCGAAGGGGGGTGAGCTCCACTCGTCGAGCGGATCGGGGGGCTGAACGTCGTAGTGCCCGTAGATCAGCACAGTGGGCGCACCGGGAGCGCCGCTCCATTCGGCGAGCACGATGGGATGGCCAGGCGTGTCGACGATCTCGGCGGTCAGTCCGACGTCGGTGAGGCGTTGGGCGAGCCAGTGCGCCGCTGCACGAGTGTCTCCGTCGTGTTCGCCGGCAGTGCTGACCGACGGGATGCGGAGAAAGTCGTAAAGCTCCGAGCGAAAGCGGGCGAGGTGACTTTCGATGAAGCCCAGTGGGTCGGCCACTAGATCAGGCTGCGTAGCCCCCACCGGTAGACGAATGTGCACAGGATCGCGAAGAGGGCCGCCCCCGCCATGCCGCCGGGGCTGATCGCCAGCGGGTCGAAGAGGTGGAATGTGCCCACGCCGAGCATCCCCCCGATGACCGCGGCAAACCCTCCCAGTGCCAGGAGCACGGGGGTGTGGCCGGGCGTCTCTTCAGGGCGGCTGATGAGGGCCTTCATCACGAGCCCGATGACTGCGCCCATGACGATCCAAATGCCGATACCGATCCAATTCTGCATTACGCGTTCCGCCACCGAAGTCCGTTTTGGAGAACGACGGCAGAATGTACCCGAACGCCCGAATGAGAGCCAGGGTTTGACGGACACCCGCTCGGACCCTTTGTTTGCGCGGATATGGCAGACGAAATCATCGACCTCTCGAGTGTCATCGAGCGACGTGCCGGCGGGCCGGCGCCTGCGGGGACCATGGCCTTATGGGGCGCCGACGGCGAGCGCTCTCGGTTCGCACTGCCACTTTGGCGCGTTGTGCATCTCGCCGGTGCTGACCGAGGCGTGATCTTCTGGCGGCCGACGTCGGGAGATTCGGCGGCGCGCCCGTTCATTGTGCTCGACGTGTCGCACGATCCCGCCAGGCTCGAGGTGCCCGAGGCCGTGTCGGCTTGCGAAGCTCACGCGCCTCCCCAGCTGCTCGACTTGGGACGCGACGGCGTGGTGGTGTGCCTCGGTACGAAGGACGAACGCGTCTGGGGACTCCTGGCCGACGGGGGAGTCGAGCGTCCGCCGCTGCCGACCGAGAAGCGCGAGGACATTCTCTTCCTTTCGGGGGAGTGCGCCGGGCTCCTCTTTGTCAGGGACTTCGCGACCGAAGCCGGCGAGTAGGACCTCGGGAGTTACTCCTCCCCCATGCGCCGTTTGAGCTCGGCGAGCGCGGCGTCCACGTCCATTTCCTCCCGCTTTGGCGGTTGGGCGTCAAGCTCCACGTGGTAGTCGGAGTCTCCGTCGAGATCGAGTGAATCCAGAATCTCGGCCGCTTCTCCCTTGGAACGCTCCCCTTCGATCTTCTCCGCCATGCGGTCCAGCTCGCCGAAGAGGTCGTCCGCAGTGGCGAAGGACCCCCTGGCATCGGAGCGCCCCGCAGTCGCCGAAAGCGCGTCCCGCTTGTCCCGCGCCTCGTTGAACTTGGCCATCATCTCATCCATCGTACGGCGCCGGAATTCGAGCTCCTCACGGATCGCCTCGACCTTCTTCTCTAGGACCCGATGATGGCCCTCGTGCTTCACGGCGTGCTGGGCGGCGACGTCGGCGGTTTTTTCGTCTGCGATTCGTCGGGCCATCTCTTCGCGCCGGCGGCACGTCAGGCCTCGCTCCGCTTCCAGCTTGGACTGAGCCATCGCTTGCTCGAGCTGAGCCTCCAGGCCCGCCACCTGGGCCTTCTCATCGACGATCTCGTCCTTCATGCCGCCGAGAAGGCGGTCCACGGTCTCCGGTACCCGGTCGCGCTTCAACTCTTTGTTGAAGTTGTCCAGGGCTTCGCGGAACGCATCTCGCAGGTCGTCGAACATGGATAGACTGACCTTGTGCCCTAATTGAGGAAGGGCTCGATCCTCTGCGCGAACGAGTTCCGCGCGCGATGCAGCCGGCTCTTCACGGTACCGAGGTTCACACCGGTGATCTCCGAAATCTCTTCGTAACTCTTGCCCTCCAGCTCCCTGAGCCGGAAGACGAGCCGATGGTGCTCGGGGAGCTCTTCGACAGTGTCCTCCACCAGGCGGCGCAAGAAGCGCTTCCGGTACAGGTCATCCGGACGCATGGAGAAGTCCTCGAACTGAATCGGGCGATGGTCGTCTTCCCAGTTTCCCGTGAGTCGCTGGAAGAGCACCAGGGGGCTACGGGACCGGTTGCGCAACTCGTTCTTCGAGAGGTTGCTGGCAATGGTGTAGACCCAGGTGGAAAACTTCTTCGACGTGTCGAACCTGTGGAGGTGCCGGGTCACGCGGATGAAGGCTTCCTGTACGAGATCCTGTGCTCGATCCGAGTCCCCGGTCTTCCGGGTGATGAAGTGGATCAAGCGGTCCCGGTATCGATCGTAAAGCCGCTGGAAGGCCCCGGGGCGGCCCTGTAAATGGGCCGTCACCAGCTCTTCGTCGCTCAGGTCATCAAGCGAAACTTCGTCGAGGACCTGGATCGGCTCCTGGGGCTCCACTGTGGCCATGATTAAGCTCTATTCCCTATGCCGCCCAACTTCAGGCGGCCGTCAAACGTTCCCCGTAAGATGCCCGAAGGTCGGGAATCCAACAAGAGCACGAGACGCAGCTTAGTCGTAGCCCAGGAACGACAAACGGGGGAGTGCAAAGGGTCTCGTTGGCACGAAGAACCAGCCCCCCCAGGGTGGGCCAACGAGATGATCTTCACACTCGCCCCGCTTGAAGTGCGTCCTGAGACGCCCTGACCATATATGGACCGCGCGCATGGGGGTGTCACTCTCAAATTGGTACGATCTTGAAATTGCTTGGTCACACCACTTCTACCGGGAACGGGCACTGGTGCCTGCGTTGCAGGCGCTTCCCACTTCGGTGAGATTGGCCTGCCATCTAACTACCAATCGACGAGGCGAGTTGAAGGATCCCACTGAATTGCCTCCTGCGGAGCATGGTCCGCGACGGGTCCAGGCCGTGGTGGCACTCCGTCTACTGGAAGTAATCAGGGACCGGGACCTGCCGGGCGAGATTCTCGAAGACGAGGACCCCAGTCGTACGATCCCCAGGCGATTCGGGCTGAGCGACGTGGTGGAGCGCCAGATTCGTACACACAAGGCCGATGCCAGGAAGGGCGTCCGCTTGAGTGACGTCGAGGTTAGCGACCTCTTCCGCTTCGTGATTCGCCGGCCGGACGGCGACCAAGTCTTCGAGCAGGTGGGTAGACTTCTCGCCGCCTCCGAGACCCCTAAGAGGTGGGGTCGCATCCTGCCTAAGCGCGCACAGTTCGCGATTGCGCGGTCGGCGACGAGGCGCCGCCTGAAGAGGCTCTTCGGCCGCGCGATTGGCGGCTTCGCGCGCGGCCCCTTCGTTATCGAGGGCCGAGCGCTCTTCTTCATCCAGGCCGACCCGGGTGGCGACGCCTGCCACCTCCTGTCGGGTTTTTGCAGCGAAGTGATCGAGCAAACGCTCGGTGGAACGGTTCGGGTCGCGCACGCCCAATGCCAATCGCGCGGCGACGCCCTGTGCCGGTGGGAAGCCGAAGTCATCCAGGTGTCACCCCAACTAGCCGTTCCACCACCTTCGCATCCGCCTACTGCCGAGGACCCAGCCATGGATCAACCGGAGATCTCGACGTGATCAAAGACGGCAGCGCAGCCCCAGATTTCACGCTTCTGTCCGACGAGGGGGGCGAGGTGACGCTCTCAGCGCTTCGCGGCAAGAAGGTCGTCCTCTATTTCTACCCCAAGGACGACACTCCCGGGTGCACCATTCAGGCGTGCGATTTCCGTGACGCCACTCCGGCCTTCGAGAAGCTGGATGCCGTAGTACTCGGGGTCTCGGCAGACTCGGTGGAGTCCCACAAGAAGTTCAAGGCCAAGTACGGACTCACATTCCCGTTGCTCGCGGATGAGGATCACCGCGTGTCGGACGCCTACGGCGTGTGGAAGGAGAGGAGCATGTACGGTCGCAAGTTCATGGGGATCGAGCGTAGCACCTTCCTGATAGACGAGAACGGGACCGTTGCTCAGGCGTGGAGGAAGGTGAAGCCGAAGGGACACGCGGAAATGCTCGAGCAGGTCCTCGGCGGTTGAGCCGCGGCCTCAGCCGAAAAGCGCCCGATGGACCTTGAAGATGCATAGGTCCTGAACGACGGTCAGACCCTCCGCCCTGGCCGCTGCGGCTTCGCGTGGCGCCAGAATGCCTTCCAGTAGCCAGATCGCCGGCCGTTCGGGTCGCCGAGCCGCCTGTTCGACGAAGTCCCCGGCTGCTTCGGAGGGCCTGAAGATGAGCACGAGGTCTAGCTCGTCGGGCACCTTCGCCAGGGTGTCGAAGGCAGCCTTGCCGAAGATTCGTTCCGCGTTCGGGTTGATCGGGATGAGGTCGTACCCCTTGGCGCCAAGATAGGAGGGGACTCGGCGGGCCGCCTTCTCCGGAAAACGAGACAGACCGATGACCCCGATGCGCTCTATGCGCTCGAGGAGCTCGTGGAGCTCCTCCGGACTGGGGTTGCTCGAGTCGGATGACGCGGCGAGAACGCGGCCGACTTCTGGCAGGGTGTCCATAGGGCCTCGACGATAGGGCCGTCAGCCCCGATGTCGCAACGACACGTTGCCGCGCCGGATTGCGTGTGCGAACATCCGTCCGCTGTCGAATTCCAAGCGCACTAGGCGCGAATGGAGAAGCATGGAAGTCCTCATTGGCATCGTCGCTGGCATCGTCTTGGGTGCCCTCGGTCTCGCAATCGGACGCTCCAGCGGCCGCAAGGCGGGGTTGGAGGAGGGCAGTCAGGAGGTAGAGGCGCGCCTTCGGTCCCTCGTTGAGGCAGTTCGACGTGGCAAGCTCCAATCGGATGTCTCTAGCGGCACACCGGAGGCTGCGCTGCAGGAGGCGCTAAAGGACGGCTGGGCCCCTCGTGAGGCCGAACGGCAGGCCGCGCTGCGGGAGGCGGTGGGCCGTGTGAGCTCCTTCCTCCAAAAAAGCGTACGCGAGCCGCTCCAGGGCTTCGGCGAACATGCCGACGCCGGGGAGCTCCGCGAACGAATCAGCAGAGCCCTGGGTGCATTGGAGGACCTGGACTTCTTCGTCCGGGAGGCGGACCAATCACGTCAGGGGACGGACCTGTCGGCCCTGACCCAGCGCGTATCCAAGGAGTTCGTGACCGACCAGGGGATGGGTGTGCGACTCCTGCTCAGCGACGTTGCGGTGCGTGCGTCGGTGAACGCGGCCGCACTCATGGACGCACTGTATCTCGTACTCCACAACGCGAGCCGTTTCGGCGAAGGGCGCACCGTGGACCTGACGGTCACGAGCGACGGAGGCCGCGCGAAGATCACGGTTCGGGATCGCGGCGACGGCTTCAGCGAAGAGGCCTTCCGGCGCGCTTTCGACCCCTTCTACTCGACCTCGGACGACGGCCTCGGCCTCGGCCTTCCGCACGCTCGCAAGGTCATCGAGGGGATGGGCGGGCGTATCGACCTTCGAAACGTCCCGGATGGCGGAGCCGAAGTGGAGATTTCCTTTCCGACTTAGGGACGTGAGGCGACGCCAACGACGCCGGCCACGATAAGCCCCACGCCGATCCACCCGACCGGGTTCAGGCCCTGCGACAGCAGGACGGTTGCCAAGAGGGCGGCGACGGCTGGCTCGACGGCGGTTGCGACCGAGGCGCCACTCGCTTCGATCCGGCCCAGTGCATCGAAGAAGAGAAATTGAGCGAGCGCGATGGTCAGTCCCCCGAAGACCGCGAGCACCAACCAAGGTCGGAGGTCGGTCGGCAGAACCAGAGGCCCTGAGGCCACGGGAAGGACGGCGGCAAGCAGGGCGCACGCGCCAAGCGTGGTGTAGAAGACGGTTCGCGCGGAGCCGTACCTACGCGTCGCAAAGCGGCCGAACAACGTGTACACCGCGTAGCTCGCCCCGGCCATGACGCCCCACGCCAGTCCGCTGGTGCCGAAAGTCGCCGGCACCTCCTCGGCACCTAGCACAGTAAGCCAGACCCCGGCGAGAGTCAGCGCAACCAGCGCGACCCGCCGACGGGAGGGCCACTCGCCCAATAGCGGGCCTGAAACGGCCACGACGAACGCCGGCGCCAGGTAGAGGAGCGCGACCGTGCGAGGGACGCCGACCGCGTCGGTGGAAAACTGGTAGGCCACCTGAAACACACCCACCGCCAGTCCCCCGCCCAATCCCAGGACGACGATTCCGGGAAGATCGACGCGTAGGCTCTCCGGCTGGGCGACGGAGAGTCCCCCGAAGAGGAAGAGGACTCCGGCCGCAGGCCGCAAAAGTGCGACGGTTTCGGGGGGCACGCCGAGGCCGAATAGGTAGACCGCGAAGATTCCCGACGAGCCCCACAAACAGGCCGCCGCAACCGCTTCCAGATATCCCAGGAGACGCCCCGTGGGGACGACCCCGCCGCTCACGAGTAGCCGTAGACTTGATAGAGCAGCACGTACACGAGGAGGCCGGTCGCGGAGACATACGCCCAGACTGGGAAGACCCAGCGCGCGAGCTTCGCATGCTGGTGGAAGCGCTTGGCGCGTACGAGGTACAGCAGCCGCACCACCAGAGGGAGCACGAGCACGGCGAGAATCATGTGCGAGAAAAGCACTGCCAAGTAAACGACTCTGGCAGTGCCCTGCCCGGCGAAGTCGTGCGTGCCCGTGAGGGCTACCCGTGTGACGTAGAAGACCAAGAACAGCCCCGATGCCGAGACCGCCGTGAGCATGGCGCGCTGATGTCCGCGCACCGTCTTGCGGCGAATGAGCACGAAGCCCGTGACCAACGCGACCGCGCTGGTCGCGTTGAGGCTCGCGTTTACGAGCGCGAGCCCGTCGCCGATGCTGGCAATGTCCACTCCTTCAGGCCGCCGTCGCGGCCATGGCCTTCGGTTCCCCCAAGGGCGTCGGACTCGTGAGCCCCGACAGGTACACGAGCGAAGCGAGGAGGCCAGCGGCGACCAGCGTGTGTAGCGAGACTGGCGCCACGGCCAAGACCGACAGGACCGACGCGACGCCCAGTGCTACCTGGACCAGTACGAGGATGCCAGCGGCCGCCGCCCAGTGTTTGAGTGGGGCCGAGGCATGGCCACGCCATACACGCACCACGAGCCCGAGGACCGCCAGCACCACGACCAGGGCCAGCACACGGTGGGCAAAGTGTGTGATGATTGGGGCGTTGATCAATGGAGGCACGACCTGACCCAGACACAGGGGCGCGTCGGGACAAGCCATGCCCGCGTCCATGTGGCGGACGAGCCCCCCCAGGACCGACTGAGCGAACACCAGGCCCGCCGCCGCCCACGCCCAGAGCCTGATGCCAGCGTCGGCGTCCGAACCATGCGGTTCCACTCGGGAGGTCGTAGCAGCCGCGAGGTATGTGGCGAGCCCCAAGAAACCGAAGGCCAGAGCGAGGTGTGTGGTGGAGACGAGGTCCGGGAGGCGGTAGATGACCGTGAGCCCGCCGAAGGCGGACTGCACCAGCAGCAGCGCGATACCGGCCCAACATGCCTTCAGGATCCACGGCCGATCTCGGACTTCTTTGTGCACGAGCCAAGTGGCCAAGGAGAACATCAGCACGAGGCCACCGGCGACCAGCCGGTGCAGATGCTCCCAGAAGACGCCGCCGGACATTTCGGGGACCATAGTTCCGAAGCAGGTCGGCCAGTCCGGGCAGGCCAAGCTGGATTCGGTGGCGTGGACGACGCTGCCCAAGAAGAGCAGAAGCAGCGTCCAGACGACGGTGACCTTGAAGGCACGGGGGTGCAGCATGTCAGTCGGTCTCGGCTTCCAGGAAGGCCTCGATCTCCCCCACCCGCGCTGCCGCGTCCTTCTCTCCGATTTCGATTAATGCGGTCAGATAGTCCGGCTGGAAGAGAACCATGCTCAGAAAGTCCGGGCTACGCGTCTCTTTGGTACCGAGCCCCCGCGTCATGAATCGGAAGGCTCGGGGCAGCTGGGCCTCGAACTGGCCGGCCATCTTTCCCAGGTCCGCCGAGGGGCGGAGCGTCAGTAGGCGCACCTGCTTCAGGCCCCCGCGACTCCCCTCCGGCAGGTCATCGAGGAGTTGGTTCAGGCGTTCGAGGCGCAGGGCATCGTGGTCGAGCAAGTCGAGGAAGATCGAATTCATGAGTACGCCCATGACCTGCGCCGGCGGGGGATAACCATGGACGGTGTGCTCGGCCTGCTCGGCATCGGATGCAGCGTATCGGGTGGAAATCGCGATGATCCGACGTGCGCCGAGATGAATCACGGGCGACAGCGGGGCGACGAGCCGAATGCCCCCGTCGCCGTACCAGGCGTTTTCGATTCCGACGGCCGGAAAGAAGAGCGGCAGAGCGGCGGAAGCCATCACGTGGTCTACCGACATCGTCGTCGTGACCGGCTTCCGCATGGGACGCTCCCACAGCTCGACGTCGTTCCCTTGAATCCACGTGACCGACTGACCGGTGGAATAGCTGGTCGTACTGATCGCGAGAGCGTTGAGCCGGCCCCGGTCGAGGTTGTACTTGACCCCCGTGAGCTCACCATCGACGGCGTGTAGCACCTCGGTAAGGAAGGCCCGCAGAGGCTGTGTGTCCACGAGGCCCCGCACCAGGCGCGGACGGCCGATTCCTCCCGACGCGAGTTGGCGGAGCCAGTTGACGACATTCATGGCCAGAGAGCGCGTGTCCGTCCGGAAGACGTCACCAACCGTGAGGTTGCCCCACAGCCCGCTCAGCTCGCTGACCGCTTGTAGAAAGGTCCCATGATGGGATGCAAGAAGGGCGGCGTTAATGGCGCCCGCCGAGATGCCCGTCACATAGGGAATGCGTAGCTCCGGATAGAGCCGCGCCAGACACCGCAGGAATCCCACCTGATAGGCGGCTCGGGCACCACCCCCGGTCATGACGATGCCGAGATCGGCGGGGCCAGGGGATCGACTGGCGCCGGAGGACGCCTCGAGGGGTTCCAGAGGAGACATGCCGAATCAGCCTACGATCGGTTTTCCGATTGACAGGATCCCGAACGACACCAGCGCGAGGACGACGAGCGCGCTCACCAAGTGGGGCGCATAGGTCCGCTGCTCCAGTGGCCGGCGCCGGACGACCACCGAGACCATGTGGGCGACCGCGACCGCGAGCACCATCATGACGATGTGGCCCGCGAGTTGGGGGTAAAAACCCCTACTCGTCAACAAATGAGCGAGCCCTATGAGGACCGTGAGGTCCAGCGCCCCTGTGAAGGATGTCGCCAGGATCCGCATCGTCTTGTCGTACGGGCGCTTGGTCGCCATCCCGAACACGGCGTAGCCGATCACGAGGACGGCCAGAAGGAGAACGAGGTAGCGAGAGCCAGAGTGTGCTTCTAGGAGCATGATGTCAGTCTGGGGTCACGGGGAGCGGGAGGTGACCGGCATGGTACACCCACATCCACTACAGATGTGCCGGTCGGGGCCGTCGAGCGAATTCACTGCAGTATGCTCAGGTCGAGTACAGTGCTCGGGCCTGACACCTGCACGGTGCGTTGGCCTCTGAGGTCCATCGAAGCGCTCCACACCGACGCGATGTACGAGCCGGGAGGGACGTCCGGGATGCTGAAGCCACCGTCGGGGTCGGCGAACGTGGCATGCGGCGCAGTCGTGACGTAGATGAAGGCGCGCATGCCTGGGTGGACGTCGCAGGTCACGTCGTATCCGCCCTCGGCATCCAACACGATCTGCGTGCGTTCGTTTGGATCCATGTCGGCCAAGAATATGGTTGAGTCGGTATCGATGAAGGCCACATGAACGTTGTGCGCGAGCGACTCGCTGTTCGTGAATACGACCGGCTGGCCCACGCGCACGAGGAGTTGCGTGGGCATGAAAGCCAAGCCGAGTTGATCCATGATCGTTTCCTCGGGAGGCATATCGGCCGGACGCCCCGGAGAAGGGTGTAGTGTCACGACCGAGGGAAGGCCCTGCGCGGTGGTTGGGGCCCTGCCGGAGACCCCTGGCGGCACAGGAGGCGCCTCCTGCGTGGGCGGATCCGGAGCTTCGCCGCACGCCCAGCCCATGGTCGCCAGCAACAAGGTGACACTCATGGCACGCTTCATCTGCGACCGCGTCGGTGGATTGGGCTTCACGGAGGGCCTTCCCCTTGGGTCTCGGACGGGGCGGGCTGCGCGGCGGCCGCGGCCTCACGTACGACCTTGAGCACGTCCTCGTCCATGTCGTCCGCCCCAAGCATCCAGCGGAGGTAGTCGGGGGCCTCCCGGGCGACGTCGGCCAGGGCCTGACCCTTGTGCTTGCCCCTCCGGAAACGACGTCCCTCCTCCTCGCTCGAGAACCAGCGATCGACCTCTGTGCGGAAAGGGGCGAACTCCTCGCAGTACGCGTGCAGGCCGTCCAGGTCGCGCGGGACGTCGGCATATCGGGCCAACTGAGCGGCGAGCACTGCGGCCGAAGTGCGGATGTCACCGAGTGCCGTGTGGGCTTCCTCGTGCTCCCGTCCTAGGTAGAAGCGCGCCGCCGCTGTCAGGTCCCGGCGCTCCTCCCTGTGGAAGATCGTCTGTACGTCGAGCACGCGTCGTCCGGCGAGCGAGAAGTCCACGTCGCACCGCCGGAACTCATACATGAGCATTTGAAGGTCGAAGCGCTTGATGTTGAACCCCGCCAGGTCACACCCCTCGAGGATGCCAGTCAGATCCCGCGCGGTCCGGCAGAACGGGACCTCGTCCGCGACGTCGGCATCCGAGATCCCATGAATAGCAAAGGCCTCGGCCGGGATCGGGATGCCCGGATTGAAGCGGCGAACACGTTCGAGCACGTCGCCCTGCGGCGTCAGCTTGATGAACGCGAGCTCGATAATGCGGTCGTTCTTGAGGTCGAGACCGGTCGTCTCGAGGTCGAAGAAGACCAGGGGGCGGTCCAGCTCGAACGGTAGTTGCATGGGACGCAGAAGGTAGTTTGCAGTCCCCGGAAGAACTACAGTGGGCCGCATGAGCGAAACCATGAGAGCCATCGTCATCAAGGAGCCTGGCGGGCCCGATGTCCTCGAGCTCCGTGACGTGCCCCGCCCCGAGCCGGGCCGCGGAGAGGCACTGGTGCGCGTCGCCTCTTCCGGATTGAATCGGGCCGACCTCCTACAAAGGCGAGGCCGCTACCCCGTGCCGCCGGGGTATCCGGAGGACATCCCAGGGTTGGAACTGGCAGGCACTGTGGAGCAGGTCGGGGAGGGGGTCATCGCGGTTGCGGTCGGTGACGCTGTCATGGGGATCCTGGGTGGAGGAGGGTACGCGGAGTACGCCCTTTCTCCGGCAGAGACGCTCGTTCCAATCCCGCCGGGGATGACGCCAGTCACCGCGGGCGCGATCCCGGAGGTGTACATGACGGCCTACGACGCGGCCTTTCTCCAGGAAGGTCTGGCGTCTGGCGAGACGCTGCTGGTTCATGCGATCGGGAGTGGGGTGGGGACCGCGGCGCTGCAGCTCGCGCGCCGAGTCGGCGCCACTGTGATCGGTACGTCTAGGACGCCTGAGAAGTTGGAGCGGGCGTCTGCCCTCGGCCTTGAGCATCCCGTTCTCGCCGACGGTGCGTGGCCGGAGCGCGTGCTGGAGCTGACCGATGGCCGAGGAGTGGACGTCATCCTCGATCTCGTCGGAGGCCCCTACTTGGAGGGCAACCAGCGCGTCGTCGCCGTGAAGGGAAGACACATCGTGGTGGGCGTACCCGGTGGCGCCGAGGCCGTACTCAGCCTCCGTGGTCTCATGGGGCGCCGCGCGTCGATCCGCGGCACCGTCCTACGGGCCCGGCCGCTCGAGGAGAAAATCGAGCTCGCTCGCTCGTTCGCTTCGCACGTGTTGGGTGGCTTCGACTCGGGAGACCTCTCGCCCGTAATCGACCGCATCGTGCCGGCCTCCGCCGCTGCGGACGCGCACGCCTACATGGAATCGAACGCGAACTTCGGGAAGATCCTCCTGGAGTGGTGAGGAGGTCAGCCCTCTGCCGCCTCCACGGCCTCCAGGCCGAGCGCATCGAGGACCAACGCATCCTGTTGCGCGACGTGGGCCTTGGCCTTCCCCTCGGCCGGACTCGCCCTCTCGGGTCGAGCCGAGTAGGACAGCGGCACCTTTCGTGGCACCACCACCCGCAGCCTAGGCCCGATGAACGTCAACGCGCCCATATTGCGTGGCTCTTCCTGGGCCCACACCACCTCGCGGAGGTTGGGGTAGCTCGCGATCACCTCGGCAAGCGCCTCTGCCGGGAACGGATAGAGGAGCTCGACGCGGGCGACGGCGACGTTGGACGCCTCGGCTCGACGGTCATGCGAGGCGAGGTCGTAGTAGACCTTGCCCGAGCAGAGCACGAGACGGGTGATGCTCTCGGCGTCCTCCACGGTGGGGTCCGCGAGCACGGACTCGAAACCGCCGTGCGTCATGTCCGCTACCATCGAGGTGGCCATCGGATGGCGGAGTAGGCTCTTCGGCGTCATGACGATGAGTGGACGCTCGGGCCTCTGCAGCGCCTGGTGCCGAAGTAGGTGGAAGTATTGGGCGGGAGTCGTCGGGTAGGTGACCCGCATGTTGTCTTCGGCGCACAACTGAAGGAAACGCTCCAGGCGGGCGCTCGAATGCTCTGGGCCCTGGCCTTCGTACCCGTGAGGGAGCAGGAGAATGAGCCTCGAGTATTGCCCCCACTTCTGGCGACCCGAGGAGAGAAACTGATCGATCATGACCTGGGCGACGTTGGCAAAGTCGCCAAACTGCGCCTCCCAGATGACGACGTCGGTATCGGCTCCAACCGAGTAGCCGTACTCGAAGCCGATGGTGGCCGTCTCCGTCAGGGGCGAGTTGTAGATCTCGAGGCGAGCGTCGGCCACCTGCAGGAGGGGGATGATCTTTCGACCCGTCTCCACGTCGTGCAGGACGAGGTGGCGGTGGCTGAACGTGCCTCGCTGTGTATCCTGGCCGGTCAGTCGGATGGGAATGCCTTCCATGAGCAAACTGCCCAATGCGAGCGACTCCGAATGGCCCCAGTCGAGTTTGCGGTTCGGCGAAAATACGCTCGCTCGCTGGCCCAGCTGCCTCCAGAGCTTGGGATGCGGGGAGAAGCCTTCGGGGACCCGTACTAGCGCGTCGTTGATCGCTTCGAGCGTCGTCAACGCAACGCCCGTGGTCTCCGGTACCTTGGGGGTCTCCCGCTCGTCGTCCGTGTCCGCTTCGGCCGGGGGCGGCACGTACTCACGCACCTCGTCCTGAACGTCACGCAAGGCCTGATGGATGGCCTCCTTCGATTCCTCGACGGCCTCTTCGTCGAGCACTCCTTCGTCGATGAGGCGCTTTGCGTAGATCTCGCCGACGGTGGCGTGCTCGGCGATCGCCTTGTACTGAAGGGGCTGGGTATAGGCGGGCTCGTCACCTTCGTTGTGGCCGTGCCGACGGTACCCCACGAGGTCGATCACGAACTCGTCACGGAAGCGGGCACGGTACGCGCAGGCGAGGCGCATCGCCGCGAGGCAGGCCTCAGGGTCGTCCGCGTTCACGTGCACGATAGGGATCCCGTACCCCTTCGCGAGGTCGCTGGCGTAATACGTCGAGCGGCCGTCCTTCGGCAGCGTCGTGAAGCCGACCTGGTTGTCGACGATGATGTGTAAGCTGCCGCCCACGTGGTAGCCGTAGAGCCGCGCCATGTTGAGCGTTTCGGCCACTACGCCCTCGGCCGCAAAGGCTGCGTCGCCGTGAATCAGGATCGGCACGACGGCGTCGCAGTCGGGCTTGGAGTCCTTGGAGATGCTGTCGTACTGCCGCGACCGGGCCCATCCGACCACGATCGGGTTCACGAACTCGAGATGGCTGGGGTTTGGAGCCAGCGTGACCTGGACGGGGCCGACGCCCTCCACGTCACGGGAACCCCGAGCGCCATGGTGATACTTCACGTCCCCCGTGCCCCCTACGTGGAGCTGACTGTCCCGGTGTGCCGGGCCCTCGAACTCGGCAATGAGCTCGGCGTACGAAACGCCGACGGTGTGGGTCAACACGTTCAGACGACCGCGGTGAGCCATCCCTAGGACCACCTCGCGTGCTCCCTTTCGGCCGAACTCCTCGATGGCGAGGTCGAGCATGGGCACCAGCATGTCGGTGCCTTCGAGGGAGAAACGCTTCTGACCTAGGTAGGCGCGGTGGAGAAACTGTTCGAGGCCCTCGACGTGATGGATGCGCTCAAGGAGCGCCTTCTTCTCCTCGGAGTCCAATTCCGGGAAGTGGATGCCCTCCTCCACCTGGTCCCAGAGCCAGTCGACCTTCACGTGGTCGTCGACGTGTTCGAACTCGTAGCCGATCGAGCCCGCGTACACGCCCCTCAGTTCGTCCAGCGCATCTGCGACCGAGGCGCCCTCGTCGCTGTCGTCGAGCACGAGAGAGGCTGGAAGCTCGGCCAACTCGTCCATCGACGTGCCGAAGAAGGCCGGACTGAGCTGCGGATGTCCGGGTGGGTCCCCACCGAGCGGGTCGATGCGCGCGAGCTGGTGCCCGTGGTCACGAAAGGCCTGTGCCAGCGCCGCGGCCCGCGATACGACGGGTAGCACGCGGCGCAGGAGGTGCTCGCGGGCCTCGCCCTCCGATGGTGCAGCGGCTGGCGGCTCCGTAGCGGGGGCCGGTGCTGCGTCGTCAGGTCCGGGGCGACTGCCATCAGTGGCGGCCCCTGGGGTCAGTTGGGGCGGCGCCGGGCTACTTGGTACTGCCGGTGCGGGTGATGTGGCGGGTGGTGCTGGCCGGGCCGTCTGGGCCGGCCGAGCTGTTGGTGCCGGCCGAGCCGTAGGGGCCTCGACTGATGTTGCCGCTGCCTTGCGATTCCGGAAGATGTCGCGCCACTCCGCAGGGACGGAGTCCGGATTCCGAGCAAACTCCTCGAACATGGCCTGAGCGTAGGCTTCGTTTTGACTATCGAAGAGCGTGTCGTCGGCCATAGTGGGGCGGATGCTTCCGGGTCGGAGGGCCACTGTCCAGACGACTAAGCTACGCCATTTCCGGAGCGCATTCGAGTCGGGTCGATGATGCTCATTGGTCTTCCTGTCGAGCGCTCCTCGGGATAGCATCCGATGTGAGCAGCGAGCCATCCTCCCAGCGCGGCCCAGAGTCGGTGCACGAGCGCCTGAACCCGACCATCCCTGCGCTCGTCCATTCTGGCTGGCTGGGTCACTTTCCGTGGCTGGTGCAGGGCACGACGACTCGCGGGTCTGGCAGCCCGGAATTCGATCTGGGGCTGTTCTCCGGAGCCTCCCCGGGCCACCGGGTGCACGAGCATTGGGATCGACTCCTCGCCCGCACTGAAATGGCGTGTTCGGTGCATGCCAGGCAGCTCCACGAAGCGGACGTACGTCTTCATCGGGCCGTGAAGAAGGGCCTCACGATCGCGGATCCGTGCGACGGGCATGTGACGGACACCCCTGGCGTGCTCCTCGCTGTCGCGACCGCCGACTGCGTCCCGATCTTCGTCGTGTCTCCCGAGCCGAGGGCTGTGGCTGTCTTGCACGCGGGTTGGCGTGGCACAGTGGCGGGCGTCCTGGAGCGCGGGCTCGATGTACTCGGTGATGAGCTCGGACGATCGCGCAGCGATCTCCACTTGCACCTCGGACCCGCCATCTGTGGCCACTGCTACGAAGTCGGCTCCGAGGTGTTCGAAGCGCTCGGGCTTCCATCTCCTGGCGCTCCGACCCCGATCGATCTCCGTCAGATTCTAGTCCAGCGCGCAGTCACGGTCGGGGTGTCGCTCGAGCACATCACCGTTTCGACGCACTGCACCCGGTGCACCGATAGCGGGCTCTTCTCGCATCGCGGCGGAGACGGAGCCCGCCAGCTCGGGTATATGGGGATTCGCGCCTGAACGGGGACCCCCGGGACGTATCGAGTCGCTTGGGACTGTGCGGCACATGCCGGCACCGGCGATCGATCGTGAGTGGCCGCGGCCCGCGGTATTACTTGTGCGAGCTCTCTAAGACTGATCGGTCGTTCGCCCGCTACCCGACGCTGCCGGTCCTGCGATGCACGGGACACACGCCTGCGGGCGCGTCGCCGCTGACCGAGGGAATCTAGCAATCGGTTGCGTCTAAGAAGCGCGCAACCACGGCGAACGACTCATCGTGACGCTC
>JAOTVA010000107.1 GCA_029863645.1 Gemmatimonadota bacterium
CATCTCGGGAATCCGGACGCGGTCGCTTCCGAAGACGATGGCGTTGGGCGGCGTGGCCACGGGCATCATGAACGCGCACGACGCGGACAGGGTCGCGGGGATCATCAACAAGAGCGGGTGCACATTAGTCGCGACCGCCACGGAGGCCAGGATCGGAAGGATCATCTCGGTTGTGGCCGTGTTCGACGTCAATTCTGTGAGGAAGGTGATCGACAGACAGACCATCAGGATCAAGACGAACGGCGGCACCCCCGCGAGGCCGGCGAAGGCGTTGCCGATCAGGATGGACAGCCCTGTGACCTGGAACCCGTAGGCGAGCGCGAACCCTCCCCCGAAAAGGAGCACGATGTTCCATGGCAAGCGTGGGATGATGTCTCTACCGGCCAGGGTCGGGGCTGGTGCGTCCGGCGTGCGCGTCGGAATCAGGAACAGAAGCGAGGCCATGGCGATCGCGACCGTCCCGTCGTCGATCAGGTCGGGAAACGGAATCACTTGAGACCAGCCCGGTATGGTGATCACACCGAGCTGGAGCGGCAGGCGGAATACCCAAAGAACCGCGGTGAGCCCGAAGACGACGAGCACGGCCTTCTCCTCGTAGGCCACGGGGCCGAGCGCCTTCGTTTGCTCCTCGACGACGGCCCGGTCCACCGTGACGTGCTCGGGCACACGGAAGAAGACTCTGGTGATGAGCAGCCAAGCGATCACCAACAGCATGAGCGAGATGGGCAGCGCCATCACCATCCATTGGCCGAATACCAGAGGCGGCGCGTCGGGGAACGTGATCTCGAAGATCCGGGCCAGCGAGAGGTTGGGGGGCGTTCCGACCAGCGTCGCGATCCCTCCGACCGAGCAGGCGTACGCGATGCCGAGCATGACGCCCACCGAGAACGCTCTGGTGTCGTCCTCTCCGAAGTCGTTCTCCATCTCGTGGATGATGGCGAGCCCGATCGGCACCATCATGATGGCCGTAGCCGTGTTGGAAACCCACATCGACAGGAACGCCGCCGCCACCATGAAGCCCAGCACGATTCGGGACGGCCCGCCCCCGATGGTCCGGATGATTTTGAGCGCGATCCGTCGGTGCAGGTTCCACTTCTCCATGGTCAGGGCGATCATGAAGCCGCCCAGGAACAGCACGATCGTGCTGTTGAAATAGATGGGTGCGGTGGCCCCCCCGCGCTCGATTCCGAGCAGGGGATAGAGGAACAGGGGTAGCAGCGCGGTCGCGAACAGCGGAATCGCGTCGGTGATCCACCACGTGGCCATCAAGGCGGCCACGGCGGCCATCCGCGTGACGGCAGGGTTTCCGGGCTCCAGCTCCAGGAAGTTGATCACGATGAAGAGAATCGGCCCGAGTATGAGGCCGACCCGCTGCATACGGTTCTTCTGCATCAGGCTTGTCTTAACCGTCATGCGGCTAGTCCCCTCCCAAGACTTTCTTCGTCACCACATCGATCGCGTCGGAGACACTCGAGGTTTTCGGGTGACGCAGCAAGTAATGCCCCCGGACGGCTAACCTCAGGCTTCGCTCAGCAGCCCGGCCAGGAAGTCCTCGACGAGTTGGGTGGTCATGGGCGCGCTCAAAACATCCGTGTGCTCGCGGTCGGGAATCAGGTGATACGGCACACCAGCCGCTGATGCGAGGCGCTCGGCGTGGTCCCGCGCGACGCGCCTGTCGTTCTCTGGCTGGATGATCAGGAGCGGCAGGCGCAGTTCGGCGATGCGTCGCGCCGGCACGTGTGGCCGAAACGTTCCCCCGATTCGTCGCCACCAGAAAGGCCGCAGGACCGTCACCAAAAACGGACCGGGCATGCCCTTGTCGGTGAGGTACTCCGACGTGATGCGGAGTACGTCCGAGGGCGTGGCGATGAGGACCAAGCCGTGCACCGGTGCGCCCTCGGCAGCCGCCAGGACGGCTGCTGCGCCCCCCAACGAATGCCCGACCAGCACGAGTTGTCGCCCCGGGAACCGCTCGGCGGCGTAGCGCACCACGGCCATGACGTCATCGCGAAAGTGGCGCACGGTGACGAACGGGGCGGCTCCATTGCGACCGTGCCCACGGACGTCGAAGAGAAGGACCTCGTGTCCGCGGCGGACGAGCGGCTCTGCCAGGTCGAGCACGGTGCCGTAGCTGGCGCCCCAGCCGTGCGCCAAGAGGACGAGCGGCGCATCCGGGTTCGGGTGGTCGGGCCGGAGCAGCCACGATGCCAGCTGGTGGATTCCCGACCGGATGGAAAAGTCCTCGTGGTCCACACCGAGGTCGGCAACGGATCTGGACGGCAGATCCGGTAACGCGCGGACGACCTCATTGGCGAAGCGGTCCAGCGCCAGCAGGCCTCCCACGGTCACGACCCCTACGGCTACGTACCCGATCAACGGGCCGGACGCGCCACGATGATCCCGTCCTGTCCGGCGATGCCCTGGATCCGCGCGGCCAGCGGGATCTCGCTGATCTGCACGGAGTCGCCGACCAGCGGAGCGTGCATCAGCCTCAGGGTCCCATCGACCCAGAGCGCGAGGCCTGTGTGTGCCACGTCGAGCCCGGCCACGGTGCTCGTAGCAGCGATGATGTCCCCGTCGCGGATCCGTGCGGCCGCACCCTCGATGCGCTGCTCGGGCAGATAGGACCGCCCGCGGGCGTTGAGTGCCTCCTCGGACGCACGCACCATGGCGACGTTGGTGGGGTTCGACAGTTGCCGGTAAGCATCGGTATGCGTCGTCATGAAGTCGATCGGCTCGTCGTCACGCACCCCCCCCAGCTCCGGCGTCATGTCTCGAACCAGCCCCCGGCGCGCGTTGTCCCCGATCCAGTCGGTGAAGTAGTGCAGTCGGCTCGGGTACCCGTCGATGACTCCGTCGCGGTAGCGGATCTCGGAAAGAAGCGCTGCGTAGGCCGCCTCGGCGGCGGGCCGATCCGCGATCACCTCCGGACCGTACGCCCGTACGAAGCGGCTGAGCGCAAAGACGTTCTCGACGAAGGTGACGCAGTCGAGGCCTCGAAAATTGATGACGAGCGCCTCTGGCCCCTCGACCTCGAGCGTCTGGGGCACGTAATCGGTGCCCACGAACGTCCGTCCCAAGGCGGCCATCGCATCGCCCACGGGGAGCGTGTCCAGCCGCTGGGACGCAGCCCAGTCAACCTTTTCGCTGAAGATTGCCCAGTCTTCGTTTGCCCAGGTCGCCGTCGGTGCGGCCGGGTCCCCCGCCACCGGAACCGGAGGCCGGTGCGCCTCGAACGGTGACCAGACGATGGCCGTCGCCACCAGCAAGACCACGGCGACCGGCCCGAACAGGGCACGGCTGCGCACGATCAGGTCTGGTATCTCCATAACGCGAGGTCTGACTTATGGTTCGGGGTGACCCACGGCTCTCCGCAGCCCACAGGGCCGTGGACAGTCCTGGCTCACGACATGAGCTTTGATGTCCATACCCCAGTCGCCAAGCAAGTGCCGCCCCAGGGGCGGCGAGGGACAAGAGGATGCCTTACCCCGAAATGATGGTCACCCCGATGCGCCAGGACCTGGTACGCATCGGTTTCACCGAGCTGCGGACCCCCGAGGATGTAGACGCCGTCCTCGGCGAGGAGAAACGTACTACGCTCGTTGCGGTAAATTCCATCTGCGGTTGCGCCGCTGCCATGATGCGCCCGGCGGTCTTCCTTTCGTTGCAGGGAGAGCATAAGCCAGAGGTGCTCACGACGGTCTTCGCCGGTCAGGACATGGAAGCCACGGACCGGACGCGCGATTACATCACCGGGTATCCACCGTCGTCCCCCAGCATCGCGCTCTTCAAGGATGGTGAGCTCGCGTACTTCATGGAGCGACACCAGATCGAGGGGCGCTATCCGGAGGACATTGCGGCGGATCTCCGCGCCGCGTACGAGGAGCACTGCTGAGGTAGCCCTCGGCACGCGGCCAAACCGTCGAGGTCGTAGCGAATGCCCGCGACCACAGCGTCAGAGTCGGTGTTCCCATACGAAATCGGCGTGTGGAAACGGCCCACAGACAGCTTGGCCGCGTCGTTGAAGTCGTAGCGGAGAGTGGCCCACTCCATCACGACGGCGTATGCGGAGCCCCGATAGGCGACCGAGGTCTCGCCGGGGCAGGTGTGGGAGGCAGCGAACCCACAGCGCCGTGGCCATGCAGACCACCGCCTAAGGAGTCCCAGGCCTGGTAGGTTGACCTCCCGCATTTCTGCTGATACTGATTGCTGCCCTCAATCGGCCTCCAGCGTGAACTGCACCATTCGCACGCTGTAGCTCCGACGTCGAATTGACTCCTGGTGAGCGAGCCGGTAGCGCGTATGAAGGTGAATCGACCGCAAGAGTGGCACGGGATCGAGCGTCGATGTGAGCGCGGCGGGGAGCATTGGATTAATCAAGCCGCCCCAACGACCTTGCTGACGGAAGATCAGATGGATGCGGGGGACCCGAGCGCTGGCGAGTCCGAAAATGGTGTCCTTCCGCTCTTCGGCACTGTAGTCTTCCAGAACTTCTTGAATTACGACGTCGTCGAACGCTTCGGCGACCGAAAGCAGGTCTCGAAAATCGGCCACCGCAAAGGTGGGCGCCCCTCCTCCTCGCGCGCCTCGAGCCTCTAAGACCCGATGGCTGACCAGATCGACTCCCGTCACGAGGGCACCTTCGGCCGCCAGACGCCTGGCCAGGAGCCCGCGACCACATCCAGCGTCCAAGATCCGTCGCTCGCGGATGGGCTGGAGCCTGTCCAGCAGCGCCGCGTAGGTGTCTCGACGCCCCAGGATCGCGTTCTCTTCCCAGTAGGTCGTCGGGGCCTCGCGCTCGATTCGAGTCCAGGTCTCACCCACTTCGCCGGTGTAGAGACCGCTCAAGTGGGCTGTGAGCTGCTGGCTCATGAACGATCAGAGGTCCGCGTGACCGGAAGAGGGCGGGGACTGCGACAGCTCGTCGGACTCAGCGTCTCGGCGCTCGCCTTGACCCTCGCCGCCTGCTCGCCCCGGCCGCAGGCTGCGCCCGAACAACCTATCGCGTACAACCATCAGGTGCATGTCCAGGACGAAGAGATGGAGTGCACCCGCTGCCACCTGGGCGCGGAGACGCAGGACCAGGCGGGCCTGCCTCCGATGACGGTCTGCGCGGGCTGCCATCGCAGGCAGGGGGCCGACATTCCCTCGGTCCAGGCGTTCATGGAGCTGTACGACGGTGGGCAGGGCGAGCCTCTCGCATGGCGGAAGGTCAACGTGATGCCGGAGAGCGCGATGGTGCACTTCAGGCACAAGCCCCACGCACGGGCCGAGGTGGGCTGCGAAACCTGTCACGGCGACATCGGCTCGATGACCGTCGCGGAGCAAGTCCTCAACGTGGCCGACATGGGCTGGTGCGTCGACTGCCACCGGCGCGAAGAGGCGAGCATCGATTGCCTGACGTGTCACCACTGATCAAGGTGCCGACGATCCGTAGCGGCACCCAGACCCCACCGAGAGGGAGGGGGCGGGTTGCGTAGAAGAGATTTCGTAAAGGCGAGTGCGCTCACTGCAGGCGCGACGGTCATCGAGGGCTGCACGGATGAGGAGCACTTCATCATTCAGCAGGTCCGGCAGACCACGCTGCCCGGCGAGACGGTCTGGCGACCTGGTGTGTGCCGCCAGTGCGCCGCGGGCTGCGGAATTCAGGTGCGCGTCGTGGACGGCAACGCCAAGAAGATCGAAGGCAACGAAGCCCATCCTGTGAACCGCGGGGGTGTTTGCGCCCTAGGTCATTCGCTTCTTCAAGAGTTGTACAACCCGGACAGGGTCTTGCAGCCCCAGCGCCTCGCGGGGGCGCGCGGCTCGGGAAGCTTCGAGGTCGCGACTTGGGACGACGCCATGGCCGCCGCGGTCCAGGCCGTCTCAGGCGCCGCACCGGACCGCATCGGCATCGTCGCCCGCGACGGGACCGGACTTACTGGAGCCCTGTGGCGTCGTTTCGCGTCCGCTCTGGCCGCACCGGCGCCGACCTTCCTCGAGGCCCCGGAGACCGAGGTAGAGCGGCTGGCGGCCCGTGTCGCGCTCGGCACCGACGACTACCCTCACTTCGACATCGCTCGCGCGGAGCTGGTCCTCTCGATCGGCGCACCGTTCGCGGATCGCTGGCGGAGCCCCGTCCATTACATCCGTGCCCTCGCCGAGATGCGTCGTGGCCGCGCCACCCGAAGAGGTCGTCTGATCCAGGCGGAGGCTCGCATGTCGCTGACCGCGGCCAACGCCGACGTCTGGCTGCCGATCCAGCCCGGCACGGAGGGGGTCCTCGCCCGTGCGTTGGCCGGATACCTGCTGGAGTCAGGCGGTGTAGCCGCCCCCGCGAGGCAGCGGTATGAGCGCCTCTTCCCCTCCGCTCCACCGACCCTGGCCGAGGCGGCAACCGCGTGCGACATCCGCGAGGACCGCCTGTTAGAGGTCGCCGAAGAGCTGGCGGGCGCGGAGAACGCCCTCGTCATGGGGGGCGGGTCGGCCGCAGGCCACACCAATGGCCTCTTCAACGTCACTGCGGCACTCGGGCTCAACTTGTTACTCGGCAATCTCGGGAGCCCGGGCGGCGTCTTCTCGCCGACACGGGTCGATCTGGGCCGCGCACTCTCGTCGACCGGGGCCGCCACCCCTGCTTCGCGTCTGGCCGAGCGCCTGCGGGACGGCGCGGTCGACGTTCTCATCGTCGCGGATGCGGACCCGGTCCACACCCTACCGGGCGGCTTCGGCATCGCGGACGCGATCGCGGGCGTCGAGACCGTCATCGTGCTCGGAAGCTCCCTCGACGACACGGCGGTGCACGCAGATCTGCTGCTCCCCATCAGCACCGAACTCGAGCGCTTCGAGGCCGCCGAGCCCGGCACCACCGCGGCCGTGGCGGCCCTTGGCATGACCGAGCCAGTGATCGAACCGATGGGCGAGAGTCGCCACCCGGCCGACGTCCTCATCGCTCTGGCGAGCGGTCTCGGTGGCGGCGTCGCCGGCCAGTTCCCGTGGAGCGACTTCGAGGAGGTCGCCGAGGCGAGCATCGAGGTCGAGCTGGCCCGTCTGCCCGGCGGGAGTGGGGCGGACGCCAGCGACTTCTTCGACGAGGCCCTGGAGCGTGGAGGCGTGTTCGGCGAGGGCGACCCAGCCGGAGCACCTCCTGGACCGTCGGGCGCCGGACCCCAACCGGCCGGCGGCCGCTTCGAGGGCGCGCCCAACGATTACCCGTTCGTGCTGCTCCCCTTCGAGTCGGTCCGGTCAGGGACGGGTCGCGCGGCGAACCGTCCTTGGATGCAGGAGCTACCCGATCCGCTGTCCACCGTCATGTGGAACTGCTGGGTCGAGATCGCTCCGGCGGACGCCGAGGAGCTCGGCATTCACGATCAGGACCTGCTCCGGATCACCTCGCCGCAGGGGTCCATCGAGCTGCACGCAGTGGTGGATCCTGCCTCCAGGCCTGGCGTGGTGAGCGTCCCGCTCGGCCACGGCCATAGCGGGAACGGCCGGTACGCGGAGGGCCGCGGCGCGAACGTACTCACACTGGTGGGCAGCTCGCTGGTCGACGGCACGTCGGCACCGGCGTGGGCTGCGACACGGGTCCACATCGAGCGACTCGGCGAGGGAGAGCTGGTGCGCTTCGGGCGTAGCTACGAGGACATGGGCCACGACGAGGTCATTCCGGTCGGGTGGGCGCCGCACGAACCCCTACGCAAAACAAACCCGGAGAAGTCTGTATGACGCGTTGGGGCATGGTCATCGACACGGACCGCTGCACGGGCTGCGCAGCCTGCATGGTGGCGTGTCACGCCGAGAACAACATCCAGACGGTGGGCGAGGTCGAGGCAGGAAAGGGGCGCGCGATGCACTGGATCCGCATCGAGCGCTACTACGAGGGCGAGTTCCCGGACATCAAGGTCCGCTTCCAGCCCGTCATGTGTCAGCAGTGCGGGCACGCGCCCTGCGAGCCGGTTTGCCCCGTGTACGCGACGTACCACACCCCCGAGGGCCTGAACGCCATGGTCTATGCGCGTTGTATCGGGACCCGCTACTGCGCGAACAACTGCCCCTATACGGTCCGGTTCTTCAACTGGTTCTCTCCCGACTTCCCGCAACCGCTCGAGCGGCAACTCAACCCGGACGTATCAGTCCGATCCGCGGGCATCATGGAGAAGTGCACGTTCTGCGTGCAGCGGATTCAAGGTGCGCAGGATGTCGCCAAGGACGAGGACAGGGAGGTGCGCGACGGGGAGATCAGGACCGCGTGCTCGCAGTCGTGTCCCGCCGAGGCGATCGTCTTCGGTGACCTCGACGACCCCGAAAGCCGAGTCTCGGAGTTCGCGGAGCAGGCCCGCGCCACGCGGCTGCTTGAGGAGCTCAGCACAGAGCCCTCGGTCATCTACATGCGGGGTGGCCGCTGATGACCGTGAGCGCGCGCGCGGCGACGGCGAGGAGTCACGAAGAGAACCTCATCAAGCCGCTGACGGCGTTCCGCCCGAAACTATTCGTCGGAAGCCTGATCAGCGGCGGGGTGATGGCGCTCCTCTTCTACTCGTGGGGCTACCAGATCTTCAACGACATCGGCGTGGCGGGGATCAACCGGCCGGTGTTCTGGGGCTTCTACATCACGAACTTCGTCTTCTGGATCGGCATCAGCCACGCGGGCACACTGATCTCGGCGATCCTGCGTGTGACCCAGGCGGAGTGGCGGAGACCCATCACGCGCTGTGCGGAGGCGATCACGACCTTCGCGCTCATGATCGGTGGACTCTTCCCGCTCATCCACTTGGGGCGTCCCTGGATCTTCTGGTACATGGTGCCGATTCCCACGTACCGGGGCATCTGGCCGAACTTCCGGTCGCCGTTGATGTGGGACATCATGGCGATCACGACGTACCTCACGGGGAGCCTGCTCTACCTCTACCTCCCACTGATCCCCGACATGGCGATCCTACGGGATCGAGCGCTGAAGGAGACGCCCAAGACACTGAGGGCGTTCTTCTTCCGCATCATGGCGATCGGCTGGCGCGGTACGCCGCAGCAGTGGCACTCGCTGGAAGCCGGCATCAAGGCAATGGCCGTCATCATCATTCCGGTCGCGGTCTCGGTGCACACCATCGTGTCGTGGGATTTCGCGATGGCCATCCAGCCCATGTGGCACAGCACGATCTTCGGACCGTACTTCGTCGTCGGGGCCATTTATTCCGGCGTCGCGGTCCTCATGGTGGCGATGTATCTGCTGAGAAAGGGCCTCGGAATCGGCGAGTACCTGAGCGACAAGGTCTTCAACAACCTGGGCCTGCTCTTCCTCGCCTTCGCGCTCTTGTGGGGCTACTTCACGTTCGCCGAGCACCTCACGGTCTGGTACGGGAACGAGCACATCGAACGCTTGGTATTCAACGAACGCATCTTCGGCAAGTACTCCGGGTTCTTCTGGACCATGATGGTCACGAACGTGCTGATCCCCTTGGCCATTCTGCCCTTCCCCAAGGGGCGGAAGCCGCTCGGCACCGCGATCGTGGGTCTCGCGGTCCTCGTGGGTATGTGGATCGAACGTTACCTCATCGTCGTCGGCACGCTGAGCTACACGCGCCTCGACTATACGGTGGGTACGTACGCTCCCAGCTGGACCGAGATGGGGATCTTCGTCGGCTCCATCGGCATGTTCCTGTTCCTATACTTCGTCTTCGTGCAGACGACGCCGATCGTATCGATCTGGGAGGTCCGCGAGGGTCACCACCTGGAGGTCAAAGCGCAGAGACAAGCGCTGGCCGCTTCGAGGGAGGAGCCCTAGGCCATGTCAAAACGTACCCATGCAGCGTTCGTCTCACCCTATGACGTGCGCGAAGCGCTTGAGCGTCTCGAGCAGGACGGCTTCTCGACGGGCGATGTGGAAATCCGCAGCTCGGCGCCGCTGGACCATGACGTCTTCCCCGAGCGCCACGCGGTCCATTCGCGGATGCCCTGGATGGCGCTCACCGGAGCGGCTCTAGGTGGGCTCGGCCTCTTCTCGCTCGTCGCCTGGAGTTCGAGCGTCTACCCGCTCCCGACCGGCGGCATGCCGATCGTCGCGATCCCTACCACTGGCGTGATCACATTCGAGGGCATCGCCATCGGGGCGATCCTGTGCACCGTCGCGACGGTCCTCTACGAGTGCGGGCTACCGGGCTTGTGGTCCGCGGGCACGGGCCCCCTGGACCACCACCTGGCCGACGATCACGTCCTCGTGAGCGTGACGTGTGACGAGGGAGCATCGACGGAGTGGGCCGCGAAGGCCCTGGAGACGGCTCGGGAGTAACGGCCGGCTCGGCGGCCGTAGCCTCCAACGAACAAACGCCCCGCCCTTGCGGGCGGGGCGTCTCAAGTCCCTGCAGACACCCGACGGGAGAGGATGGATAATCGGGCGCCTGGGGACGACTACCGCCAAAACTGCCTGTCCAAGGTCGGCGGGGCAGTCGGGAATCCATCTTGGCGGGGCGTAGGGAGATTCCCCTCAGGCCGAGGACTCGAAGAGGTCGCGGCTCCGAACCGCGCGGCCAGCTACGGGCGCTTCGTGTAGATCACGAAGAACTTGTCGGGGAACATCCCTACTTCGCGGGTCATCTCCAGCCCCGCCGCCCTCATCCATCCGGCTACCTGGTCCGGGCTGATGAGCATTTCGGGCTGGTTCGAGTGGGGCACCCCCGGGACGTTCATGTCGTAGTCGACCACGACGATGCTGCCCCCCGGTTTGATGTAGGAAGCCAGCGCACGGATGTAGGACTGACGCTGGTCGATGTGGTGAAGCACGTCGTGCACGAAGGCGAAGTCGACATCCGCGCGCGGGAGCCGCGGATCGCCGAACTGTCCGAGGACCGGCGTGATGTTCTGCAGGCCGGCCAGCCGAGCCTTGGCGCCGATGAGCGGAAGAAAGCCCCGGTCGACCTCGACCGAGAGCACGCGCCCACCCGGACTCACCGCCCTCGCCAGCGGCACCGAAAAGATGCCTGTCCCCGCTCCGACGTCGGCCACGAGTTGGCCCGGCCGAAGTCCGATCTGGGCCACGACTTCCTCGATCTCGAGCGCCTCCATCCGGCGTCCGCTCTCCAGCGTGAGCGCCCACTCGTCTGCCGGGCGAGAGCCCAGTTGGGCCGCCAAGGGGGTCGCGTACGCCGTGGTCATGACGGCCGCTAGGAATGCGAAGCAACGCATGATCAAACCCTCTCGTCGGATTTCGGTCGAGACTGCGAGACCGCGAAGATGACGCCGCCCACGGCGACCGTCAAAAAGGCCAGGGTCGACTCCAGCGGTCGGCCCTGGAAGGCCCAGTACATCATCCACGTCGACACGGCCACGAAGAGCAGCGGGCTCAAGGGGTACCCCCAGGCGCGGAAGGGCCGTTCCGCATCCGGGCGACGGATCCGCAGCACGACGACACACGACACGGCCAAGCTCGCGAAGAGCGAGATCGTGAAGCCGGCGTACTGCTGGATCTGGTCGACCCGCCCCGACAGAATCATCAGGGACGTCACGACGCCCTGTGCCACGAGGGCGATCGCGGGCGCTCCACTGGAGCGCGTGCGGGCGAGGAAGGCGAAGGGAGAGAAGTCTTTGCCG
>JAOTVA010000259.1 GCA_029863645.1 Gemmatimonadota bacterium
AAGGACTGTCGAAATGCGTCCGATCATGTTCCCCACAAGTGCACCAACCGTGCCAACTATCCGTAGCCATACGTAGGTAAGGCTGCGGGCGCGGGGACGGGGAAAAGAATCCGTACAGCCGTCAAAAGAGGTCCATTCCCGAGAAACACGGGCCACCCCACGACCGGACCGAACCCACGGCCCGAGGGTCGCCTCGGCCTAGAAGCTCTTGCCGACGGAGAAGCGGAGCCGCGTGCCTTCGAAGGTGCTTCCCCACTGCTGCTCACCGCCTAGGGTGATCCAGAATGCGCCGGTGGGGGTGGCCGTGAAGTCGATCGTGCCGGACTGCGACGTGAACGTCTCCGTGCTCTTGGTCTGGTAGCGCTGGTACCCGAGGCGAGTGGCAAGCCAACCCCACGCGAAGCCGACGCCGGGCGCCGCTGCGATAGTGCTCATCCCGGTGCGTGACCAATGCCGGCCGGAGGCGTAGATCTGCAAGGGGCCGAGGTAGGCGGAGGCCGACCCTGAGAAGGAAAGCCCGCGCGCTTCGTCCGCCCACTGGGTCGTCCCGACGTCGAACATGAGCGACCGGCGCCCCTCGAAGATGCTGAACCCGGCCGTGATCTCCTGTCGCTCCGGGCTGAGAACGGGGAGCAGTCCGCGGAAGAGCCCCGGTCGCATGCGGCTATAGGCCACGTTGAGCCGGAGGGGGCCAGTGATCGCCAGGCCCGCTCTCACACGCAGCTGGGCAAGCGACCACTTGGTGGTCCCCTCCTCACGATCCATGCGCAAGCGCTGGTTGAAGGTGATCCGCCCAAGCGAAAGCTGCTGACTCCAGCCCGCGAAAGTCTGATCGAAGAGCCCCGCCACATCGGAACGCACGACGTGGAACGACATGTCGGTGGTGTAGCTCCACGATCCACCGCGTGCAGAGAAGTCCGCGAAGCCCGTGATCTTGCTCACGTCCTGCGAGAATCCCTCGTTGCCCCGTTGGGGCTCGAAGCCGGCGACAATACCGATGCCGGGCCCCGACCGTCCACCCACGCGCATGAGGGCGCCGTCCCAATAGGCGCTGTAGGGCTCGTAGGGGTTGTAGAAGCGCCCGAGCCGGAACTCGAGAGGGGCGTTCTCGAACGTCTTGATCGCCGTGACGTTGTAGATGCGCACGGACCGCTCGGGCTGGATGGCAACGCCGTCGCTGTACCGGTACGAGGCGCGCACGTTCGTCTCGACCCTGACTCCCCCGGGCAAGTCGGCGATGCGGAGCGAAAGGCTCGTCACGGGCGTCGCGAAGCGTCGGCGCGTCGTCCCGAAGAGGTCCCCCTCCCAAGAGGTTCGGGTTTCCCGCGCGTCTACGTTGAAGGAGATCCGGCCGGACATGCTGGGGCCGCCGGTCTCGGTCGTTCGCTCGGCCTGCGTCACCACCACGGCAGGGACGGTGGGTTGGTCCGTAGGCTCGGCGGCAACCACGACGGGTGCGAGCGGGATGAAGATTTCGTCTCCGCTCGCCAGGTCGAACGAGGGCCCTACCATCGTCGCCACCGAGCGTACGCGAGCGGCGGCGGTGAGGACCAAAATGCCGAGCGGCGTCAGGTCGGTATCGCTGGCGTAGACGGTGAGCGTATCCCCAGCCTGTGCGCCCTGCTCGGTGCCGACGGTCAGGTACACACCCTCCACACCGACGTAGTCGACGAGCACGGGTACCCGCGGGACCTCTTGCGCCGCCGCCGCCCCGGCCGATAGAGCGAGGAAGACACTGCCTACTAGCGCTCCGACTACCGTCCGCCGTCCGCCGAAGCGCATCACCCTAGCTCCTGCCGTTCTCATGGCACGACAGACACGAGGGGGAAGCGTAGACGTATCCGTTCACGCCACCGTGTTGGTTGTCCGTGCGCGACTGGGTGTGGTGGCAGGCGGAGGTGCATGTGAACTGGGAGTTGTCGCCCGGTACCGTGTGACAGTCGGTGCACGGCGTGCCCGCGTGGGCACCCGAGGTAATCGGGAACTGGTGGTCGAACGTCGCGCCGCTCCACGTCGTCGGCTGGTGGCACTCAAGGCAGTTGGTCGAGAAGCTCGAGCCTGAGTGCTCCTGGTTGTAGTCCGACTGGTGGCACGCGATGCAGTCCTGCGGCCCCGAGGGGGAGAAGATCGTTTGGCTCGTCGAGCCGACGTGGCAGGCGATGCAAAGGAGCTGGTCGTGGTTAGGGATCAGCTCGAAGCCGCTCACGACGAGGTGGTCGAAGCTGGCGCCATCCCAGGTGCTCTCGTTGTGACAGGCGAGGCAGTCGGTTGGGAAGCCGGAGCCCCCGTGCTCCCCCTGGTAGTCGATCAGATGGCAGGCGACGCAGTCCTGCGCCCCGGCCGGCATGGTCGACAGCCCTCCATCCGGCAGGTCATGGCACGTGGTGCACTCGATGCCGGCGTGCTGCCCCCTCAGCTCGAAGCCCCCCGACACCGTGAAATGGTCGAAGGCGACGTCGCGGAAATCGAGCGTCGAGTGACAGTCGGTGCAGTACGTCGAGAACCCGAGCGCCTGATGGTCGACGAGGACGACTCCAAAGTAGTCGCCCATGTGGCAGGAAGAGCATTCCCGATCCGGCGGAGAGAACGCGCCGCCCAGATCATCCGAGTGAC
>JAOTVA010000108.1 GCA_029863645.1 Gemmatimonadota bacterium
TCAACTCCCCGGCACCCGGCAGATAGAAGAAGCCGAGGTAACTCGATGTGTCGACCCGGCCAGCGATGTACGCGAAGACCCCCAGCGTAGCCGCAGAGATCGCAGTGAGCCCCGCGGCTAGGCCGTCGAGACCGTCGGTCAGATTCACCGCGTTCGAGGATCCCGAGACCACGGCTCCGGTGAACAAGATGAAGACCGGCGCGGCGAAGACTGCTGCGTACTCGGAGAAGAACGGGACCGTGGTCCACGTCGTCGGATGGGGCGAGATGGGGCGCCACACGAGGAAGGCGCCCAAGGCCAGTCCGAACGTCCATTGGCCGACCATCTTGTAGCGCGCGACGAGCCCACGCGTCTTGCCCTGGACGACCTTGAGGTAGTCGTCGAGGAAGCCAATCGTGCCCATCCACAGCAGCGAGACGAGCGCGACGATGACGTACCAGTTGGTCAGCTGTGCCCACAGGAGCGTGGAGGTCCCGGCGGCGACGATGATGATCACGCCCCCCATCGTCGGAGTGCCCGCCTTCTCCAGGTGTGACTCCGGGCCCGCGGCTCGGACAACCTGCCCGACGCTGCCGCGCTCCAGGCGCCGAATCACATAGGGTCCAATCGCGAAGGCGATGAGCAGGGAGGTCACCACTGCGCCCGCGGCGCGGAAGCTGATGTACACGAACACGTTGAAGACGGCGTGCACATCCGTGAGTCCGGGGAGCAGGTGGAACAGCATCTAGAAGTCCCGCTCCATGAGGGGCAGGATGCCTTCCAGCGCGACCCCACGTGAGGCCTTCAGCAGCACGACCTCGTCGCCGGCCAGACGCTCGCGCAACAGCGGGTAGGCCTCGTTCCAGTCCACGCCGGTAATGAGCCTCGACGCGTGTGTCGTCCCTACCTGCGGTACGGCGGCGGCAAACTTCCCGGTCGCGACGATGAGATCGATCGGGCGGGACAGCGCGTCGGCCAATACCTCGCGGTGGAGGCGGTCGGAAGCCTCGCCGAGCTCCAGCATCGTTCCGAGGACGGCGACGCGTCGCGCCGCCACACCCTGCCCATCCAACACGTCCAAGGCGGCGCGCACGCTCTGCGGGTTCGCGTTGTAGCAGTCGATGATGACGGTGAGCCCGCCGATGCGTCGCACCTCGCCACGCAAAGGATTGGTCTGGGCGCGGGCGAGCCCGCGCACCGCGTCCTTCGCGGGCACACCGAGCAGGTCCGCGATCGCCAACGCGATCATGGCATCGGCGACTGCGTGCTTGCCGGCGAGCGGCATGGCGACCGTCTGGTCACGCCAGCGGAACTCGTACCGGCCGAATACATCGACGTCGGCCTGCTGAGGACGGAAGTCTGCATCGGCCCGTTCGCTCCACCCCGCGACGCGCAGCCGTGGGCAAAAGGCCCTAGCCTGCTCCGCCAGTCGCGCTGGCTCGTCACCCACGACGCAGCGCCCCCCGCTGGCGAGTCCGCGCAAGAGATCGAGCTTCTCCTGCAGCACTCCGTCCACCGACCCGAGTTTCTCCAGGTGACTCTCGCCGACGGTGGTCACGACCCCGATGTCGGGCCGAGCGACCTGAACGAGCGCGCGAATCTCGCCAGGCTCGTTGGTCCCGAGCTCGAGTACGACGACCTCGGCATCCTCGGGGACCGCCAACAGGGTGAGCGGCATGCCGACGCGGTTGTTGCGGTTGCCTTCGGTCGCATGCACTCGCTTCGTCGAGCCCAGCGCAGCAGCCGTCAGGTCCTTGGTCGTCGTCTTGCCGGAAGACCCCGTGATGGCGACAACCGGCGCGCCGAGCCGCTGACGCCGATGGGCAGCGAGCGCACCCAGCGCAACGAGCGTGTCGTCGACCGGGTAGAGGCGGACGTCCGAAGAACCCGTCGGCTCGCGGGATACGACGGCTCCCCGCGCCCCCTTCGACGTAGCGTCTGCCACGAAGTCGTGACCGTCGAAGCGGTCGCCCACGAGGGCCACGTAGAGATGGCCTTCTTCTATGGCGCGTGAGTCCGTGGAGACGCCGGTGAACGCTACGTCGCCGGTGGCGAGGTCCGCCCTCAGCCCGAGGGCCTTCCGCACGTCCGCATCGGTCCACGGGAAGGCGCTCAATTGGCCTCCAGTGCGGTCAGGCAGGCCACCACGATCTCGCGCTCGTCGAAGGGCGTCTTTTCCGTCCCGACGATTTGGTACGTCTCGTGCCCCTTCCCTGCCAGGACCACGGTGTCGCCGGGCCGCGCACTCGACAGCGCGTGCTCGATGGCGTCGCCTCGGTCGCTGATGCGTGCGTAGGCGGCACCCTGGAGCCCCGCGGCCAGGTCGTCCAGGATCACCTCCGGATCCTCGGTGCGGGGGTTGTCGGACGTCAGGACGATTGCGTCCGCGACGGCCCGAACGGCCTCCGCCATGGGTCGCCGCTTGGAACGATCCCGGTCGCCACCGGCGCCGAAGACGACAATGAGCCGGCCGGGCGTGAGCGGCTTGACTGCGGCGAGCGCGCTGCCCAGAGCATCCGGCGTGTGGGCGAAGTCGATCAAGACTGTGAACGGGGACGTGACGATCGCCTCTAGGCGCCCGGTCACTTGCGGGGCGTCGCGCAAGCGGTCGACGACAGCATCCAGCGGGATACCGGCCGCCAACGCCGCGGCAGTCGCCGCGAGGGCGTTCTCCACGTTGTAGCGGCCGAGTAGCGGCGTCTCGACGTGGCGAGTCTCACCGTCGACGCTCAAATCGAACCGCGCACCCCGGGCGTCGAGCTCGAGCTTCGAGGCGCGCACGTCGGCGGTACCGTCGAGTCCAAAAGACCGTAGCGTCCGGCCCTCGACTTCGAGCGCACTCCAGGCGGGTTCGGATTCGTTGACTAGAACCGTCCCGTCCGGGGAGACCAGCTCTACTAGCCTCGCCTTGGCCGCGAAGTACTCGCCGAGGTCACCGTGGTAGTCGAGGTGGTCTTGGGTCAGGTTCGTGAAGACCGCGATGTCGATTCGCATTCCATCGAGCCTTCGCTGCGCCAATGCGTGGGAAGACGCCTCCATGACGACTGCTCCCATGCCTCCGTCGACCATTTCGCGGAGCCAGACTGCGACCTGCACGGGACCCGGCGTGGTCAGACCGGTCGTTCCCGCTCGCGGCCCGTCTCGATCGATCAGGCCCAATGTCCCGATCACAGCCGTGGGAATGCTGGGATCCAGAAGATGCCGGATCAGCATTGCTGTGGTGGTCTTCCCGTTCGTCCCCGTCACCCCCACGGTGAGTAGGTCGGCGTCCGGGGACCCCATCACGAAATGGGCCGCGAGTCCGGCCGCTCGACGCCCGTCACGCACGACGAGCTGCGGGATCTCTAGATCGAGGGGGCGCTCGACGACGGCCGCGATGGCACCGTCGTTTACGGCGCCCGCGACGAAGTCGTGTGCGTCGACGCTCGTTCCGGCCCACGCGAGGAAGAGGTCCCCGGGGTGGACCGCTCTCGAATCCTGACAGACACCCGTCACGGAGACATCCACTCCGTTGCGCGTGTCGAGGAGCAGGTCGGCGGCTCGCAAGACACCACCCAGCGCATCCAGAGACGTAGCGGCCGGGCGCGTCATCGGCCTTTGACTGACAAGCGGAGGTCGATCGTATCTCCGGGAGCCACGCGGGTGCCGGCCGGAGGGAGCGTCGCACGTATGTCTCCCGTACCGGTTGGCATCACCCTCAGTCCGAGCGCGTGGAGTCGACGGACAGCGACTCGGGTCGGCAGGCCAGAAACGTCTGGGAGACTCAACCCTCCCGTCGCGTCGGCGAACTGCGTGGGGCGCATCGTGGCCTCGTCACGGTATGCGAACGAGGGAACCGCCTGCGACGGAAGCTGCATCGGGGCGGGCCGCGTCGACCTGATCAGGGCGGCCCGATCGAGAGGGGTGACCCGCGCAGCCAGCGCCGCCTCCATCGTCGCGCGGCTGACGGGAGCCGCTACGGCGCCACCGTAGTACGTGCCTTGCGGACGGTCCAATCCAACGAAGACGACCAGCTGCGGATCGTCTGCGGGGAAGAAGCCGGCGAACGACGAGTAGTAGGCCCCACTTTCGTACCCCTCCCCGGAGTCCAGCCACGCGGTGCCGGTCTTACCCGCGACCTGGAAGGACGCCATCCGCGCCGAAGAGCCCGTTCCATCCTCCACCACGTCCACCAGCGCCGCCGACACTTGCTCGGCAACTTCCTGGGCAACGACACGCCTGACGACGCGCCGATCGAATCGGTCGACAACCTTTCCGTCGGCGTCGCGCGTTTCCTTGATCAACCTCGGCTGCAGGAGCAACCCACCGTTGGCCAGCGCGCCGTATGCCATGGCCAGCTGAAGAGGCGTCGCCGAAAGCTCGTACCCGATGGCGAGTGACTCCCCGGACATCGAAGTCCAGCGGTCCGGACGGCGCAGCGTGCCGGCCGACTCACCCGTCAGCTCGATGCCGGTCAGTCCTCCGAAGCCGAAGTCCCTGAGCGTCTCGTAATGCAGCCCGTCAGTGAAGGCCTCAGCTGCCTTTGCGATGCCGATATTGGAGGACTCCCGCAGTGCATCGGCCACCGAGATGCGCCCCTCGGTATGCGTGTCGGTGATGCGCCGGCCATCGATCTCCCAGACGCCGTTGCCGACATCGACGGTGTCGTCCAGCGAAACGAGGCCGTTCTGGAGCAGCCCCGCCACCGTAAACGGCTTGATTGTCGAGCCCGGCTCATAGGGCGTGTTAATGACGGAGAGAGCCATGGTCCGGCCCTCACGAATCGAGACGAGCGCCAACACTTCACCGGTGTCCGGATCGGTGATGACCACGTCACCCCCTTGGGCGCCTGTCTGGTCGATCGCCTCCTCGAGCGCCTGCTGCGCGATCTCCTGGAGATCCATGTCGAGGGTCAGCACGACCTCGCCACCCGAGCGCGGAGGCGTCATCGTCACCCGTTCGCCGGGGATCTCGTCGCCCACGTTGTCGCGCGCGATGACCTGTCGCCCAGGGGTGCCACCGAGCAAGGCCTCGAACGTGTGCTCGACACCTCCGACCCCGTCATCGTCCTGCAGCTGACCCAGGACGCCGCGCGCGAGATCTCCGTGCGGATGGTAGCGCTGGAGCACGCGTTCCAGGTGGACGCCACGAAGGCTCCGCAGCTGCTCTCGCACGACGGGTGCATAGAGATCTGGAGCGACGGCCCAGGCGCGTGCGCTCGACGTGAGCCGCGCAACGGTGGAGCGCGACAGGCCCAATGCCTCTCGTAGGAGCGCCTGAGTCGCCTCGATATCGACGATCTCGCGCGGCGCCACGTTGACGCGGATCCGCTCCCGCGACACGGCGAGCGGCGTACCGTCCCTGTCCAAGATGGAGCCGCGTGTCGCCGGGACGATCACGTCGGTCTGGTGCTGGCGCTCGGCCATACTCCGCCAGGTCGGACCCTGTACCAGCTGGATCTGGCCGGCCCGCACGCAGATTGCCAGCGCGGCGGCGAGCCACGTGAGCAGCAAGAGGCGCCGGCGCCAGGGCGGCAGACGCTCCGCAGTGGGACGCCCGATCATGGCGCAGGCTCTACCGGAGCGATTTCGAGAATCTCGAGCTCTGACGCGTCAGGCGTGTGCATCCCGAGGCGCAGCCGCGCTTCGGGAACCACTCGCGCCCGGCTCGTCAGCACCTGAATGTCTCGATCGAGCTCAACCACCTGAGCCCGCGCAACGGTTACCTCCCGGGTCACCTGGTCCCACTCCGCCAGGGTCTCGAGCGCGCGGCTCTGACGCCATGTCACGAAACCGAGTGATCCCAGCAGCACGGCCACCGTAACGGCAGCGCGACCCAAGACGGCAGGATCCATCTAAGCCGCCCTCCGCCATGCGCGTAGACGGGCGCTGCGGGCGCGAGGGTTTCGCTGCACTTCGGCGTCCGTCGGCCGGACCGGCTTACGGGTGAGGGTCTCTCCGAGCGGCCGTCCCCGGCACGTGCACAGTGGGAACTGTGGTGGACAAACGCACGTCCTACTCCACTCACGGAACGCGTTCTTCACCACGCGATCCTCGAGGGAGTGGTACGAAATCACGACCATCACCGCCCCGTCGTTCATCACTTCCCTTATGGCCGGCAGACCCCGCTCGAGTGCCTCCAGCTCCTCGTTTACCGCGATCCTCACCGCCTGAAAGATCCGGGCCTTGTCCTGCGCCGTCGGAGCTTTTCCGAGCGTCACGGCCAACGCGGCAACGAGGTCGTCGCTGGTTTTCAGCGCCTCGGTCGCCCGGCGCTTCACGATCTCGCGGGCGAGGCGCCTGGCTCTCGGCTCTTCACCGAAGTCACGGAACACCTCGGCGAGCCTCTCCTCGCTCGCTTCCGCCAAGAATTGCGCGGCGTCGAGGCCCGCCGAGTCATCCATACGCATATCCAGTGCCACGCCCTTGCGGAACGTGAAGCCCCGGGCCTCCGACTCGAGCTGGTGCGAACTCACACCCAGGTCGAGGATCGCCCCCTCGAGGCCGGCGTCACGCGCCTCGGCGTCCAGCGGCGCGTCATCGAAGCGGCAGCGAAGGAAGCGAACACGGGGCGCGTAGCGGGCCAGAGCCGCCCTGGCGTGGGCGATGGCTTCCGGGTCCCGGTCCACCGCGAGGACCCGGCAGTCGTGGCACGCTTCGAGGATCAGCCGGGTGTGGGAGCCGCCGCCTACGGTCCCATCGAGATGCAGACCGCCATCTTTTGGATCGAGATACCCCATCGCTTCGGTGCCCAGGACGGGCTCGTGATAGGTGTCCATCGCCCTACCCGAACAGCCGGTGGGAGAAGTCACGGATATCACCGGCGTCCCCACTGACCGTCGACTCGTACTTCGCGGGATCCCAGAGTTCGACGCGATCGATGTTGCCACTCAGGAGGACCGTGCCAGACAACTCGGCCGCCGCCTGCAGGCTCGCGGGGACCAGGATCCGCCCTTGCTTGTCGGGCGAGACCTCGACGGCGTTCGAGACGATCAGGCGGACTTGATTCCAGGCCTGCGGATCGCTGCGGCGGAATTCCAGCAGTCGTTCCTGGACCTCGGCCCACTTCGGCGCCGGAAACAGCGTCAGATAGTCCGGCTCCCATTGAAGGAGCACGAAGGTGTCGCTGTCTGCTTCACGTCGAAACGCCGACGGGAGGCTGACGCGCCCCTTCTCGTCCATCTGATGCTCGTATTGCCCGACGAATCCGGTCACACGTCACCCAGAGTGGCACGTGGTGGGTAGGAGTGGGGAGTAATGGGGCAACATACCGCGGGCGAGTCAGGCACGTCAAGGGTGTGTTTTTCAAATAATTCACCATCTGGAAGGGGGCTCTGATCACCCGAAATCGCCCTTGAAAGGCCGATGAAGTGCACTTCGGCCCAAAACTCAATTCGGAGAAAATACGAAGAAAACCCGAAGACCGCCGAACAAGCGGTGGGGCGCAGTGGGGAACGGCTACGCACGCCGAGCCCGGGCCTGGCTCAAAAGAAAGCGCCGCAGGGGAAAACCCCTGCGGCGCCTGGAGAAGCTCCGGGGACTGGCCCCGGGTGACTGGAAGAGGCGTTACCTACCGCGGGTGATGATCATCTCCGAAATCTCGATCCACTGCGTGCTGGCATCGAGAAACTGCTGGAGGTTGATGTTGTTCGCTTGGGCATACTCCGCCGTACCGGACAGGAGCCGGAGGGCCTCCTGGAAGCCCGGAAGCGTCTGCTGTGCAGAGGCAAGCGTCTGCGGGTCGGCCAGCGGCAGGGTCCGGGTGTACACGGCGAGGCCGTGCCAGAAGTTGAGCTGCCGCACGAGTCCGTCACTCAAGCCCGGGACCTGCTTGGCGGCCGTAAAGCCCCGAATGGCGTACTGATAGTCTTCCTGCTGATAGCCTTTCTGATAGGCGTCAGCAAAGATCATGCGGCCAGCCTGATCGGCCTGATTGGGGTTCTGGGCTACATAGTCCGTCAGCTTGGCGATGGCCTCGTCCATGCGACCCTCCTGGATAAGCCAGCTACCCTGGCGGAGCGCCGCATTGGGGTGCGCTGGGTTGAGCGCCAGCACACGATCCAGCGCGGTGATCGCGTCGTTGAGCTGCCCCCCGCGCTGAAGCGCGTCGGCGTAGAAGCTCCAAAGCACCTCGGACTCCGAATGGGCCTGCAGGAACTGCTCGCCCTTCTCGATGGCCTGCGGGAACTCCTCGAGTTGGATGTGCGCGGCCAGGATGTTGCGAAGGCGCCCCTCTTGCATCTCGGATCCGCGCGCCGCGAAGACCTTCATGTAGGCGTCGATCGCCTGGCGGTAGTACTGCGCCGCTTCGGGAGCCAGCCCCTCAGCGTCCGGAGTCGTCATGGTGTACGCGGTCTGCGCGTCGCTCGCCGCGGTGAATGCGAAGTTTCCGAATTGCTCGTTCAGGTCAGCATTCTCGGGATCGACTTCGAGACCGACCGAGATAAACTCCATCGCACCGGCCGGGTCCCCGGCTTGGGCCTGCTCGTAGGCGATCCGCATGCGAATCGTGGTGTTGCCCGGGTTGATGTCCAGGTACTGCCTGTAGTACTCACGCCCCGCTTCGGCATCACCTTCGACCGTCGCCAGGTATCCAGCGAGCTGTAGGGCACCCTCATGGAACGGGTCGGCGGCGAGAACGCGCTGCGCCTCTTCCAACGACTCGGGGTTCCGGTCCAATTCGCGCAGAAGCTGACTGCGGAGGAAACGCGTGCTGGTGGCTTCCGGGTTGATGGCCAGTGCGGCGTCACACTGGCGGAGCGCATCTTCCCACTGCTGGCTGCCGGCGTACTGGGAGCAGAACGCGGTCGCGCGGACCTGATTGTTGTACCGATCGAACTGCGCGAAGATCTGCTGCGCAGCCAGCCTGTGCCCGTCCTGCCGTGGGACAGTGAACGGTTCCAGGACGAACTCCTCGCTGTCCTCGATCGTGCGGATCGACGCATTCACGGTCCTGCTCTGGTCAGGCGTCTCGGTGTACGTCGCACAAATCGCCACGGGCACCCGCAGCTGCGAGGACAGCTGGATCGTCCTGAGGCAATTCAGGTCGCGCATGTCGATGTCGAAATTGTCCGCCTCGTCCTCGATGTCGCCCCTGTCCATCGCCTCGTGCGTGACCAGAGTGCTCATGAGCTTGCGTAGCTCTTCCGAGGCGTCCCGACCGAAGTTGTCCCGAGCACCCTCTAGGGGCTGGAAATAGGGAATCATCACCAGGAAGCGACCGCCGTCTTGAGCCGCAGCCATCTCGGGCGCGAGAACGAGCGCGGCCGCCGAAGCGACAATGACGAGTTTTAGCCGACCGAACATAGCTTTTCTCCTAGGGTGTTCCCCACTTGAATCCGTAATAGTGGACACAGTTCGGACCAAGACCGAACATACGAATTAACCCAACGGTATGCCGGAAGTTCATACGGGGAGGGCCTACTTCCAGCTTTATGCGGAGTGACAACGTATTCGTACCTTACGTACGAGGTCAACGTCGAGCCAGTCTGGCCTGCCCGCGCGTCGAGCCGCGTCAGCCTGGGCCGTGAACAATCACCCCCCGGCGGCACCCATGCCCCGAGCTTCAAGAAGTAGACTCGGGAGCGCCCGATTCAGGGTCCCGGCGGTCGTTGCACTCGTCGCGGTGGCGGGCTCATGCGCCAGTGGACGCAGCGGCGTGGACCCGGTTCCAAACGACGTCGCGACGGAAAGCGAGTGGCGAGCCCTCGCGTCGCCGAGGCCCGAGCCGCTGCCAGGTGCGGTGCGCCTCGCCTTCGCTGGCATAGAGCTGCCGGATGCACCCCCGTCGGGGCGGGCCACCCCCGTCTCCTCGGCGCTCGGGCTCTCGGAGCTGGTGGTGGCGGGTCTCCTTCGGCGGCGCGACGTGGAGTTCGTGGAACGGCGTAGATTCGCTGTGGCAGTCGAGGCGGAGCAGTCTGGCCTGATCCGTCCCAGCGGCGCACCACCCGCCGGGGTGTCCCGGGGAGCTGAGCTCATCGCCACTGCGGCATTGCTGCCGCTGCCGGGTGGTCAGGCGGCGGTAGAGGTCAGACTGACAGGACTTCAGACGGGCGTGGTCGCCGGCGCCGGCAGGCAACTGATCCCGGCCGACGCGGAACAGCTCGGCACTGCGAGGGCCATCGTGGCGACCATCCTCTCGGTCCTCGACGAGATGGGGCGGCGCCCCGCCTGGGCGGACCCCGTGCCTGGAGCGGCACCCGGTGCATACCGACCGACCGGGATCCCCGAATCGGCCGTGACGGGCTTCCTTACCGGACTCGCCGCGGAAGAGAGATGGAACTGGGAGCTCGCACGGCGGTCCTATCAGGCGGCTTCGGAGACCGAAGGCTTCTTCGAGCCGGCAACGGCACTCGCCCGCACCGCGCGGTTGCGGTCGGGAGGCACCCTGGGGGAGAGTTGAGGACCAGCCACTTCGCATGCATCGCGCTCTTGGGCGTCCTATGCTCGCCGCTCAGCGCTCAGGGACAGGGTGCCGTGTGTCAGTTCAGAGGCACAGCGGACGCCCTTCGGGAGCGGCCCAGCCCCCTGGACTCCGTCGTCGTGGACCTCGGGGGGGAGTCGGCCAAGCTGTGTTACGGAAGGCCATCCGCAGAAGGGCGCGTGATGGTAGGCGGTGAGCACCCGTTCGGCACCCCGTGGGAGATGGGGGCGAACGAGCCGACCACCCTCCACCTCCCCTTCCCCGCCCGGGTCGGCTCCGTGGATCTAGGGCCGGGGTCCTACAGCCTCTATGCGATCCCAGGGGCGGGCGAGTGGACCATCGTGGTCAACGGCAACCCGGCCCGCTGGGGCGTTCCGCTGAGCGCCGATGTGCGGGCCGCGGACTTGGGAAGCTTTTCCGTCGCCCCGCGACAGTCCCGTGAGCGCGTCGAGACGCTGACGTTCAGCTTCCAACCGGGTGAGCAGGGTGCGGGTACGCTCGTCTACGAATGGGAGGGGGTCAGACTTTCGATCCCGGTGGAGCGCCGCTAGCCGAAACCGGTGAGGCTGGTCGCGTGGTCGGGTTGGACGAGACGCCAGCAAGACGGATCGTGAACGTCGCCCCTTGGCCCGGGACGGAACGAACCGTCACCTGACCTCCGTGCGCCTCCGCCACGCCTCGGACGATCGCGAGTCCGAGCCCGGCCCCACCCCCGGCAGAGCTCGACTGCGCAAACCTGTCGAAGAGGCGTTCGAGCAGGTCAGGCTCGATGCCCGGTCCGCTGTCGGACACGCTCAGCTCCACCACGCCCGCCCGCTCCGCCACCGCGATGACGACGCGACCGCCCACCGGGGTCAAGCGGAGGGCGTTGTCCAGCAGGTTCGACAACGCTTGCATGATCCGGTCGCGGTCGACCCTGGCCTTTGGATCGCCGATAGCTTCGGCGACCTCGAGACGGATGCCCTTTGTTCTAGCTTGATCGGCGAAGACCGAATGCGCCTCCATCAGAATCGG
>JAOTVA010000109.1 GCA_029863645.1 Gemmatimonadota bacterium
CACATGGGGCCACCTCCCAAGTAGAGCGGCAACAATCCGCCGATCGTGGTCGCGGTGGTCAAGAGGATGGGACGCAATCGTCGCTGCGCCGCCTCCAGGATCGCCGCCTGTGGTCCACGGCCGTTCTCCTCCTGTTCGAGACGGATGCGATCGAGGAGCACGATCGCATTGTTGATCACGATACCGGCCAGGGATACGACCCCCAGCAGCGTCATGAACCCGAAATAGGAGTCGAGGAGCAGGAGGCCGATCACCACACCGATAAGGCCCAGTGGTATGGTCATCAGCACGATCGCGGGTCGCCGGATGGAGTTGAATTGTCCTACCAGGAGCAGGACGATGATGAGGAATGCGATCGGCAGTTTCTCAGCGATCGACGCTTCCGACTCGCCCGAGGCCTCCATCTCACCTCCGAGCTCCCACTGGTAGCCGAGGGGCCAAGCCCGGCTACGCTCTTCCAGCCACGCTCCGATCTGCCGGTCGACCTCCATCGCCGTCACGCCCGGAAGGACGTGGGCGCTTACCGTCACGGTCCGGAGCCTCCCCCTCCGGAAGATGACGGCAGGCTGCCACACGACCTCGAGGTCGGCGACCTGTCTGAGCGGGACCGAGCGACCGGTCGCCTGAGAGAAGACATTGAGGCTCTCGATCTTGCCCACGTCTTCCCTGTCCGCGGCTACGGAGCGCATCACCACCGGGATTACGTCGCGTCCCTCCCGGTACTCGGTCGTCTCGAACCCGGACAGGACCGTCTGGAGCGACACCGCGATATCCCAGCTCGACACCCCGGCACGCCTTGCCCTGGGTTGGCTGACGTTCACCATGATCTTCTTGGTGCGACGTCCCCAGTCGTCGACGACGTTTCGCGTTCCTTCGATCGCTGCGAGCTCCGCCTTGACTTCGTCTACGATGCTGAAGAGCCGGTCCACGTCTCGCCCCGACACACGGACCTCGACCGGAGCTGCAACCGGCGGGCCGAGCGGAGGCGGCGCGAAGTTCGCAGTCAGGTCGGGGAAGTTCTCCAGCGTAAACGCCTCGAGCTTCGGAACGAGGTCATCGACGACCTCCCGACTCGTCGTGTTGAGCATCATGTACGCCAGCTCGGGGGACGGCGGAGGTGGTGTGTAGGGTAGTACGTATCGCGGCGCGCCCACTCCGACGAAGGCGGCCGAGCTCACGACGCCGTCGTCGCCTGTGCCGCTCGCGCCGAGCTCTGTATCGACGAAGTGCTGGATCTGGCGAACGACGCTCTCGGTCCGATCGATCGGAGTACCGGTGGGCATCTGCAGATCAGCCGTGAGCAAGGCCCGGTCAGACGATGGAAAGAAGATGTTGGGCACGAGGCGGAACGCGCTCATGGCGAGTGCGAAGACGATAAGCGCAGCACCCAGCGTAGCCGCGCGATGCCTGAGCAGCGTCAGGAGCAGGCCCCGATACGTGCGGTAGAAGCGGGTGTCGTAGTTCTCCGATGCCGCGCTGGCCTCCACGCGAAGGAACCGTACGCAGAGCAGCGGAACCATCGTTACGGACAGGAGCCACGACGACAGGAGCGTGATGGTGACGACGGTGAAAAGGAGTCCCGTGTATTCTCCGGCGTCCGACTCCGCCAGGAAGAAGGGGAGAAAAGCGGCCGCAGTCGTGAGGGACGCGACGAGTAGCGGGGTCCCGAGCTCTCGTGCCGAGTCGACCGCGGCAGAAAGCCGCTCCTTACCGTCTCTCATCTGGACCATGATCGACTCGGACATGACGATGGCGTTGTCCACCAACATCCCCAAAGCCACGATGAGAGATGCCAGCGACATCTGATTGAGCCCGATGCCGAATAAGGGCATGAGGAAGACCGACATGATCATGGCCACCGGGATCAGGGTGGCCACCACGAGGCCGGTGCGCACACCGAGCGTGATCAGCATCACGAGGACGACGATGCCGACCGCCTGGAAGACGTTGCCGACGAACTGGTTGACCTTGTCGTCGACGATCTCGGACTGCATCGAAATCAGATCGAGGTCGACCCCGATGGGGTACGCGGTCTCCGCCCGTCGGTACACATCGCGCACGCCCTCGCCCAGCGTGAGGATGTTCCCGCCCTCGCGCAGCGATACGGCCAGCACCAGGGCGGGCGAGCCCGACGAGAACGCCTTCGAACGGGGAGGGTCCACATAGCCACGACGGATCGCGGCCAGGTCTTCCAGGTGGACCACCTCTTGGCTCCCCGGCAAGGCGATCACCGAACGGCGCAGGTCCTCTACTGAGTCGAAGCTCCCGGAGGGCTCCAGCGTTATCTGCTCGGCCTCCGTTCGGACGACTCCCCCTGGGATCAAGACATTCTGGCTTTCCAAGAGCAGCCGAAGCTGCGCGGGCGAGAGCCCGAGCTCGGCCAGGCGGGCGTTGTTGTACTCCACGAAGACCCGCTCCTCCTGGGCACCGAAGATCTCGACCTTCGCCACATCGTCGAGGCGGAGCAGTTCCTCGCGGATCTCGTCGGCGACACTCTTGAGCTCGGCATAGTTGAAGTCGTCGCCCGAGACCGAGAGCAACGTGCCGAAGACGTCTCCGAACTCGTCGTTGACGATCGGGGGATAGCTTCCCTCTGGCAGCTCGGCCGCGACCCGCTCGATCTTGCGGCGCAGCGTGGTCCAGATGGGATACATATCGTCGTAGCGGTTCTGGACGAGCACGTACACCACGGACACGCCCGTCCGGGACTCGCTGACGACCTCGTCGAGCTCCGGAATCTCCTGGACCGCCTTCTCGATTCTGTCCGTGACGAGCTGCTCGATCCGCTCCGGACTGGCGCCCGGGAAGAAGGTCGTGACCAGCGCCGCTCGCACGACGAAGCCCGGATCCTCCGCTCGCGGCATTTGGAAGTATGCGTTGACGCCACCGACGAGGATGAACGCGAGAGCAACCGTCGTGATGCGGTTCTTGTCGATGGCGGCCCGCGTGATGCTCACGACTCCGGACCTCCGCCCGCGGGACCCTCGTCCGGCGACGAGATGCGCACGACGAGACCGTCCGTGATCTTAGAGACGCCCGCCGTCACGACCAGATCTCCGTCCGACAGACCGCTTCGGATCTCCAGACCGTCCGACGTCAGCTCTCCCACCTGCACGGCGCACCGTCGGACGACGGCGAGGCCATCCCCGGTCGGCTCGACCCGGAAGACGAAGCGTCCCTCGCGGTCCTCACCCACGGCGAACGAGGGAACGAAGATGCGTTCCCGGCCATCTGTCGCCTCGAAGGCGAACGCGACCTCCGCGGCCATCCCGGGCCGCACCTCGTCCGTGGCGTGTTCCAGACGTACGGTGACCGGGAAGGTCGTCGCCATCTCTGCCGGGGTGACGCCGACCTCGCTCACGGTCCCCGGCACGTAGTCACCGGCCAAGGCGTCGAAGGTGACGGTTACAGGGCTTCCGACTTCGATCTGACCGATGAGCACCTCGGGGACCGACACCAGCACCTCGAGGCGATCACCGGAGGTGGCGGTCACGATCAGCTCACCAGGACCCACGTTCTGGTTGACCTCCACGTGGAGCTCGGAAACCGAGCCATCGAACGGAGCACGCAGTTGGGCGTAGTCGAGCTCGAGCCGGCGAAGCTCGAGCATGTTCACGGCTGCCTCGACCGCTGCGTTCGCGGACTCCCAGGTGGAACGGGCCGCGTCCAGCTCGCTCCGTGAGGCGTTGTTGCTCTCGTAGAGCAGTCGGGTACGGGCGTAGATGGCGTCCGCGTTGGTCGCCTGCGCCTGCGCCTGCCGGAGAGCGGCGTCGGCCTGCCGGACACGCAGCTCGAAGTCCTGCGCGTCGAGCTCCGCGATGAGCTGTCCCGTCCGAATCGCACTACCGACGCTCACCGGCAATTGGCGGATCGCGCCGCCGACCCGAAAGCTGAGAGGCGATTGAACGGCCGCCCTCGCCGTGCCGGAGAACGTCCTCACGCGGGCATCCGCGGTGGCGAACACCTGCTGGAACCGAACCGGCCGAATGAGCTCCGAGGGAGGCTCCTCCCCCCGGCATGCGAACAAGCCGAGGCAGATGCTCAACACCTGGAGTGGACGGCATACTCGCATGTGTCTTCCTCCCCTTTCCTCGCGGTTCTACGTCTCTTCCTCGGAGGGGCGCACGCCCCGAGCCGTGAAGTAGTCGAGCAGTCGGGCGAAGAAGACCTCTCGATCACTCTCTGTCATAAAGAGGTCGATTTGACCCGTCGCCCGTCTCATCACCAGGTAGGCCCGCACGAAGTCGTGAACGGTGGCGACGATCGCCTGCTCTGCGCCGAGGGCAGCCTGCTGGGCATCGAGCACCTCGGTGATCGACACGGCCCCGCGCCGGTACGCGTGGCGGACCAGCTCGAGGTGCTCGCGGCTGGCCTCTACGGCCTGTGTTGCCAGGCCGACGTTCATGTACGAGGCACCCACCGTGAAGAGCGACGTCCGAATGCGCTGCTCGACTCGCTCAGCGACGGCCTCTCGCTCGATGCGGAGCTGCTCCAGGGCTTCGTTGGCGCGGGCGCGGGCGAAGAAGCGTGATCCCCCGGTGAAGACCGGCATCGAGATCGAGAGTCCCAGGTTCCAACTGAGGTCGTCTTGCTGGGGGAGCACGGGAACGCCTGCAGACGGGCTCTGGAAGGAGAACCCGCCGGAGCCCGCTCCGCCGCGCGAGAATCTCCTGTCGAGGTCGGCGCGCAGGGCGAGCGTCGGAGCCCAAAAGGCGTGGGTGGCGGATCGTTCTGCGCGCTCCTGCGCCGAGATGCCCGCCTCCAACTGCCGGAGCTCCGGAGAGCCCGCCAAGCCCTCCTCGACCATGAAATCGCGAAAGACGTCCCACGCTTGCTGGTTGCTCGCGAAAGACACCAAGCGCGCGTCGCTCGTCATCAGATGTGGGTCGGTTGTTCGTACCGCCCCGTCGGCGGTTACGATGGCCGCGACCTCCTCAACACCGAAGCGCTCCTCCAGCGGACGGTGAAGCACTCGGTTGAGCGCCGCATGCAGCATGTTGCGTCGAGACTCGGCCGCGATCACCCTTTGGCGGTCTACGGCGATCTGGCTCTCCCAGCGCAGTACCTCACCGGCGCGCGCCATTCCCACGCCTTGCCGCAGGCGCGCCAGCTCCAGATTCGCGCGTGTCGTGAGGACGTTGTCCCGCTCGATGCTCAAGAGGGCACGCGCCTGCAGCACGTCCAGATACGTGATCAACGCATCGAGCGCGACGTCGAGTCGCACCTCCTCCCTCCGGTGCACGCGCCCCTGTTGAAGCTCCCTCTGAACACCGAGGTTGGCCCACGCCGGCTCCGAGTAGAGGAGCTGGGTCACGCTGACTCCACCGGACAAGGTCCGCTCCGCCTGGGTGCCGAAGCTGGCCTCCGCTCGGTCCCGGTCGATCAAGAGACCCGTGGTGGTGGCCTCGACGGTGGGCAGGAGGAGCGACCGTGCGAGGCTCACGTCCTCGCCACCAGCAGACACCGCACGATCCTGTGCCCGAAGATCGAGGTTGGCTTCGACCGACTCGTGGGCCACACGATCCAGGCTGAGCTTGCGGCTGGGCTCCTCCTCCTCCTCGTTCAGGAGGTTGGCCTCGGTGAGGACTTGCCAGCTCGGGAAGCGTCCGATCGCACGGGCCGTGGCCATGTTGACCGTGAGGCGTTCTCCACACTCGAAGAACACGGGAAGAGAGCCGGCTTCCGCTCCCAGGAGAATCTGCTGGGCGTTCAGCGCCACCCGGCGTGCCACCTGAGGGAAGAACGTCTCGGGCCTCATCGTCGCGAGGACTCCGAGCTCCACCTCCACGGTCCCCAGCATGCTGAACGTGGGGAGGCGTCGCCGATTGAGCTCCGTGACCAGGGCGTTCCATTCGGCGTCGGTCAGGTGCAGGAGCGGGGCCAGGTAGACGGCCTCCGCATCGGGTCGGATCTGGCCGAGAGCCTCCTCGATGGGCCGGTCGACCGGGATCGTCTCCAGCTGTATGCCCAGAGCCTGGGCGGCCGCCAATGCTCGCTCCGCGATTCCGGGAATGTCCGCCCACCTCGGGTTGCCCAGGACCGTGAGCGTGGAAAAGGGCACGATCTCCCGAAAGGCCCGGAAGTCCCGCGTGAGCTCGGTGGCTTGCGCTACGTAGCTGAGATTCGGGACGCCACTGGTCCCCTCGATCAACGGAAGGCCGAGGACCTCCGGGTCCATGGCGAAGGCTGCGATGGAGGGCTTCGCCAGCTCGTTTCGCCGAGCCAGGTCGTAGGATGCCAACGGTCCGAGGGCGACGATGAAGTCCACACTGGGGTCGGCCAGAAGCTCGTCGATCACGTCGGTGACGCTGGCGAGCGTGTGCTCGGCCGCTCTCGTCAGCGTCGACGGGAACCGGGGGTCGAACTCACCACGGAGAATCTCCCGGATTTCCGTGGCGTGCAGCTCGACGAGAGAGTCGTTGGCGGTGCGGGGCCCATCGAAGACGAACGCGAAGTGCACCGAGGGGAGGGCGTCTTGCTGTGCCAGCACCGAGGGCACGTCTGCGAAGAGGAGCGCCACCAGCACCAGTGGGAGTGTACCTTGTCTCATACGTCCCCCTCGGAGCGTAGGGCAGGATCCACTCTCCATCTGTCTTGCCGGTGACAGACGGCCAGCCCGTGTGCGCGCGTCCGACGAAGCTTCCGTGCCCAGGGGCCCAAGTAAATGTTATGGGCTACGCGGGCGCCGGTGCTGTCGGAGTACTCCCACCACTTCGGGTAGGGTAATTCACACGGTCAGACGAGCGTGTCGGCCACGCTCCGTAGAGCGCCACGAGCTTCTCGCGAGCTGCATCCACGCTTCGGCAACTGCACACGCTGTCGGCCCGTCGTTGGCTAGCGTCACCCGCGCAGGTTACCGTTTTTTACAGGGTCGACCTGCCTCATGGCCCGACAAGCTCGAGGATCTCCCATGGCGCTCGCGTCGCTCTTCTCTCGAATGGCCAGCGAACTGAAGCGACGCCGAGTCATTCCGGTCGTCGTCAGCTACGCGGTAGCGGTCTTCGTCCTCCTGCAGGTGGCGGAGATCACGTTCGCTCCCTTGGGCTTGCCCGATTGGGCCCTGAGACTCGTGGTGGTTCTCGCCATCGTAGGGTTCCCGGTCGTGGCGGTCCTCGCTTGGGTGTTCGATCTGACGCGCGGAGGGCTGATCAGGGACCGGGCTACCGCGACGGGACGGGTCGACGACGTCGAGGTCGAGGTCGAGTCCCAGGATGGTTCCCGCACCGCTTCCGTGGCCGTCCTGCCCTTCGAGGACATGAGTTCGGAGAAGGATCAAGAGTTCTTCTGCGACGGTGTCGCCGAAGAGATCCTCAACTGCCTCGTGCAGATCGAGCAGCTCAGGGTGGCCTCTCGGACCTCTTCGTTCCAGTTCAAGGGGCAGAAATGCGACGTCGGCGAGATTGCTCGTAAACTGCACGTCGGTGCGGTTCTGGAGGGAAGCGTTCGAAAGTCAGGGGACCGCATTCGGGTCACGACTCAGCTGGTCAACGCCGCGGATGGCTACCACCTGTGGTCTGATCGCTTCGATCGTCACCTACAGGACATATTCGAGATTCAGGAGGAAGTCGCGGCCAACGTGGCCCGAGCACTGGAAGTCACTCTGACCGCCCCGGTCCGCGAGCCCTACGCCACCAAGAACGTCGAGGCCTATGAGTTCTTCTTGAAGGGAGGTCACTATTTCCGTCGTTGGGGACAGAGGAACGTCGAATTCGCCGTCGAGATGTTCGAGAAGGCGGTCGAAAAGGACCCTGCCTTCGCGCGCGGATGGGCTGCTGTGGCAGACAGCTACGCCATGATCTGCATGTACTGGGAGGCCAGTGCGGACAACCTCGCAGGAGCGGACCGGGCGAGCCTGCGAGCCCTCGACCTGGCCCCGGACCTGGCCGAGGCCTACGTGTCGAGGGGCCTTCATCACGTGATTCGCGACGAGCCCGACCTCGCAAAGCAGAGGTTCGGTCGAGCACTGGAGCTCGATTCAGATCTCTTCGAGGCGCTCTATTTCTATGGGAGAGTGCTCTTTCAGCAGGGCCAGCTGGAGCAGGCAGCTTCACTGTTCGAGCGCGCCGAAGCGTCGAGACCCGAGGACTTTCAGACTCCCATCCTGTTGCGGCAGGTGTATCGAAGCCTCGGGAGAAGTATCGATGCCCAGGCCGCGGCCAGACGCGGCGTTGAACGTGCCGAGAAGCATCTGGAACTCAACCCCGATGACACCCGGGCGCTCAACCTCGGTCTTGGGGGCCTAGTCCATCTTGGTGATAAGGACCGGGCGATCGAGTGGGGGGAACGCTCGCTGGCTCTGGACGGCGACAATGCGGACACCCTCTACAACGTGGCCTGTGGTTTCTCGCTGATGGGTGAGGTCGATCGCGCCCTCGACTGCCTCGAGCGGGCGTGCCTAAGTGGCGTCAAGATCGCCGAATGGGCCGCCAACGACTCGGACCTCGATCCACTTCGTGGGAATCCGAGGTTTCAGGCCGTCCTATCTGAGCTCGAGACCAAAAGGGCGGGACTCCACGCCGAAGCCCCTGAGGCGGAGGGGTAACAAAACACAAGGTCCCGAACTTTTTCCTCCGCTCGGGACCCGGACGGTTTAGCGAGTTGTTCTCCCAGCCGCAATCGTCTCAAATCGCTGGGGCACCACGAAGGTGCATAATCAAGATAGCACCCCTGCGTGGCGCGACTGTCAGGAATTGCCGGCGTGCCCGTGTCAGGTGCTCCCCCATAGGGAGCGCCGAATCGCTCGGATCTGGGACGTGATTCTCGGGACCCCTGAATCAGCTTCGTCTCCAAGGGTGTAAACTCCCTCGGGGTGTACACTCCCTCGCCCCGGTGATCGCCCACCGCCCCAGTTCCTGAATCCATGGCAACGCTCCCTCCCGGTACCGAGGTCTCGATCCGGACCGACGCTCTTCGAAGGCTCAACTTTCCTCCGCCGAAGGGCTCGGTCCTCCTGGTGGCCGTGCACGAAGGGGCCCTCCTGGCTCCCGCGAGCCCCCACACGCAGCTCATCGGGCTTCGTCACGGCGACGTGATTTGGGCCGGGGCCCTGGGCGAACAGCTGCTCACGGTGGAGTCCGACGGGGGTGGAGATCCGCGGCAGCTCCTGGGAGACGCCATGGGGACCGGTCCCCGTCTATGGGACGTGGTGTGGCCTCTGGAATTGGTGACGGACTCGCGGTGGGGTCCTCTCTCCACTGTGTATCAGGGCGAGCGACCCTGGGTGGTGATCGGGCTCGTGTCCGGCGGTGACCTTCTGGCCGCGCCGCTGAACGACGCGGCGAACCCGAAGCGCTATACGCCCATCCTGGCCCAGGAAGACGTCTTGATGCCGGGCTCATCCAAGGAGTCTCAGCTCGAGCTGGCCCACGTTTGGAGCTTTCCCCAATCCCTGGGGGCCGTGGGTTCCGTGGCGCCCGCGGCACGGGGTCGGATCCTGGAAGCGCTCCGAAGCTACTTCTGAGTCGGCTCGGGAACGTCTACAGCTGCCGGGCGATCTCTTCCGCCGACCGCAGCGAAAGCGCGCAGAAGGTGAGCGTACCGTTCGCGCACCCCCCGCTCACCATCGTCGGCGCACCCACCACGAAGAGGTTGTCGTGGTCGTGCGCCCGGCCGAAGGAGTCGACGACGCTGGTCGCCGGGTCGGCCCCCATCCGGCATCCCCCACCCGGGTGGTCCTGGCCGTCGTCGACGCTCGTCGTGAGGACTGTGCCCCCGCCGGCAGCTACGATGCGGTCGAACACTCCACGGATCGAATCCTCCGTGTGGGGTCGCAGATCGGCGGACTCGGGCGCGTCGACGAAGGTGATGCGCGGCATCGGATCGCCCCATTCATTCTCGAGCCCGCTCTCCAGATCGATGCGGCTCTCCCGGTCCGGAATGACGTCGTAGTAGGCGCGCATGCGCGTGACCCCGGTCCGGGTGCGGGCACGCCAGTCATCGAGGAGCGCGTCTCCGAGCAGCGGGCGGCCGTCGTCGTCGAGCAGGCGCGGCCCACGCCGGGTGGAGGAGTCCCAAACACGTAGGTCGTGACGCACGTAACGGTCGAGCGGGCCCGGTCGCTGGAAGCGCTTCGACAGAAGGCTGTGACCGTTGAACATGCCCGGGTAGAGGCGGATCGGCACCTCGGCGAACGCGGACACCGACCGGTGTCCCGTGACCCAGCGCCCGACGTTGCCCGTGCGGTTCGCCAAGCCCTCGGGAAAGCGCTCGCTCCGCGACAGCAGGAGGAGATGGGGGCTCCAGGCGTACCCCGCGGCCAGCACGAAGAGGCCGGCGCGAATGCGCACGGGCTGGTCTGGCCGGTCACGGTCGAGGCCGACCGCCTCGGCAATGCGGTCCGAGCCCTCCGCGAGCTCCAGCCGACGGACGAGCGTCCGCGACCGCAGCGTGATGCGTCGGTCGGCGATGAGCTTCTGGAAGGTGATGTCGGGCGTATACTTCGCCCCGGTCGGACAGATGTTGCAGGTGTCGCAGCGCTGGCAGACGCTCCGGTCGCCGTAGGGCGCGGTGATCTTGGCGACCGGGTTCGACCAGAACGGTATGCCCGATCGCTCCGCCCACTCCTTGAGCTGCACCAAGTTGTACGACAGCGGCATCGCGGGCAGCGGATAGGGCCGCGAGCGGACATCGTACGGCTCCGGTCCCTGCTCGCCGGCGACCCCGAGCCGTTCCTCCGCCTCCTGATAGTATGGCTCCAGCTCATCGTACCCGATCGGCCAGTCGGTCCCGACCCCATACATCGAGCGAAGACGGAAGTCCTCCGGGGTGAATCGCGGCGTCACCCCGCCCCAGTGGAGCGCGAGCCCCCCGACGGCCATCGAGCGCGACTGGATGTCGCTCGCGGTCTGGCCTCGGATGTGGTCGTCGGGCCACGGGTTCTCGCCGTACGCGATGAACCGCTCGCGGCGCTCGAAGCGCTCGCTCAGGTTGAAGATCTCGTTGCCGGCCTCTACGACGAGGATGTCGGCCGAGGACTGCTCAGAGAGCCGCTCGGCGACCATCGCCGCCGTGATGCCCGCCCCGATGATGCACACGTCGGTCTCGATCACATCCGAGGATTGAAGCAGCGTGGCCATCATTCGTCTCCGAGGGGCGCCGGCTCCTCGGGCAAGGACGCCGTGCCCCTGCAGAGGTGGCGTCCGACCTCGGCCTGGTAGCACAGGTCGTTCGCGCGCGACGTTGCGTAGAACCAGGCCAACAGCCCGGCCGCGACGCCGTCGGCCAGCGCCGGGCTCCGGGGCAGGCTCGCGGAGCGTTCCGAGCGGATCGCGTCCTCGACGATCGCACGTCGCTGCTCGGGCGAGAGGCCCGCGAAGCGTACGCCGGAGCGTTGCTCCGACTCGCGATCCATGGCGTCGAGCTGGGCGGCCCATCTCGGCCCAGGGTGCGGAGGA
>JAOTVA010000015.1 GCA_029863645.1 Gemmatimonadota bacterium
CTCAGCGGACGCCAGTGCGAGCGGCTCCTTGTAGAGATGAACCATCGCGGGCAGGAGATACTCCTTCTGACCGTGAACGATCTCGGCACTCGTTGGGCCCTTAGACAATGTCGGTGAAGTCATGCGGTTACCACCGTGAAATGACGACGCGCTGGTCGGTGAAGAATGAGACGGCGTCCTTTCCTTGCGCCTTCAGGTCGCCGTAGAAAGAGGCCTTCGACCCCCCGAAGGGGAAGAACGCCATCGGTGCCGCAACGCCGATGTTGACACCAATCATGCTTATGCCTGCGCGGTAGCGGAACTCGCGAGCGGCGCGGCCGCTCGTGGTGAAGATGGAGCACGCGTTGCCGTACCGGCTGGCGTGCATCATGGCGACGGCTTCATCCAGGTCGCGAGCCTTGTTGATACCCGCAACGGGACCGAAGATCTCCTCCGTACCGATCGAGAGGTCAGGTGCAACGTCCTCGAAGACCGTCGGCCCAACCCAAAAGCCACCTTCCAGGCCGGGTACAACTGCGCCCCTGCCGTCGAGCGACAGCTTTGCTCCGTCCGCCTCGCCTTGATCGATATAGCTGTTGACCCGGTCCCGGTGCGCCGCTGAGATCACGGGACCCATGTCAGTTTTCTCATCGAGACCGTCCCCAAGTCGGATCGAGGCCGCCGAGTCGAGCATGCGATCGCGAATCTGGGGATGGGCATCCCCGACGCCCACGATGACACTCCCCGCCAGACACCGCTGACCCGTGGAGCCGAAGATGGAGCCCGAGCATGCATCCAACGCGAGGTCCATGTCCGCATCGGGCAGGACGATCATGTAGTTCTTCGCTCCCCCGAGCGCCTGAACGCGCTTCCCGGATGCCGTAGCGCGACGGTACACGATCTCGGCGACCCTGCTCGAGCCCACGAAGCTGACACCAACGACGTCGGGGTGGTCGCAGATCGCCTCGACGCACTCCTGGGCTCCATGGACGACGTTGAGCACCCCCGGGGGCAGGCCGGCCTCTTCGGCGAGCTCCACGATGCGCTGATGCGTGAGCGGGTCCTGCTCGCTCGGCTTCAAGACGACGGTGTTCCCCGTCGCGACGGCGTACGGCCAGAACCAGAGCGGGATCATCACAGGAAAGTTGTACGGTGTGATGATGCCGAAGACGCCGAGCGGTTGTCGCCACGTCGCGCTGTCGATACCGGGCGCGATGTCCTCGACTGTGTCCCCCATCATGAGCGTCGGGATTCCACATGCGTGCTCGATGTTTTCGATGCCGCGCTGCACCTCACCGCGTGTCTCGGCGATGACCTTGCCGTGCTCCGACGTGAGTTGCCGGGCGAGTTCCTCTTTGTGCTCAGCGACCAGTTGCCGTAGCCGGAAGAGGACCCGAGCGCGCTCCGGAGCCGGCGTCGCGCGCCACATTGGGTAGGCCTCGCGGGCGGCGAGGACAGCGGCGTGCACGTCGTCGCGCGTGGACAGCATCAGGCGGCCGAGCGGTTCGCCCGAGGCGGGGTTCGTAACTGTCAGCGCTTCCTCGCCGGAGGCGTTTCTCCAGCGGCCAGAGACATAATTGCGGACCTCGGTGCTCACGGCCGGGGCTCCCCATTCGGCGAGTTCCGTTGCGCGGGACGGCAGGTCGGCCATTGACCCGGACCGCCTCCCCTGCCTGCAATCACAGTCCGTTGGCGTCGGCTGACCCGCTGCGGGTCCTCCGCAGCCAGGAACGCTAGGGAAGCCGTCAAGACTGCGTTGTTGCGAAGGTCGTCGAACACGACCTTGTCGTACGTGTCCCGGTTTGAATGCCAGGTGTAGTTCGAGTAGTCCCAGGAGAGCCCACTCAGGTTGAAGCCTGGCGTGCCCCAACACACGAAGGACGCGTAGTCCGATCCGCCGCCGCCCGGGCTCCCCGGAAAGTCCAAGTCTATGTCCCCCGTGACCTCCGCGGGTGCCTGCGCGAGCCATCTCGCGATCGACCCGCTCGCCTCGACGAAGCCATGTGCGGACATCCGCTCGATGCGTCCCGTGCCGTTGTCCTGGTTCCAAAGCACTTGCAGGCCGTCGATGATCTCGGGGTGGTCTTCGGTGAAAGCCCGCGAACCATTGAGGCCCTGCTCCTCCCCACTCCAAAGCCCGATCAGGAGCGTGCGCCGGGGGTTCGGATAGACCACGCTCAGGATGCGCATGACCTCCAGCATGAGTACGCTGCCCGTTCCATTGTCCGTCGCTCCGGACGAGCCGTCCCACGAATCGTAGTGCGCTGAGAGCATCACGTACTCATTGGGCAACTCACGCCCACGGATCTCGCCGATGACGTTGAAGACCGGGACTTCGCCGAGGTTCTCGGCTTCCGCCGTCAGCCGAACTACGGGGTGCTGGTCATTCGCGGCCAGTCGGTACACCAAGCCGTAGTCTTCGCACGACAGCTCGAACGTCGGAGTACCGCGGTTGTCCGCATCGAACACGCGGGTCGTCCCGGTCGAGCCGGGCCAATCCGATGTGATGATGCCAGCGGCACCGGCCGTTTCGAGCGCCGCATGGACGTCGGCAGTGCGCCCGCCCGCAGCCGCGACCTGAAGGTTGCGAGTCCATCTCTGGGAGGCCTCCTGCCTGGCCTGTGCCATGCGGAGCCCGGAGCCCTCCAATTGGAACTCGACCCATTGCTCGTCGGACCGGCACGTCGGCTGCGGGAACGACAACATCACCCATTTCCCCGATACCGTGCCGAGGAACGCCTGCCAGGCTGCCGCCGACTCCAAGTCGGGCAGGTACGTGACCTCCCCCTCCACTGGCCGACCCCCGGTGCCCGGGCTCCACGCCAAGAGGCGCCCCTCGAGCGAACGGGCCCGCGGCGCAACGAGGTCGATATGGCTCGTGCCGCGCTCCCAGCCCTCCCACGTGCCGTACTCCTCGAGTCGAGCATCCACGCCCCAGTTTTGCAGGGTCCGCACGGCCCAGTCTTGAGCTCGCTCCATTCCGGGTGACCCGGTGAGACGGGGGCCGAGAGAATCGAGAAGCGTCTGTGCTAGGGGCTCCAATTGGGAGCCATCAGTCGCCTGCTCCCAGATGGCCCGCAGCACCGGGTCGTCGGTGGCGAGGCTTTGGCCTTCACCCTCTGACGGGGTCCCGCAAAGCAGGATACTCGCAGCTAGGCAACACATGTAGAGCGAACTGAAGCGGCCTGCCCGAGTCGCGGTCATCGCAAGCCCGCCATGCGTTTTACCTTATCGAATTCCGCCTTCCTGACAGCCTGTACTGAGAGTCTCCCGTACCGCACCAGCTCCATCTCCGCCAAGTCTGCGTCCGCCTTGATCTCGGGAAGGCCGACCGGCTCATCCGCCTTCGCGACGAACTCGATGTCGACCATGCACCATCGCGGATCGTCCGGCCTGGACTTGGCATCGAAGTACTTGCTCTTCCGGTCGAACTGGAACGGGTCGGGATACGCCTCGCGGCAAACCCGCGCGATACCGGCGACGCCCGGGGGCTTGGCGTTGGAGTGATAGTAGAGCACCTCGTCCCCCACGGACATCGCTTTCATGTTGTTGCGGGCCTTGTAATTGCGGACGCCTTCCCAAGACGTCGTGCCGTCGCGGGCGAGGTCGTCGATGGAGAAGACCTCGGGCTCCGACTTCATCAGCCAGTACTGCTTCGCCATAAGCGTTGCACGTCCTGTCGTTGGTGGCCTCGGCCCACAATTATGGGGCTTGAGGCGCGGCGCTGCGACCCGTGTCAGGCCTTGGCCGAACCGACCGCGACCTTGATGTCCCGCCAGCGTTCTCGCTTGAACACCATGACGCTCAGCGTGGCCCGGGTGAAGTGCCCCAGAACGATGGCGAGCCAGATGTCGCTGGGATCGAGCGTCCAGAACGTCTGGATCAAGAAGCACATCCCCAGGGGGATGAAGATCTGGGACACGAAGGAGATATACATGGGACTCTTCGTGTCCCCGGTGCCCTGTAGGCCGCCCGTGTAGGCTAGGGCCACGGTAATGAACAGGCCGGAGACGGCCAGGTATCGCAGCAGCTCGATGCTGAGCTCGCGAACGACCGGATCCTCCATACCGAAGATGCCGAGCAGAGCGTTCGGGATGAGGAGGAACGCCGAGCCGATAACCGCGGCCAGCATCAATCCGAACCCGCTTGCGGTGCGAACCGCCTCGGCTGTGCGGTCGGGGCGCCCTGCGCCCAGGTTCTGGCCCGAGACCGCCGCCGTCGCGCCCATGATCCCGACCGACGTCCACGTGATGAACGAGAAGAGCTGCGTGTAGCTCACTACATAGGCCGCTTGCGCCTGTGCGCTCACCGCCAGAGAGCCGACGAACGCGAGCAGGAAGACGCCCCCAACGTTCATGGCGACACCCTGGATACCCGTCGGGAGCCCGAACCTGAACAGCTGCCCGATGATCGCCATGTCGGGGCGCCAGTTCATGCCACGGTGAAACGCCACCACCCACGTTCCGCCGAACAGTCTCACCAGGGAGTACATGCCGACGAGGCCACCGGCGATCACCGTCCCCATCGCCGCACCGGTCGTGCCGAAGGCCGGAATCGGTCCCATACCCCGGATCAGAACGATGTTCAGGATGATGTTGAGGACCGTCAGCGTGACACCCAAGCGGAGCGGCGTTTGCGCGTCCCCGGCCGACCGTAGCGCGCCTCCCAGCATGAAAAAGATCAACATGCCGAAGGAGAAGACGAACATGATCCGGAGGTACGGCAGCGCCTCTGCCTGCACGTCCGGCGCCGCGTTGATCAGGTCGAGCAACACGGGGGAAGCCACGTAGCCGATCGGAGCGAGGACGAAGATCACGAGCCCCATGGCCGTCAGAAACGCTTGGTAGACGGTTCGGTTCACGGCTTCCGAATCGTCGGCGCCGGCGAAGCGAGCCACCAGCACGCCCATGCCTGTGAAGAGCGAGCTGATAAAGACGATTACTACGAGGAAGATTTGCCACGAGACGCCAATCGCCGCGTTTCCTACGTAGCCGACGTAGTTGCCGACCATCGCGTGGTCTACGATCCCCTGCAGCCCCCCGATGATGTTCTGAAGCATCGTCGGCCAGGCAAGCTTCCACACGGCGCCCCGGATCGGTCCCTCGACGATGGAGCGGTCAAAGGCCCTACCTCGGCGGGGAGGGGCGTTCACGGGGGGACGGTCCTCACTCGAGTCGGGGGACGTCAGATGATGATCCACGCGGTGATCGACAGCCACAGTACGCCGATCAGAACAAGAAGGACCCGCTCCAGGACTCCGCTCCGTTGCGTCCCACGCTCGCCGTGGTACCAGGTTATCACCGTGGCTGCGGCGACCCCACAGACCGCCAGCGGAACGCTCAATGGACGCAAGAGGTCGTTGGCGCCGAACTGGCTCACGACCACCTCGCTGGCGAAGCCGACAAAGGTCGCACCGACCACCACGGCGCTACCGACGAACTGCGGAAACCGTCTCCGCTTCAGTTCGTCCCAAAAGGTGGCGTCCTCGGCGTTCAACCCGCCGACTCCACCGATGGCCGTGTCCTGCAACGCCTTCGCGGCGTTCGCCGCGCTTGGGCGGTGGTTCGGCTCACGGTTCATGCAACGCTTCAGCAGCGCGGCCACCTCTGGCTCGATGTCGGGGCGGATCCGCTCGAGGTCCCGGGGTTCGCTGCTGAGGTGTGCCGTGATCCACTGCGTGTTCGTCTTGGCCTCGTAGGGACCCTCTCCGGTATACAGCTCGTACCCGAGGATCCCGAAGGCATACATGTCCGAGAGCTCGGTGAGATCCTCATCCCTGAGCTGTTCGGGACTCAGATAGCGAGGATCTCCCACCATCTGGCCGGTCTTCGTGAGCCTTGTGGACTCCTCGCCACTGGAGGCGAGAATCGCCGCGATACCAAAGTCGGCGAGCAAGGCCTGCTTGCTCTCTTCGTCCCAAAGCACGTTCGCAGGCCGGACGTCGCGGTGAACAATTCCCTGGGCGTGCGCGGCCGCAAGCGCGGAAGCCACGTTCCGGAGCACCTGGCGCGCGAGGTCACGCGGCAGTCGTCCTTCCGCGGCAAGTCGCTCCTCCAACGTGCGCCCCTTTACGAAGCGCATGACCAGGTACGGGGTCTCATCACCCAGGCGGCCGAGCCGAAAGACCTGCACCACGTTGGGGTGTGACAGCGACGCGGCCGCCTTCGCCTCCCGCTCGAAACGCTTCCGCGCCGTTTCATCCCGGGCGCGCTCTGGGAGGAGCACCTTCACTGCGACGAGCCGACCGAGAGCCTTCTCCTTAGCCAGATAGACCGTGGCCATGGAGCCCTTCCCCAGCTTCTGCTTGATCTCGAAGTCGGACCCGAGCGCTTCTTGGAGCGGGTCGGACGGCCGGGCGTCTTCCGGTTCCGGGTGAGCTGGGGGTGCATGGTCCATTGGGGGCCCACTTTAGACGGGGATGGCAGATGCCACAAGCGCTCGTGAGGCGCTGACTGTCCTCATGACGGGTGGCTTCAGTCCCCGCGTGCCTGCCAGTCCACCGAGGCCACTGTCGCCAGATTCATCACGTCCTGAACAGAGCAGCCGCGCTGCAGAACGTGGACCGGCTTCGCCATCCCCAGGAGCACGGGGCCGATGATGTCCGCACCGCCGAGCGTGTCCAGCAGCTTGTAGGCGACGTTCGCCGCGGAAAGCCGTGAGAAGACGAGCACGTTGGCAGGGCCCTTGAGGTGCGTAAACGGATAGATCTGCTTCAACTTGATGGCATCCACTGCGGTGTCCGCCTGCATCTCGCCGTCGATCTCCAGCGCGGGATCCATCGAGCGTACAAGCCTCACCGCTTCGGCCACCCGCTGGGACTCCTCGTGCTTCGTCGATCCGAAGTTGGAGAAGCTGACCATCGCCACCCGCGGCACGATCCCGAGCTCCTTGACGAAGTCGGCGGTCTGCATGGCGATCTCGGCCAACGCCTTGGCGTCGGGTTCAATATTGACCGTGGTATCAGCGAAGAACATCAGCTCCCGATTCGCAAAGGCCAGCATATATAGGCCCGAGACGCGTCCGTTGCCGCTCGCGCCCACGACCTCCAGACAGGGGCGCAGGATCTCGGCATAGTTGGCTTCGACACCCGCGACGAGCGCGTCGACGTCGCCGGACTGCAGGAGGCTGGCCGCGAAGTAGATGGGCTTGAAGAGGTTCCAGTCGGCCTCGGCCCGGGTGAGTCCCTTTCTCCCCCGCCGCTGGAAGAGGTCTTCCGCAAACGCCTCCCGCTTCACGTCCTCGCCGGCGGCATGCGCGACCTCGACCCCGGTCAGGTCCACCCCGAGCCGCTCGCCGATCTCCTCCAGACGGTCCGGCCGCGCGACCAACACCGGGTGGCAGATGCCCTCCTCCACCAGCTGCGATGCGGCACGGATCACGGTCTCGTTGTGCCCTTCGGAGAAGACCACCCGTGCCGACTTGCGGCGCGCGCGGTTGATCATCCAACGCATGACCTCGCGGCCGGGCCCCAGGCTCCCACGCAGTCGATCCTGGTACTCCTGCATGTCGACCTCGACCCTGGCTACGCCGGAGTCCATGGCCGCCTTCGCAACGGCCGGAGCGACGTGGTAGAGAACCCGACCGTCGAAGGGCTTGGGGATGAGATAGTCACGCCCGAAGCTGAACTCCGACCCTTCGTACGCACCCCGGACCGTCTCAGGCACTTCCTCGCGGGCCAGCTCCGCGAGGGCCTTGGTGGCGGCGAGCATCATCGCCTCGTTGATCCCGCGGGCACGCACGTCCAAGGCGCCACGGAAGATGAACGGGAAGCCGAGCACGTTGTTCACCTGATTCGGATAATCGGAGCGGCCGGTCGCCATGATGGCATCATCCCGAACCGCTGATACGTCCTCGGGCAGAATCTCAGGGTCAGGATTCGCGAGCGCGAAAATGATCGGGTCCTTCGCCATCGAGGCCACCATCTCCTTGGTGACGAGTCCCTTTGCGGACAGCCCAATGAGGACGTCGGCGCCTTCGCAGGCCTCTGCGAGCGTCCGCTTGTCGGTCTTCACGGCGAACGGTGCCTTGTATTCGTTCATGCCCTCCGTTCGGCCCTCGTAGATCACACCCTTGGAGTCGACGAGGAGGATGTTGTCACCGGAGACGCCGAGGCGACCTATATGTTCGGCGGTCGAAAGAGCAGAGGCGCCCGCACCGCTGAAGACGACCCGTACCTTGGCGATGTCTTTTCCGAGGACGTCGAGCGCGTTCACCAACGCGGCGCCCGCGATGATCGCCGTCCCGTGCTGGTCGTCGTGAAAGACCGGGATGTCCATCGACTCTTTGAGCCGGCGCTCGATCACGAAGCACGCAGGGGCCGAGATGTCCTCGAGGTTGATGCCACCAACGGTCGGCTCGAGGAGCTCGCAGAAACGAATGACCTCCTCGGGATCCTCCGACGCGACCTCGATGTCGAAGACGTCGATGCCGGCGAAGCGCTTGAAGAGGACACCCTTCCCTTCCATGACGGGCTTCGCGGCGAGTGGACCGATGTTGCCGAGCCCCAGCACCGCCGTGCCGTTCGAGACGACCGCGACGAGGTTGCCGCGCGCCGTGTACTTGAAGACGTCCTCGGGGTTCGCGTGGATCTCCCTGCACGGCTCCGCGACTCCAGGAGAGTAGGCGAGCGAAAGGTCGCGTGAGGTGGCTACCGACTTGGTCGGGACGACCTCGATCTTGCCCGGCCGACCCTGCGTGTGGTAGTCGAGGGCTTCTTGGCGACGGTCAGCCATATGTGAGGTTGCTCCGGAGTCTCAGGCGGCGCGATGATCCTAGAGATCCTCGCGAAGACGTGTCAAAAGTGACACCGCCGAAAGGACCGGACCATTGTCGCCAGACCGCCGCAGCGTCGTCATTACCGGGATTGGGCCCGTGACGGCCTCGGGGATCGGGGTCGATGCGCTCTCGGCCGGCTTGCGGTCGCGCCGCTCGCCGGTGGCCGACGTCACGCGCTTCGATGCCACGCCGTTTCGTAGCCACATGGCCGCGGAGATCCCGGACTTCGAGCCCGAGGCCTACATGGAGGCGAAGCAGGCACGTCGCCTGGATCGCTTCGTGCAGTTCTCCCTCGCCGGTGCACGCCTCGCCATGGAAGATGCGAGCCTCGATGCCGACGCGGTCGATCCGACTCGGGCGGCTATCGAGATGGGATCCGCCATGGGTGGCATCGCACACGCGGAGGACGAGCTGCGCAAATACCTCTCCGGTGGGGCGAGGACGATCGATCCTCGCCTGGCCACCACGACCTTCGCCGGAGCCGCGAGTTGCCATGTGGCGATCCAGTACGGATTCACCGGCCCCAACACGACCAACGCCATGAGTTGCGCGGCTGGCGCGATCGCAATCGGCAATGCTGCGCGCTTGATACGCGACGGCGTGGCCGATGTGGCCATCGCAGGTGGCGTCGACGCGCCCCTGGCGCCGGTCTGCTACGGAGCCTTCTCCTCGATCCGTGCGATGAGTACACGCAACGATGATCCAGCCGCGTCGTGCCGACCATTCGACAAGGATCGCGACGGCTTCGTCATGGGTGAGGGCGCGTGCATCTTCGTGCTCGAGGCCTTCGAGCATGCCAGGGCGCGGGGGGCTAGGATGTACGCCGAGGTCCGCGGCTACGGCACCAACAACGACGCCTACCACATGGCGGCTCCACGACCGGACGGCTCCCGCGCCGCCGCGTGCATCCTCGCGGCCATCGAATCAGCGGGGCTCGCGCCCTCCGACGTCGGCCACGTCAACGCGCATGGGTCCAGCACCGCCCTCAACGACAGTACTGAGACCAAGGCGATCCGAGCCGCACTGGGCGAGCATGCCGCCCGCGTACCGGTGACGGGCACCAAGCCCTATCACGGACACGCATTGGGGGCCTCGGGGGCCATGGAGGCCGCCATCGCGTGCCTAACGATGCGCGACGGCTGGATCCCCCCGACACTCAACCTCCTCGAACCCGGGGTGGGTTGTGATCTCGACTACGTGACGGGAGCGGGACGAGACGGTACGTATCGTGCGGTCCTCTCCAACTCGTTCGGGTTTGGGGGAATCAACGCAGTCCTACTCCTAACCGCACCTTCCGAGCTTCACTGAACGCCGCCACCCCATGGCCGATCTACCACCCGAGTTCCTCGTCCTGGTGCCCCTGGCCCTCACTGCCGGCATCGACCTCTACCTGACGCTCCTGTTCTTGGGGGCGGCTCCGACGACGCCGTGGTGGGACCACCCACTTCCCGGATCACTCGGCGACCTGGATTCGCTAGGCGTACTCCTAACGGTGGGCGCCTTCTACATCATGGAGTTCGCGGCAGAGCGCTTTCCTCCCGCTGCGCTCGTGTGGAACGCCTTCCATGCCGTCATTCGGCCAGTCTCCGGCGCCCTCGTGGCGCTGCTCCTCCTAGAGGGCCAGAGCCTACCGATCATTCTCTCCGGCGTGGCCTTGGCCGCCGTACTGGCTTCCCTGGCCCACGCCGTCCGCTCAGGGGCAGCGATCCTGCGATGGCTCAGCCCCGGACCGACGCCACACGTGCTCCTCGTGTCCCTGCTCGAGGATGCCTTGGTGTTGGGTCTGATCGCACTCGTCCTCGACCTACCGGCGGCGGCCCTGGGACTCTCGATCGGGCTGATCCTTTTCTTCGCGCCGACGGCACCGTCGCACATCAGGGCCTTCGCTTTCGCGATCCGTCTCTCCGCGGACCGGGTCTTTCAGACGTTGGCCCAACGGCGATGGCTCGGCCAGGAGGAGCTGCCGGCCTGGGTTCGCCGCACACTGGCCGACGATGTGCTAGCGCCGGGGGGTGGGCTGAGAGGAAGCCCGGCTGGCGCGTACCGTCTTCCCGGTGCGTCGCGCTTCGCCACCGGTTGGGTAGTCGTCAGGGGCGGCTCGCCGATCTTCGTGTCCCGGCGAGGCCCGGGCCGGACGTCGGCCGTCGATCTAGGGGGGCTCGCAACGCAGCAGGTCTCCGACACCGGCTTCTTCCGACGCGTCGACCTGACCTCGGCGGGCGGCGCTGGCTCGTGCGTCTTCTTCAGCGTGAACGGACCGAGTGAGGAGAGCCTGAGGGCCGAGTTTCTCTTCGCTTGAAAGGGCCGCCCAACGACGAGCCGCCCGATTCCGGGGAGGCCTGGCTGCCCCGGAATCGTTTGTTTGCGCCGACTGTTTCCGACTCGAAGAAAAAACCTTTGACCCCGGAATGGCGCCTTTATAGTTTCTCTGTCACCCCTAAGATTTAGTGGACTGGCCCTCCCAGCGATCCGATAACCCAAAGCCCCGCAGGCTTTTCGGGCGGTGATCTCATCGAGCCAGCCTCCCTCGACCCGCAGAAGAGGAACGGAAATACGGATGTTTTCTTCCTCCCGTGGCTTGGACTCGTTTGACCAATACCTGCAGGACGTCGAGAAGTATCCTCTCATCCAGGATCCTCGCGAGGAGCGCGAATTAGCCCGACGCGCTCGCGTGGGAGACAAAGAAGCGGCCGAGCGGCTGGTCACCGCGAACCTGCGCTTCGTGATTTCCTACGTGAAGAAGTACCAGGGGCGTGGCCTCGGGCTCGCCGAGCTGGTCTGTATCGGCAACGAAGGCCTGCTCAAGGCGGTCAAGAAGTTCGATCCGGACAAAGGGGTGAAGTTCATCTCCTACGCCGTGTGGTGGATCAGGCAGACCGTTCTGCAGGCGCTGGCCGAGCAGACTCGGTCGGTTCGAATCCCGCTCAACCAGAATTCGAACCTCGCACGGCTCGCGCGGACCGACACACAGCTCACCCAGTCGCTGGGACGCTCCCCGACCGATCAGGAGATCGCGCGGGAGATGGAAGAGCCCGTCGACACGATTCGTGCGCTGCGTCGCGTAGCCGCTTCGGAGCTCAGCCTCGACGCCCCCATCGACCGCGGCGACCGGGACAGCGCGAGCTTCGGAGAGCGGTTTGCAGGGGCGGCGGCAGCGGACATCGAAGAAGACGTCGAGGCGATCGCGCGCCGGGACTTCCTCGAGACCATGTTCGAGTCGTATCTGACGGAGCGGGAGCGAAAGATCCTGTACCTCTATTACGGGCTCGATGACGGCGAGGAGCGAACGCTGGAAGAGATCGGCTCTCTGCTTGGTGTAACCCGCGAGCGGATCCGACAGATTCGCAACCGCGCCTTCGAGAAACTCCGCGAAAGCCCGCACGGCGAGTCACTCTCGGGCTTCTGGAACGCACACTAGGCGACCGGAATCGGTCGCTTTTTTCGTGGACACGCCCTAAGGGCGATGGAGGGTCCCGCCCAGAGGGGCGGGACCCTTTTTCTTGCCGGAACCGCGCTTCCCGGTGGTGTACCACCACTGGCACCCCACCGGAGTCCGTTTTGAAGCCGATCCCCGCCTGGTCGACGGCCTTGTTCGTGCTGGCGCTTGTCGCCGCGGTTTCACCTTGGCCCGCCGCTGCGCAGTCCGAGTCAGACTGGAATAGCCCAAGCGCGCTCCAACTCGTCGCCAGGGCCAGGGAGCTGCGCCAGTCGCAGGCCGTTGATTCGGCGCTTCACTCCTATCAGTCACGAGCGCGGGGCTACGTCTACTTCTTCTTCGAGCGCCCGGACACCGGCGAGCGGACGCTGGTCAAGGCGGACCAGGTGGCGCTCGATGTCTATTGGCGCGCCCCCGGGTCGACGAAGCAGGAGATCGTCGGCCAGCGGGACAGGAAGGTGCTGCCGACCGACATCCGATACCACATCGACCACCTGTCCGTCGTTCAGGACGACTTCGGCGACTACATCCGTATGGGAGACGGTGACGAAGTGGAAGCCGTGCTCCATCCCGTGGGTCCTGGATCTGAAGCGGCATACGACTTCCTGCTGGCCGACTCGCTCACGGTCAGCTACGCGAGCGGAGCCGAAGTGGTGCGGGTCTACGAGGTCCGTGTGCGGCCGCGGGACTTCGACAGTCCCGGGTTTGTCGGCACGATTTACCTCGATCGGGCCACGGCGGCCATCGTGCGCATGCGGTTCTCATTCACGCCGGCGTCCTACATCGATCCGTTTGTCGACCACATACGCATCGCGCTCGACAACTCGCTATGGATGGGCCGTCACTGGCTCCCTTACCGCCAAGAGGTAGAGATCCGCCGGGAGATCCCGGCGCTCGACCTGATGATCGGGAGCGTGATCCAGGGTCGCTTCGACGTGCGGGGATACGAGTTCAACGTCGAGCTCGACGACCGGCTCTTCCAGGGTCGCCGGGTTACGGCCACGTCACCGGCACAACGCGCGGCCTTCCCGTTCGAGCGTGGCCTGTTCGACGACCTCAACGAACAGGGCATCGACACATCGCCCTCCCTTCAGGCGGTGGAGCACGAGGTGCGCGAGGTCGTGCAGGACAAGGCCCTCTCGGGCCTGGATCCCCTTCGTCTGCATTTCGGCGGCATCTCGGACGTGGCGCGATACAACCGCGCCGAGGGGCTCCGCGCCGGTGCCGGGCTGACGTTTAGGCCGACGGGCGGCCTCACCGTGCGCCCTTCAGGCGGATACGCACTAGGTCGCGAGAGGTTCTCTGGTGCACTCACGACTTCGCTCCGCGTCGGTGCGGCCGTACCCACCCTCGACCTCTACTGGGACCGATTGCGCGACGTCGGCGGATACCCCGGGGCGTCATCGCTCGTCAACACCATATCCGCCGTCTCGGGCAAGCAAGACTTCACTGACCCGTTCTTCTCCCGCGGGGCGGCACTTACGGTTCGCGGCGGCCGGCCGGGAGGACTCTCGGCAGGGGTGCGATGGGAGGAGCACCACGCGGCGCGAGACGTCGTGTCGGACGACATCGCCAACACCGAGTTCAGGCCGGTGCGCTCCATCGAAGAGGGGGTGCTTACGGCCTTCACGGTGCGGGCACCGCTGGACCTTCCGGCAGACGGAGATCTCGAGCTCTCCAGCGAGTTGGGGCACTTCGAGGGTCGAACGTTCGGCTCCCTCGCCGCGCAGGCGCGCTGGGTGTTGGATGATCTCGACCGACCGTGGCAAGCGGAGATCTCGCTCGGGGGGGGCGGCGTGACAGATCAGGCCCCTGCCCAGGCCCTCTACCTTCTGGGTGGCCGGTGGACGCTGCCTGGCCACGACTATCGCTCCTTCGTCGGCGATCGACTCTGGCTCCTTCGTACCGAGGTCACCGTCCCGATCGTCGCGCCGTACGTCGGTCTGCGCCTCCTCGGGGGCGTCGGCGCCACCTACCTCGACGACCGTATCCTTCCGGGCGACTGGCCCGGACTGGACTCCGACGGGCCAAGGGGCTCCGTCGGCGCCGGCCTGGCCCTGGGGTGGAACTCCGTACGCATCGACTTGGCCCACGGCGTCCGGGGCGGCGGATGGGAGGCCCTGTTTTCGGTCTCCGAGCAGTTCAGGGGGTGGATGTAACGAGAATGGCCCGGGGGCCTGGGCCCCCGAGCCACCCGGTGGCCTATGCCGCAGCGTCCAGATCTTCGCTCGCCGACTGACCCTTCGACGCGAGCAGCAGCACCTCCTGCACGTGGATCTCGGCGGTGGGGATCACGACGCCGTCTCGCTCGTAGGAGTCATACTCGAGGCGACCCTCGACGTAGATGCGGTCGCCGGTCCGAATGTAGTCCTCGGCGAACTGGGCCTGCCGGCTCCACAGAGTGAGGCGATGCCAGTCAGTGCGCTCCTCGGCCTCCTCGGAACCACCGCTCTGGATGCGACGATTCGTCGCGATCGAGAAGTGGGCCACCTTCGTACCGCTCTTGGTCTCCTGGATATCCGGATCACGCCCGACGTTTCCAACCAGGGTGATCTTGTTCACGGACCGGCTCATGTAGCTCCCTCCGATGGGGTTTCGACTTTCACGACACCGGAGGATGTGGGGGAGCGCGGGGCGAGTGGATGGCGAGAAGGGCCTTTCGTCGCGCTCGGTTCCTAACCCTTACACTCGTACCAGTTAGGGCCAACGCCCCAGTCCGCGACCAGGGGCACATTCAGTTCGACCGCGCCCTCCATCCTCCGCACGACGAGATCTCGCACCTCGTCGACTTCCGCCTCCGGGACCTCGAGTAGCAGTTCGTCATGCACCTGTAGCAACAGCATGGCGCCTGTCCGGGACTCGTCGAGGGCGGCCTGAACGTCGATCATGGCCTTCTTCATGAGGTCGGCAGCGGTTCCCTGGATGGGGGTATTCTGCGCGACTCGCTCGCCAAACTGTCGCATGTTCCAGTTGCTGGACTTCAGCTCGGGCACGTAGCGCCGCCGGCCCATGAGCGTCTCGACATAGCCTTGCTCCTTCGCCATCTCGACCTGAGCGTCGAGGAAATCGCGTACACCCTGGAAGCGCTCGAAGTACGTGGCTATGAAGTCGCGGGCCTCATCACGGGAGATACCGAGTTGGCGCGCCAACGAGAACGGACCCTGCCCGTACAACGTGGCGAAATTGACCGTCTTGGCTCGGCCCCGCATGTCGGCCGAGACCTCGTCGACCGGTACGTCGAAGATGACCGAGGCCGTCTGCTTGTGGACGTCGATCCCTTTGGTAAACGCAGTGACGAAGGCTTCATCCCCCGAGAAGTGCGCCAACACGCGCAGCTCGATCTGGGAGTAGTCGACCGCCAGGAAGAGAGAGCCCGGGTCGGATACGAATCCCTTGCGGATCTCTCGCCCGATATCCGTCCGAATGGGGATGTTCTGCAGGTTGGGGTCGCTCGACGACAGCCGCCCCGTGGCCGCAACGGCCTGATTGAAGCTCGTGTGGATCCTCCCGGTGCGCGGGTTCACGAGCTGGGGCAGGGAGTCGACGTAGGTCGAGCGGAGCTTCTCTAGCTCCCTGTATTCCATCATGAGGCGCGGGACCTCATGCCCCATTTCGGCTAGCTCCTCCAGAACCGCCGCGTCTGTCGACGGTCCGGTCTTCGTCTTCTTGATGACCGGAAGGTCGAGCTTCTCGAAGAGGACCTGCCGGAGCTGAGGGGTCGAGTTCAGGTTGAAGTCTCCGCCGGAGATCTTGAAGATCTCTTCCTGAATCTGATCCAGCTCCGACTTGAGCTTCGAGCGCATGGACCGGAAGAAGTCCTCGTCGATCGCGATGCCCGCGAGTTCCATGCGGACGAGGACGGGGATGAGCGGCATCTCGAGGTCCGACATGAGACCGCTCAGCTCCGCCGTTGCGAGCTGATCGGCGAGGTGATCACAAAGGCGCAGGGCGTAGTCCGCCGACTCGGCCAAATAGTCCCGGGCACGTCCGACCGGCACCTCGGCGAAGCCGACGGCCTTCCGTCCCGTACCGGCGACGTGGGCGTGGGCCAGGGGTTTGTGCGAGAGGAACTCCAAGGAAAGCTCAGAGAGCGAATGCCCGCGCCGCCCCGGGTCTAGAACGTAGCTCGCCACCATCGCGTCGGAGGCCAGGCCTCGCAGCGTCACTTCAGCCACGGAGAGAGCCAACGCAGAGCGCTTGAGGTCGTGGCCGAACTTGTCCACGGCAGGGTCTTCGAGGGCCCCGCGGAGTTCGGACATCGTCTTGTGACCGAGCGCAGGCAGGTTCCGCACGTCGCCCTGATCTTCCCCCTCGAAGGAGAGCTCAAAGGGCCTTACGTGTCCGAACGGGAGATACCACGCCTCTCCCCCCCCGACGCACAACGCCAGGCCCACAAGGTCGCCGCGGAGCGGATCAGGCGTCGACGTCTCCGCGACCAACGCGACGCGTCCTGCCCGCTCGATCGCCGCAACCACTTCACCCACGGCGTCCAGCGTATCCGCGATTCGGTACTCTACGGAAGCGGGCGCTTGGGCAGCACCGTTGGAAGGAGCGGCCGCGCTCGCAGGGCCAGGAGCCTTCGCGCCCCCAGCTGCTTGCGCCGCCGCGGCATACTTCTGCGCGAGCGGTCGGAACTCGAGCTCGACGAAAATATCGCGCAGCGCTTCGTTGTTCGGGTGCCCGACCTTGAGTGCCTCGAGATCCAGATCGACGTCGAGGTCCGTCATGATCGTGACGAGTCGCTTGGAGAGGCGTACCTCGTCCGCGCGCTCCTGCAGCGTCTTCGACGCACGGGCCGGCATCACATCAGCGGCGTGGGCGAGCAGCTCCTCCACGCTGGGATATTGCTCCAAGAGCCTGAGGGCCGTCTTGGGTCCGACGCCCTTGGCGCCGGGGATGTTGTCGGAGGAGTCGCCCACGAGTGCCAGGTAGTCGGCGACCTGGGACGGCGGAATACCGAACTTCTCCGATGCGTTAGACTCGTCGACCCACTCGGCCGCCACGCCCGTCGAGCCGCCCCGGCCGGGGTTCAGCAGGTGGATACTGGGTCCCACGAGCTGATAGAAGTCCTTGTCACCCGAAACGATGACGGCCTCGAGGCCGGCCGCCCGTGCCTTGAACGCCAACGTCCCGATCACGTCGTCGGCCTCATAGCCGTCGAGCTCCACGACCGGATCGTGAAAAGCCTCCACGATGTCGCGGATGCGGCCGAGGCTGGCGCGTAGATCGTCCGGCATCTTCTCCCGCGTGGCCTTGTACTCCGGGTACTCCTGATCCCTGAAGGACACCCCCGCATCGAAGACCACAGCCAGGTAATCGGGTTCGAACTTCTCGCGGATGTCGAGGAGGAAGCGAGTGAAGCCGAACGGAGCCGAGGTGTTCTCGCCTGCGGCGTTCGTGAGGGGCCGGCTGATGAACGCGAAGTAGGACCGATAGATCAGCGCGTAAGCGTCGATCAGAAAGATTCTCGGGGCGCTACTTGGAGGTATCTCCAAGGGCTGTGCAGTCCTCGGTGAGGGGCGTCCGTAGGCGAAAAAACGAGCCCCGCGGCTTGGGTCGCCGCCGGGCTCGTGAGTGACCTCCGAAGGAGGGGGTCAGGCCTTCACTACATTGGTGGCTTGACGGCCCCGATCGGATTCTCGGACCTCGAACTCTACCGTTTCACCCTCGGCGAGCGTTCGAAAGCCCTCGGTCTGGATTGCGGTGAAGTGCACGAACAGGTCCTCGCCTTCAGGCGGGTGAATGAACCCGTAGCCCTTCGAGTCGTTGAACCACTTCACGGTCCCCTTCATGCTGCTCCCTCCCACTGTGGGTAAGCAGGTCCACGCTCACGTGGCACTCGTTTCACTTTAGAACGCACATCGGGACGCGCGCAAGCGTCCAGCGACCCTTAATCGTCTCCGTACAAGACACGATAGAGACCCAGATTGCGGCGCACGCTCTTCACATAGCCGCGTGTCTCGTCGAACGGGATGCGCTCTGTGAACCGCAGCGGATCGGACGCCTCCGGGAACGCGCGCCACCGGTTCGCGCGGGTGGGGCCAGCATTGTAGGCCGACAGGACGAGGGGTAGATCGTTGTCGTAGCGGGCGCTCATGTCGACGAAGAAGGCTGCCCCCAAGTGGAGGTTCACTTCGGGTCGGGTGAGAGAACCATCCGTGAAGGGGCTCGGTCCATGCCTGCGGGCGAGCTGTGCACCCGTGGGAGGCATCACCTGCATCAGGCCGATGGCGCCCGCCCGGCTCACGATATCGGACTTGAAGGCCGATTCCTGGCGGATGATGGCTGCCAAGATCAGCGGATCGATCCCCCACTCATTCGCTTCGCGACGCACCAGCTCACGGTAGGGAAACGGAAACGTGACACGGAGCAACTGGTGGTCCCAGGCACCCGACTGCTCGAGCAACGCCCAGCCGAGGTTGATTCCATCGATCGTCAGTCCTCGTTCGATGAGCGCCTCCGCGAGGCGGAGCGTGGGCGCCCGAGAACCCTCCCCAGCCCCCTTCATGGCCGCGATCTCCGCTACCACGCCGCGCTCGAGGCCGGCCACCGTCAGCGCGTCGAGCCGGGCGAGCCCGGCCGTGAGCCACATCGGCTCTTCGGGAGGCTCGCCGGCCGGGACGTCGACCTCATAGGGGACACCCAACAGGTCGGCCGCTACGACCGCGTAGTACTCGACGGGCTGCTCGCGCATGGCGCGGCCCAAGTGAACCCGGGCAGCCGCACTGTCACCGAGCTCCAGACGCGTCCGGCCCGCCCAGTACGCCGCCTCCTGCCAACGACGTCCGTTCGGAAAGTCCGTTAGATAGGCCTCGAAGACCTCCGCTGCGTCACGCGGATTGTCCCGGCGCAGGTGGATCTGTCCGGAGCGCATGCGGGACTCCCCGGCGCGCGCCGATGTACGGGCATTCTCTGCGATGGATGCATATCGCGTCAGCGCGAGGTCGAACTGGCCCCGTCCCTCGGCGCCGTTCGCTTCGCCCCACACGATCTCGACGGCCTCCGAGCTGCCCGGATACTCCTCGACCAGCCAGCCTCGGAGCGTCCTGACCTCGGTATCCAAGCCCTGCCTGGACCGCAGGCCGCGCCACACATCCAGGTTGCGGGCCCCGATCCGTTCGTCGACGGTCGTCTCGCGGATCGCCCTGAACTCTTCTAGGGCCTCCTCCTGACGCTGCCCCACGGTCGACATGATGCGCGCCCGTTCGAGACGTGCCCACTCGGGAAGGTCGGCCCCCTCCTCGCTCGCGAGGACCACCGCCCGGTCGTATCCCCGTAGAGCACGCCTGCCGTCACCCGCCCGATCCAGTACGCGAGCCACGTCCAAGGTGAACTCGAAGTCGAAACCGCCCATGTCGGACAAGGCCTCGGCGGCCCTCGTGCGTGAGCTCCCGCCTGCGTCGCGGAATCCCTCCAGGAGGAGCGTCCGACTCTCCAACGAGTCTCCTGACGCGAGCAGAAGACGCCCCAGCTCGACGGCGACTTCACCGCGCCTGGCTCCCTCGGTACGCTCAAACAGTCCGCGGTAGGCGGCTGCGGCTCCAAGGGAGTCACCCGCTGCAACTGATGCGTCCGGTTCGGCTCGCCACACCGATTGGGCTGCGCGCGGATCGGATATATGAGCGAGAAGTGATCGTATCCCCGCCACGTCACCACCGTCCACAGCATCGAGCACGAGCTCGACAGCAAGCCAGCTACGCACAGATGCGGACGCCGTGAGCGCCGACAACTCACTGATGGCACTCGCAGTCTCACCGGCCCTCCACAGCATGCGCGCGTGCCTGGCCCGCGCGGCTTCGCGCTCGATGGTGGTGCCGTCCGTGCGGGAGAGGTAGCGGGCGTAGGCGTCAGCTGCGGGAATCCAATCGCCTTGGTGCTCGAGCGCCCGTCCCAGGAGGTACAGCCCGGCACCTCCGTCCTGCTCGTCCAGCCACTCGGCGCCCTGAAGGAGCACGGCGACGGCCGGCCAGTCCTCCCACCCCGCCTCGGCCTTCGCCAGGAGCAGCACGTCGGCCGGAGCGCCTTCAGCCGCGCCTTCAGCACGCAAGACCCTGGAGGCGTGCCAGTACCGGCCGGCTGCCAGCTCGGCCAGCGCGCTATCCGATGGAACGAAGGCTCGACCTGAATGCGGCTGGTGCTCCACGCGCGCAGACGTGCCAAACAGTACCAGGAGGACAGCCAAAGTCACGTAGATGCGCACGGTCATGACCTGACTATACCCTCGCTATGAGAAAAGGCCACCCCATGTCGGGGTGGCCTCTTCGCCATGCAGAAAGTCTGCCAAGGTCAGCCAGAGCGACCCGTCTCGATCGCGTGGAGCGTGTCGACCATCTTCTGAGCCGACTCTTCCATGTCGATGACCAGGCTGTCGATCTTCGCCACGAAGTAGTTGTGCCCGATCGACACCGGAATAGCGATCATGAGTCCCGCCGCGGTCGTCAGCAGCGCGACCTTGATGCCGCCAGCGACCAGCGTCGCCTCCACTTCGCCCGCAGCCTCGATGGACTGGAAGGCGAGAATCATGCCGATCACGGTCCCGAGGAAGCCGAGCAGCGGCGCGATGTTGGTCAACGTCGCGAGGACCACGAGCCAACTCTCGAGCTTACTCATCTCGATGAGGCCCTGATTCTCGATCGCCTTCATTACGCGCTCGGTGCCCTCATCGTGACGCTCGAGGCCGGCATTGAGGATGTTCGCCGCCGGCGAGTCCGTGTCGCGCGTGAGCTCGAGGGCCTCTTTGATCCGCTGCTGCGTGAGAAGCTCGTCGACGTCCTTGAGGATCTTGCGAGTCTTCGCCGACTTCGCGGTCAGGGAGACGAACTTCAGAACGATGACGATGAGGCCGAGCACGAGGCAGAACGCCAGCGGATACCGCATGAAGCCCGTCGCATCCCAGTTCGTCCGGAGCTGCTCCTGAAAAGTGAGCTCGGGAGCATCCACGCCCGGGATCTGAAGAAGCAGAGCGTAAAGGTGCATCGCCAAGGGGGACCTCCCGCGAAAGTTCTAGGTTTTTTCGTGACAGAAGCCCTTCGGCGGCGGCAACCGCAGAAGGGCGTGTAGGTGCGAGGGACGCAACATGCGGGCGGCCTCCAAGGGTGTCAAGTGCTGGTTTCGACCCCGGATGGCTGGTAATGGCACGCCGCCAAATGCCCCCCGGGATCGCCCTCCAGGAGCGGTCGCACGCTTCCGCACACATCGTCCTTGGCCGGATGGGGGCACCTCGGGTGAAAAGGGCACCCCATCGGCGGGTCTACCGCGCTCGGGACGTCTCCTTGGAGGACGATCCTCTCTCGTTGTTCGCGCCCGACCGGGTCGGGCCGAGGCACGGCGGAAAGCAGCGCTCGCGTGTAAGGATGACGTGGCTCACGGTAGAGGTTGGCCGCATCGGCAATCTCGACGATGCGCCCCAAATACATGACGGCCACGCGGTCGCTCACGTGCTCGACCAGAGCGAGATCGTGTGCGATAAACAGATACGTGAGTCCGAGCTCCGCCTGGAGATCCTCGAGAAGGTTCACCACCTGAGCTTGGACGGAGACGTCCAGGGCGCTTACCGGCTCGTCGAGGACGAGGAATTCTGGCTCGACGGACAGGGCCCGCGCGACGCCGAGCCGCTGGCGCTGCCCTCCGCTGAACTCGTGCGGGTATCGGTCGATGTGCTCGGGCCTGAGCCCCACAAGCTCGAGGAGCTCTACAGCCCGGTCGCGACGGTTCGCGCCGCCGAGTCCGTGGACCTCGAGGACCTCCTCGAGCATGGCGCCGACCGAGAGCCGGGGGTTGAGCGAGCCGAACGGGTCCTGGAAGACGAACTGAGCGCGGCGGCGGAAGGCCCTCAAGCTCTCGCGGTCGAGGGCGCGCACATCCATCCCGTCGTAGTGCACTTCTCCGGCGGTGGGCTCCAGGAGCCGGAGGACCGCTCTGCCCGTCGTCGACTTCCCGCACCCCGACTCCCCCACCAGCCCCAGCGTCTCCCCCCGCCAGATGGCGAAGTCGACACCGTCGACGGCCTTCACGTGCCGGACCGCCCGTCCGAGCATGCCCTGGCCCAGCGGGAAGTGCTTCTCCAGGCCGCGGACGCTGAGCAGCGGCGGTAGGCTTCGGTCGATCAAGTCGCCGCTCCCGTCGCGACCAGCGAAGGTGCCCTCCAACAGCGGGCGGTTCTGCCCTCCTCGCCCAACTCGACGAGATCCTGCGGGAGCTCACAACCTTCCGTGGCCAGCGGGCAGCGGGCCCTGAAGCGACATCCGGTCGGCCAATCGATCGGGTTGGGCACCGTGCCCGGAATCGAATCGAGTCTCTTCCCGGGATCCTCCACCGACGGAAGGGAGTCCAGCAGGCCCCTCGTATAGGGGTGGGCGGGCTCGCCGAAGATGTCGTAGACGGTACCGGTCTCGACGATCTGCCCCGCGTACATGACCACCACGCGGTCGCATACCTCCGCCACGACTCCGAGGTCATGCGTGATGAGCAACACCGCCATGCCGAACTTCCCTCGCAGCTCGGCGAGCAGCTCCAATATCTGCGCCTGCACCGTCACGTCGAGCGCGGTGGTGGGCTCGTCGGCAATGAGGAGGCTCGGCTCGCACGACAGAGCCATCGCGATCATGACTCGCTGGCGCATCCCGCCGGACAGCTGATGCGGGTACTCGTCGACGCGTCGCTCCGGCTCCGAGAGGCCGACCTCGGCAAGCAGGCGGACGGCCTCGGCGCGAGCCGCCTTCCGGTCCATGCCTCGGTGCAGGCGCAGCGACTCGGCAATCTGGCCCCCAATCTTGTAGACCGGGTTGAGCGAGCTCATCGGCTCCTGGAAGATCATCGAAATCTCGTTGCCCCGTAGCGCGCGCATGCGACGTTCCCCTGAGCCGATCAGCTCTTCGCCACGGAGACGGACCGAGCTTCCCTCCATGACGCGCGCGGGGGGCTGCGGCAGGAGGCCGAGAACGGAAAGCGACGTCACCGTCTTGCCGCATCCCGACTCACCGACGATGCCCAACGTCTCGCCCGCGCGGACATCGAACGAGACGCCGTCCACCGCTTTGGCTACACCCTGATCCGTGAAGAACCAGGTGCGCAGGTCGCGAACCGACAGAAGGGCCGGGGCGGACTCGGCGCTCACGAACGGAGCCTCGGGTCCAATGCGTCGCGGAGCCCGTCGCCGACGAGGTTGAATGACAGGACCGTGAAGACGATGGCCAGGCCGGGGAAGGTGGAAAGCCACCACGCGTTGAGCAGGACGTTGCGACCGTCGGCGACCATCGTGCCCCAGGAGGGCGTGGGCGGCTGCACGCCCAAGCCCAGAAAGGAGAGCCCGGCCTCCAACACGATCGTGTTTCCGATGCCGAGCGTCGCTGCGACGATGACCGGCCCGAGCGCGTTGGGAATCAGGTGTCGAAGGATGATGCGCGTCTTGGAGAAGCCGAGCGCTGTGGCGGCCTGCACGAACTCACGCTCACGCAAGCTCAGGACCTCACCCCGCACGATACGCGCAGTACCAGGCCAGAGCGTCAGCCCCAATACCGCGGTGATCAAGAAGATGGAGGGCTCGAAGAGCGCGATGATCGTGATGAGGAGTACGAGGCGAGGAAACGAGATCACCATGTCGACGAAGCGCATGATGACGCCGTCCACGATGCCGCCGAGGAAGCCCGCGATCGCACCGAGCAGCGTCCCGATGGTCACGCTGATGCTCACTGCGACGAACCCGATGAGCAGCGAGATGCGTGCGCCGTAGAGCAGGCGCGACAGGACGTCGCGAGCGAACTGGTCGGTGCCGAGTGGGTGCGCGGCGGACGCGCTCACGTATCGCTCCCTAAGCAGATCGCCCTGGAAGGCCGGATCGTACGGCGCGACCAGCGGCGTCAGAAGGGCGATCACATAAAGTCCCACGATCACCAACAGGCCCGCTACCGCGGTGCGGTTCTTCGAGAAGGCCCGCACGGCCAGCTCCCACACGCTCACTCCTACACGCTTCACCTCGTGCGCCGCCGCCACGTCGCGCCATGACCACAGCCAGGCGGTCGACAGCCCGACGACGAGCGTGCCTACGGCAAGCTGCTCGTCCCAGGCGCCGCCCAATGCAGAAGCCACCCTGCTGGGGCGAGCCACGACGATCCAGAGGAGTCCCACCCAGGTGAGCAGTGCAGCGCTGCCCACCCCCCAACGTCCCGCCAGCAGCTGAGGGAGGCCCGGCAGGATCGCCGACAGCAGACGTCCGCCCCTCGAGGTCCCTTGATGGTGCTCGACGACGAGGCTCCCTACGTCGCTACTCATACCGGATCCGCGGGTCGACGATGGCATACAGGACATCGGCGATGAGGTTGGCTACCACGACCATCGCGGCGAAGAAGAAGCTGCCCGCCATCACCAGGGGGTAGTCGCGGGTCAGGATCGCCTCATAGATCGTCCTGCCCATTCCGGGCCACGCGAAGACGTATTCGATGAAGACCGTCCCGCTGAACAGCACTGGGATGTAGAGGCCGACCAGCGTGATGATTGGGATCAACGCGTTGCGGAGCGCGTGCTTGAAGACTACGACGCGCTCGGAGAGTCCCTTCGCGTGGGCAGTTCGGATGTAGTCCTGGCGGATCACTTCGAGCATGCTCCCTCGCATGTAACGCGCTATTCCAGCGGTCAGAACAAGCGCGAGCGACAGGGTCGGCAGCACGAGATGCATGAAGCGGTCTCGCAGCTGAGCTCCGAAGGAGAGGAACTCATAGTCAGTTGACACCATGCCCGACGCCGGAAACCAGATCGGCAACTCCCAGACGTTCCTGGCAAAGAGGCTCAAGGTCAGAATCAACATCAGAGCCAGCCAGAACGACGGCATGGAGTAGAAGAAGAGCAGCACGACGCTGAGGCCCGAATCGACCTTGGAGTACTGGCGCACGGCCTGGATCGTGCCCAGCAGAACACCCAAGACGAACGCCACGACGAGGGCGACGGCCGAGAGCACCAGGGTGTTCGGCACGAAGTCCCTGAGCACCGCAAGAACAGGACGCGAGTGGGAGAAGGAGTACCCGAAGTCCCCGGTGAGCATGGCGCCGAGCCACTTCACGTAGCGGATGTGCATCGGCTGGTCGAGGCCGAAGTTCGCCCTCATCTGCTCGATGACTTCCTGATTCATGCCGGGTGCCAGGAAGCGGAGCGTCGGGTCACCCGGTGCGAGGTTGACCGCGAAGAAGACGATGGTCGCGATACCGATGACCAGCGGGATGGCGCCGAGCAACCGACGCGCGAGGTACTTTGTCACCGCTTACTCAGCGGCTCGAGGGATCCAGGTACCAGTCCTTGATGTTCACCCACTCACCCCGTGCGTCCATCACCACGTCGACGACGCGGCGGTTCACACCGTCGAGGCGATCCGGGAAGTAGAAGTAGGTGTAGGGCTGTTCTTCGATGAGCACGCGCTGGTACTCGAGCCAGAGGTTCGTCGCCTCGGAGCGATCGACGGTGATGCTGATCGCGTCGAGCAGCCGGTCGATCTCGGGGTTCTGGGTGCCCGACCAAGCGTACGGTTGATCGATGCGCTCGGAGTGGAAGAGGTCCGTGTCGTCGACCTTGAACTCTGCGACCCACCCGATGATGACCCCGTCGAAGTCCCGCAGCTCAGGCGTGTTGATCTGCTGCAGGAGGGTAGCCCATTCCACCACCTGCGGCTGGGCCTCCACACCGATCGCAGCGAGCTGAGACTGCATGATCTCCGCGATGTCCTGCCGCTGTTGGTTTCCAGTGTTGTACTTGATGCTGAACGAGAGCCGGGTGCCGTCCGCGGACTCTCGCACGCCGTCCCCGTCCCGATCCCTCCACCCGGCCTCGTCCAAGAGCGCGCGCGCACGCTCCGGATCATATCGGAGGCGAGGGAGCGCCTCAGGACTGTGCGCGAAATGAAATGCCGGGACCCCGGTATGCGCCACCGTTCCGTACCCCCGCAGGATCGCCTCGACGATCTCCGCCCGATTCGTACCCATCGTGATCGCCCGGCGGACGCGAGCGTCCGCCAGCTGTGGTCTGCGGGAGTTCCAACCCACGAGGATGTAGTTCCGGAACGGATAGCTCCGGAGCTCCAGGTTCGGGTTGTCGATTATCGTCTGAGCTTGGTCAGGCCCGGGAGAGATGTAGACGTCGATGTTCTCGGTGAGGAGCTCGGTCAGCAGGGTCGTCTGCTCCGGGATAATGCGGTAGACGTAGCGGTCGACGAACGGTCGGCCGCCTAGCGCATCGGGGAACGCCGGATTCGCCTCGAAGAGCCAACGGTCCTGGGGACGGTGCTCGGCAAAGACGAACGGTCCGTTTCCTACCGGACACTGGGTGCCGTATGGGTGTACCCTCAGTTGGTCGCGCGGTACGTCACCCAAGAGGTGCTCGGGCAGGATCGCCGCGCTTCTGAACGGGTCGAGGAACTCGGCGTGCGGCTCCAGGCGGATCACGACCGTGAAGTCGTCCACGACCGCGACGCCGTTGGGACCCTTCACGTAGTTGTCCCAAAACGCCGCGTTCGGATACGCGGTGAGCGGATCGGTTACGGTTTCGTAGGTGAAGGCAACGTCGTACGCGTCGGTCTGCTCGCCGTCGTGCCAGAAGACGTCTCGGCGGAGGTGGAACGTGATCTCCGTGCCGTCAGGCGCGACGTCCCAACTCTCGGCGAGATACGGCCGCGCGTTCCCCTCCGGATCGTAGTCGATCAGCGTCATGAGGTTCACGAACTGCTGATGCTGCGTGGTCGAGTAGTCCGTGGAGATCGCGGCGTTCATCCCGTCCGCGAGTTCCCCGATGCTACCGATGACCAAAGTGCCGCCGTAACGGGGGTCGTCCGGCGTCGGGTTTCGAGCCCGAGACTCCGCCATGAACGCCTCGACGGCTGGCAGCACCGCCTGGCAGAACGGATCGTTCGACGCCGTTCGCTGACCTCCCTCCCCACCACATCCCGCCGTCAGGGATGCCACGCCGAGTATCAAGACCTTCCGCATATCAATTCCTCCTATCGTCGCCATGTCCAGGTGTCCTGCGCGTATCGTTCTGTTTCCAGTCGCTCTGCCGACTCCATCTCGGACGCATCGTAGCGTCCGTCCGACCATGCCCCGCCCAGGCTTCGGCGCAGGGCCGCAGCGGCAGCGCTCGCCACAACGTCGGGCTCCACCGCTCCCACTAAATCGGACATCGTGACGTCGGTCCCCTCACCGCCCAGGAGTTCCTGCCCTCCCCCGAGAAGGATCGAGCCGTGCTGCAGCAGCGCGCCCTCCAGCCGGGCCTGGGCGCTACCCACAATCTTGCGGCCGCCCGAGACGATCTCACCATGTGCGGGGGCTTGGAAGCATGGGCCGGCATCGAGGCCGAGGGTCTCGGTGGTGGCTGATACGTCGACCTCGGCGCCCAGTGAGCGAAGCGCCGAGGCGAGCGCCTCGTTGATTGCGAGGTATGCCTCGCGGAGTCCGCCGAACGCATCGAGCGGGGCAACGATCGCGTAGGTCACCTCATTGTCGTGCAATACGGCGCGGCCCCCCGTGGGTCGGCGGACGTAGTGGGGCTCCGGTTGCAAGCGGCCTAGCTTCTCGTTGGCGACCCGGCTGGCGGGCTCGTTCTTGCCGAAGGAGACGGTCGGCCGGCTCCACCCGTAGAGGCGCAGCACACCCTCTCCGGGGCGAAGGCAAGCCGCCAGCGCGTGGTCGATCGCCATGTTGGAGGCACCCGGTCGGGGTGCGTCCCGGAGGAGACGCCACGTGAGCTCATGCGTGCGCGAGTGGCGCGCTCGGGCTCGAAGCGGGAGGGTTGCGACGGGCATCAAAGGCCTCAGAACTCGTACGTCGCGCCGGGCGCCATGATCTCGACGTGTGCGAGATCGCCCACGGCCGATCGGAACGCCCCGGCGTCCTGCTCGATGGGCAACCAGGTGTTGTAATGGATCGGGATCACCACCTTGGGCTCGATGAACTCGATCGCTCGCACGGCATCAGCCGGCCCCATGGTGAAACGATCCCCGATCGGGATCATCGCCACATCGACCTGGCCCTTCAGAAGCTGCATGTCGGAAATCAGGGCGGTGTCGCCAGCGTGATGGAACCGCTGGCCACTGCTCAGGTTGATGAGGATGCCAGCGGGCACGGAGGTGAAGGCCTCGCCTCCAGGGAGCTGGACTATGCCACCGTGGAGGGCCGGGGTCAGCTTCACGTAGCCGAAGGGATAGTGGACGCCGCCGCCGATGTGGTGCGGGCTGGTCTTGAGGCCCTTCTCTTCCAGGAAGGACGCGACCTCGAAGGTGGCGATGATCGTCGCCCCGGTGCGCTCGGCGAGCGGAATGGCGTCGGCGATGTGATCGAAGTGGCCGTGCGTGATCAGGATGAAGTCGGCGTCCACGTCGTCGACCGCCACTTCGCAGACCGGATTGTCTCCGAAGAACGGATCGATAACCAAATGGGTCCCCTCGTCCGTCTCTATCGAGCAGGTCGCGTGTCCATGATATGTGAGCTTCGCCATCGCTCCTCCGCATTCGAGCCTGTCGTTCGCGCCGCAAACAATCCCGCGGCGTGGGATCGCCTGCAACCCCCGAGGCGTGCAGTCATAGGGTACACCCACCCTCTTATCTGGGTCTTATCCAGAGGACAGTTGCACCTGACGCCTCGAACGCCGACCATGGCGACTATGACCCGGTACGAGTTGCGCATCCTTGGAGCACCCGATTTGCGGGCGCCCGACGGCGGGCGCGTCAGCTCGGTTCTGTCCCAGCCCTCCCGGCTCGCTCTCCTCGCCTACCTCACCCTCGCGCCCGGGCCCGTGACGCGCGCCGTCCTCGTCGCCGCGTTCTGGCCGGAGAGCGACGAGGGACGTGCCCGCAATTCTCTCAGCCAAGCCGTCTTCTATCTGCGGAGGTCGCTCGGGAAGCACTCCGTGCAGGGGGTGGAGGGCGACCGCCTCTGGGTCCCGCCCGAGCAGGTGTGGTGTGACGCCCGCGTACTGCTCACAGATGACAAGCCCCCGCCCGACGTCCTGGCCGCTGCGGCCCATGACCTGCTGGCTGGCTGGAACGCCGACGGTTCTCAGCCCCTCCAAGAGTGGCTGGATGCACAGAGGCGGAGTGTGCGAGACCGGAGGGCGGAGCTGGATTCTGATCTCGTGCCGCCCAAGCGAGCACAGGTAGAAGCCGGAGCGTCCTCCCCGAGCACACAGGTCCGATCCCGCTGGCTCTCCGCAGTGGGCGCGGCGGGCCTCGCCGCCCTCCTGCTCATCGCCCTCCTACCTGCGGTTCGGCCGACACAGGGAACGGCAACCCGGTACGGCGCGGCAGCCCCGGCCACCCCCTCACGCCTGGCCGTGCTTATGCCGCGTGTCACGCGCTCGCTCGGTGCCCCCGACCTCGCCGCGCTCACGCTCAACGCCGAACTGATCGCGCAGCTGCCCGAGATGGCGGACATCGAAGTCGTGTCAGCGTCCTATGCGACATCACTTCAGGACTTCATGAGGCAGCTCGCGACGATCAGCGAGCCCGGTGCGGACGTGCCGGAGTGGATCCTGGACGTCAACGTCATCGTCGGCGGGAACGCGGTCCGTGTCGTGGGCCTTCTTTACAGGGGAGCCGGCTTCGGCGTCCCTGGCCGCGTCAGCTTCGATCAGGAATTTGGCAGCCCCGCCGAGACAGTCATCGAAGTGCCACGCGCGATCGCCGATCGGATAGCGGCTATGGTTGACCAGGTTATCCAGCGGTAGGAGTCATTTGCTCATCGGCCTTCTATCCCGCTATTCAGTGGACGTGCGCGACCTGCACCACCTCAACCCAAGCCCAACATGAAGCTCGTGCGTCGCCGTGGGATCACCGTTTTGGCTTTGCTCGCCCTGACGGGGTGCAGCTACTGGCAGGGCCAAGTCGACGCGACACGAGACGTACTCGCTGGCCCGGACATCGAGCGGGTCCGGCTCACGCGTCGCATGACAGGCGAGGCCTTCGTCGCGCGCGTTGCAGAGGTGCGGGGCGATTCGATCTTCGGCACCCGTGGAGAAAGTGGGGGCCTCACCTGCGATCGTGCCGGACCGTCCTGCAACCTTCAGATGCCTATTTCCGATGTCGGCTACATAGAACTGCGACGCTTCAGCGCGATCAAGACGGCAGCGCTGGTCTTAGTGCCTGTCGGCGCGTTCGTGCTGCTCTTCCTCGCAGGCGACGACTGCCCGTCGGGGCCGTCGCTAGGGCCTTGCTAGCCGCGGGTGTTGAGCTAGACAGGGGCCTCTAGGAAGGGATCGCTCCCTTCCGATCGGGCGCGCCCAAATAGGCGGCGACTTCGGCTGGAGGCTGGTGCCACTCAGAGGACTCGCGGCATCCCTCTTTGACATACCATCGCACCATTTCCTCAATCCCCTGTTGGAGCGTGACAGCCGGCTGGAATCCAGCAGCCCGAACCTTCTCCGCCTCGAACTTCGTCTCCATCGTGAACAGCTTGGCCAGGCGGGCACTCGAAATCGGGATGTTCTTGCCTGTTAGGGCGATCGCAACATCGAATGGCAGGGTCGCGAGACGGGCAAGCCACGAGGGCACCTGCCACTGAGGGGGCTTACGGCCGAGCGCGTGATAGATCGCCTCGGCGATCTCGCGACTGGTGAGGTCCGGCTTCTCGACGTAGTTGAAGGCGTCGAACGACGGAAGGTCGTCTTTCTCCCAGAGATACGTCGTCGCATCCACCAGGTTCACGACGTATGACAAGCTCTTGATGTTGGACGCTTCGCCTACGATGAAGAATCGCTTGCTGTGGATCTGCCGGATCAGTGAGTACATGTTCGCGAAGTTGCGCGGCCCGAACGTCACGGTAGGACGAATCACGATGCACCGACGCCCGCCCCCGGCTTCCGTCCATCGCCGGAAGACGGCCTCACCCTCGAGCTTAGAGGCGCCGTAGGGCGTGTCGGGGTGCGGCTCCGTCGATTCGTGCAAGGGAGGCTCCGCGGCGCCGAACACCGCGACCGTCGAATAGAAGCAGCATCGCGTGATTCCAGCTTCATCCATGGCGTCGCACAGGATATTCGCAGCGCGACCGTTCACATCGAAGTAGGTGTCGTGCGCGATTCCGAAGTCATGGTGGGCCGCGGCGAGGTGAATGAGCCCGTCACAACCATTGAGGGCGGCCCGAACCGCGTCGATGTTCCGGACATCCCCTTTGACGAACCGCGCCCCGGCGAGATTCCAGGTCGGCTCTATCAGATCAAGGACGGAGATCGTGTGGCCCTCAGCCATCAGCTTCTCGGCCAGGTACCGGCCGATGAAACCCGATCCTCCCGTGACACAGATCTTCAAAACTGAGCTCCCGCCGCGGTCCGATGTTCGATCAACGCAGCCGCCTCCAGCCCGGGTCGTAGGTCCACGGAAGTGTTCATAGACTTCCAGTCTCGCCGAAACGAAAGGACTCCTGCAACCCTGAAGAGCGCCTCTTCCTAGGTGTACGCCGCCACAGGCGGACAGGCGCACATCAGGTTTCGGTCGCCGTAGGCATTGTCCACGCGCCGGACCGACGGCCAGAACTTAGACTCACGCGTCCACGGCGCCGGATAGGCTGCCTCGGACCGCGAGTACGAGTGGCTCCACTCATCCGCGGCCACCATCGCGGCGGTGTGCGGCGCATTCTTCAAAGGGTTGTCCTCGGCGTCCCACTCGCCAGACGCCACCCGGTCGATCTCTGCCCTGATGAGAGTCATCGCGTCGCAGAAGCGGTCCAGCTCGCGCTTCGACTCGGACTCGGTCGGCTCGATCATGAGGGTACCGATCACGGGGAAAGACACCGTCGGGGCGTGGAAGCCGTAGTCGATGAGACGCTTTGCAACGTCCTCCTCAGTGATGCCCGAGGCGCGCTTGAGCGGCCGCAGATCGATGATGAATTCGTGGGCGACGAGGCCCTGCTCGCCACGGTAGAGGATGTCGAAGTGGTCTTGTAGGCGGCCCGCCATGTAGTTCGCGTTCAGGATCGCGACCTCCGTAGCCCGCCGCACGCCCAGCCTCCCCAAGAGCGCGATGTAGGCCCACGAGATCGCGAGGATACTCGAGCTGCCCCAAGCCGCGCCGGACACAGGGCCGATCGCCTTGGGTCCGCCCACCTTGTGTACGGGGTGGGACGGCAGAAACGGGGCGAGCTTCTCGTTCACGCAAATCGGGCCCATGCCCGGGCCGCCGCCGCCGTGCGGGATCGCGAACGTCTTGTGGAGATTGATGTGACACACATCAGCACCATAGTCGCCGGGTCGAGCCAGCCCGACCTGCGCGTTGAGGTTGGCGCCGTCGAGATAGACAAGGCCGCCGTGCTCGTGAACGATACGGCAGGCGTCGCCGATGTCGGCCTCGAAGACGCCGTGTGTGGACGGATACGTGACCATGATCGCGGCGAGCGCCGACGCGTGCTCGGTCGCCTTGGCCTCGAGGTCGTCGAGGTCGATGGTGCCGTCGTCCGCGCTCTTTACCACCACGACCCTCATGCCGGCCATGACGGCGCTCGCCGGGTTCGTCCCGTGAGCCGACGCGGGAATGAGGCAGATGTTGCGGTGACCGTCTCCTCGGTCCGCATGGTACGCGCGAATCACCAGCAAGCCGGCGTACTCACCCTGTGCGCCCGAGTTGGGTTGGAGTGATGTCGCGCTGAAACCCGAGATCTCTGCGAGCCAGGACTCGAGGTCAGAGAAGATTTTCTGGTATCCCTTGGCCTGGTCGAGCGGTGCGCACGGATGGAGCTTGCCCAACTCCGGCCACGTCACCCCCGCCATCTGGGTGGTCGCATTGAGCTTCATCGTGCACGAACCCAGCGGGATCATGCTGGTGTTCAAGGACAGGTCTCTCGACTCGAGCCGGTGGAGGTACCGCAACATCTCCGTCTCGGAGTGATACGTGTTGAACACCCGGTGTTCGAGGTAGGGGGTCCTGCGGGCCGCCCACGCTGGTAACTCTGGTGCTCCACCCCGCTCCGCTAGGGAGCGGGCACTGAAGTCCGGGACTTCACCAAGATTGAACGCCAGGAAGAGGTCGTCGAGGTCCTCTGGGCGCGTCACTTCGTCCAGTGAGATTCCGAGCGTGCCGTCGCGGAAGTCGCGCAGGTTGATGCCCACCGCGAGAGCGCGAGCCAGGACGTCACCGGCGTCACCATCGGGTCGCACGTGGAGCGTGTCGAAGAACTGATCCGTCATCAGCTCATGCCCAAGCAGTCCCAACCCAGCCGCGAGCGCGCCAGTAAGGTCCCGGATGCGCTGCGCGATTGCCCGGATTCCGTCCGGGCCGTGGTAGACCGCGTAGGCACCCGCCATGATGGCGAGGAGCACCTGCGCCGTGCAGATGTTCGACGTGGCCCGCTCCCGACGGATGTGCTGCTCCCGCGTCTGGAGTGCCATGCGGAGCGCGGGGTTGCCGTCTGCGTCGACGGAGACGCCAATGATCCGTCCCGGAAGCTTGCGCTTGAACGACTCCTTCGCGGCCATGAACGCGGCGTGCGGACCGCCGAAGCCCATCGGAACACCGAAGCGTTGCGAGTTTCCGACGGCCACGTCGGCACCCCACTCCCCGGGCGGAGTGAGCAGTGCAAGCGACATCAGGTCCGTCGCCGCTATGACGGTCGCCCCGAGCGCCTTCGCACGGGACGAGAACGCTCGGTAGTCGAGCACGCGGCCGTCCGTCGCCGGATACTGGAGCAGGACCCCGAAAACGCCGTCATGCAGCTCAAAAGTCCGATGATCGCCGACGACGACGTCGATACCGAGGGGCTCCGCGCGGGTCGTGACGACGCCGATCGTCTGTGGATGGCAGAGCTCGGACACGAAGAAGGTGTTCGCGTCGTCACCGGCCTCGGTGTGAGCCAGGTGCAGGGCTTCAGCGGCCGCCGTCGCCTCGTCCAGCAGAGAGGCGTTAGCGATCTCCAGGCCGGTGAGGTCCATCACCATCGTCTGAAAGTTCAGCAGGGCCTCTAGGCGGCCCTGGGCGATCTCGGCCTGATAGGGCGTGTACTGCGTGTACCAGCCCGGATTCTCCATGATGTTGCGGAGAATCACGCCCGGAACGTGGGTATCGCTGTATCCCATCCCCAGCAGGGAGCGACAGACTTGGTTCTTCGAGGCGAGTCCACGCAGACGGGCGAGAAGCGCGACCTCGGTGAGGGCTTCAGGCAGGCCTAGATCGCCGGACATGCGGATCGAATCCGGCACAACGGATGCAGCGAGCGCTTCAGCGGAGGGGTAGCCGACCGCACTGAGCATCGCAGTCAGTTCTGATGCGTCCGGACCGACGTGGCGGGCTTCGAAGTCCGCCGGGGCGTCGATCCGCGTCATCTCAGGCGAGCTGAGTTCAGGCGATGTGCTCCGCGTAACCGTCGGCGCGAAGTAGACCCTCCAGGTCGTCGGGATTCGCCAGCTTCAGGCGAATCATCCAGCCCGATCCGTACGGATCGGAGTTCACGAGAGACGGATCGTCGTCCAGCTCGGCATTCACGTCGACGACCTCGCCCTTGAGCGGGCAGTAGAGGTCGCTCACGGCCTTCACGGCCTCGATCGTGCCGAAGACCTCCATCTGCATGAGCGTCACGCCCGTGTCGGGAAGCTCCACGAAGACCACGTCCCCTAGCTCGCCCTGAGCGTAGTCCGTGATCCCGACCAGGAAGACACCGTCTTCGTCCGTGGCCTTCAGGTACTCGTGCTCTTCAGTGTAGTACAGGTCGGTCGGCAGATCGGACATCCGGCTTCTCTCGGGGTGCTGAAAGGCACGGTGGTGAGTCGGAGCGCCATGAGCATGACGGGGTTTTGAGCTTCGGTCAACCCTCGTATTTTGGCGGCTGTTTAGGCCCCCCGGAGGTGTGGTTTTAGCTTTCTATCATGACACTCAACCTCACCGACGCCCGCCCCGCCCTGACGAGCCTTACGGAACAGGAGCGCATGTTCCAGGAGGCGACCCGCGACTTCGCCGAGACCGAGGTCGCGCCCAAGGTGATGGACATGGACCGGGCACAGGCGATCGATCCGGACATCATCCGACAGCTTTTCGAGTTAGGGCTCATGGGCGTCGAGGTGCCGGAGCACTACGGCGGAGCCGGCGCCGACTTCTTCGCGTCGGTCCTCATCGTGGAGGAGCTCTCCAGAGTCGATCCGTCGGTCGCGGTCCTTGCTGACGTACAGAACACGCTGGTCGTCAACGCGCTGCTTCGCTGGGCCACCCAGGATCAGCTCGCGAGGCACCTTCCACGCCTCGCATCGGATATGATCGGCTCGTATGCGCTCTCGGAGGTAGGCAGCGGCTCAGATGCGTTCGCGCTCCGTTGCATGGCGCGGTCCGAGGGGGACGACTGGGTGCTCGACGGTCGAAAGATGTGGATCACCAACGCGGCAGAGGCCGGGCTCTTCATCGTGTTCGCCACGGTCGACCCGGACGCGGGATACCGCGGTATCACGGCATTCCTTGTGGACCGAGATGCCGAGGGCTTCTCGGTCGGGAAGAAGGAGGACAAGCTCGGCATTCGGGCGTCCTCAACCTGCGAGCTCATCCTCGACGGAGTGCGCGTGAGCGGCGATGAGGTGCTCGGCGAGGTCGGCCACGGCTACAAGGTCGCCATCGAGACGCTCAACGAGGGGCGAATCGGGATCGGGGCGCAGATGCTCGGGCTCGCGCAGGGCGCGTTCGACCATACGGTGCGCTACGTGCAAGAGCGCGAACAGTTCGGACGCACCATCGGATCGTTCCAGGCGGTGCAGTTCGAGCTCGCCGAAATGGCTACCGAGATCGAGGCCGCGAGACTGCTGGTGTACAACGCCGCGCGGCTCAAGAAGGCGGGCGAGTCCTTCGCGGTGAAGGGCGCCATGGCAAAGCTCTTTGCTTCCGAGATGGCCCAAAGGGTGGCGTCTCGGTGTATCGATCTCCATGGTGGGTACGGATTCACCACGGAGTATCCGGTGGAAAAGCTCTATCGGGACGCCAAGATCGGAACGATCTACGAAGGCACGTCGAACATGCAGAAACAGACGATTGCCAAGGTGCTGATGAGATGAGCCATTCGATGACCTCCCTCGCCCTGATCACGTTCGGCATCTGGGAGATGCTGCTGGTCCTGGGTGTGCTGATGCTCCTCTTCGGCGCCAAGAAGCTCCCGATGCTCGCACGTGGCCTCGGCCATGGCATCCGGAACTTCAAGGGCGAGTTGAAGGCACCGGACGAGTCAGAGGGCGAAGAACGCGACTGACGGCCGGGCGCACAGCGTGAGTGACGTGGCACCCAAGCCCGACGATCTCCTGTCCCGAATCGTCGTCGTCCTCGATCACCCCAAGGATCTCGTCAACATCGCGGGGACCGTCCGCGTGATGATGAACTTCGGCCTGTCACGGCTGCGGCTCGTCCAGCCCGACGTGTTCGACACGTACCGCATCGGTGGCATCGCTCACCGGAGCGGGGAACTCACCGAGTCGGCGACGTTGCACGAGACGCTCGATGAGGCACTGGCCGACGCGACGTTCATCGTCGGCACGACCGCGCGCCCGAGGACCGCAGGACGCGCGTATGTGCGACCCCGCGAGGCTGCCGAGCAGATCGCGCGGCGGGCAGCGGAGGGGCCCGTGGCGATCCTCCTGGGCCGCGAAGACCGCGGGCTCACCAATGAGGACCTCGACAGATGTCACGCCGTCACCATTATTCCCACCGCCGAGTTCTCCAGCCTCAACCTCGCGCAGGCGTGCCTCGTGCTGGCGTACGAAGTCTTCCTCGCGGTCGGCGGCGGGCAGGAGGAACTCCCGAAGGGTCGGCGCGCCACGCGGCCGCCGACACAGGAAGAGCTGGAGGAGACGTTCGCCGCGCTGGCGGATGGCCTCGAGCGAATCGACTTCTACAAGGCGCGTAAGCCCGAGTCTGTGATACGGACCCTGCGCACCATCGTAGCTCGTGCCGAGCCCGATCTGCGCGAGGCCAAACTGCTCGCAGCGATCGGGTATGAGATCCGACACCATATCGATAGAATATCTCAACCTTGAAGCGCCTGGCGTGACGCATAAGGCATGTTGTCGGCGGTTCCATTAGTTCGCATGTTGGCCCAACCACGCGTCGCCCCGCATCCGAAACTCCGCCGATGTCCGGTCCCGATAAAAGCAAAGAGCGCCCCGGCGACGCCGAGCGGTATCGCGTCCTATTGGAGATCGGGCGCAAGCTCGCGGCGACGCTAAGTCAGGATGAGCTCTACGAGGCCATCTACGCTGAGACAGCTCGCGCCGTGGAGGCGTCCGGCTTCTACATCGCCCTGCACGACCAGAGCCGCGACCTCGCTCGCGTGGTCTTCTACGCCGACCATGGGGACGCGCAGAGGGTCGATGTGTCGTACCGGGGGTCGGACTCGGAGGTCATTCGGGGCCAGAAGGCGACGATGCACAACGACGACCTCGGCGATCGACCGCTGTTCGTCCTGGGCGATGAGGACAATGTTGCCGTCGCTGCTCTCACGGCCCCGCTGATTCACCACGGGAAGGTCCTGGGAGTGATCAGCGCGCAGAGCTACGAGCCCGGCGTGTACACCGAGGACGATCTCGAACTCTTCGAGGGCATCGCGGACATGGCCGCCGTAGCGATCGAGAATGCGCTGCAGTTCGCCGAGCTCGAGCGAAGACGGCGCGAGGCCGAACAGATCGAGGAGATCGGCCGGGCGCTGACGAGCGAGCTCGACCCGGAGCTCGTGCTCGATAAAGTCGTCGAGGCCGCCCTCGAGGTGCTGGGCGTTGATGGCGCTTCCGTATGGCTGACCGATGGAGAAGGTGGGCTCGTGTGTCACGTCGCCGAGTCGGGGGGCGAGGTGAGGCTGCCTGTGGGGCTTGAGTGGGACATCGCCGGGGAGCTCGGACGCATTCTCGTGGATGAGAGAAAGCCCATCGTCCTGGACGACTTGGCGACGAGTGATCTCGTGCCGGACAATATGAAGGAGCACCTCTCGGGCGGCTCAGCCATCGGGGTCCCGATCGAGATGAACAACCAGGTCGCCGGCGTGTTGACCGCCGGGAGCAGGACGCCCAGGCGCTTCGACAAGTACGACACATCAGTGCTCCTGCGCTTGGCCCGGCAGAGCTCCGTCGCGCTGGAGAATGCTCGGCTGCACGCCAGCCTGCATGCGCTCTCCATCACGGATCCGTTGACGCAGCTCCCCAACCGTCGGCGACTGCAGATCCATCTCGACCACGAGGTCGCGGCAGCGCGCCGCGGGAGGGCGCTGGCCCTTGCAGTTTTCGACATCGACAACTTCAAGCACTACAACGACACCTTCGGCCACGTGGCAGGAGACGAGATCCTGAAAGCGTTCGCAGACATTCTCCTGCAGGAGAATCGGGCGATGAACCTCGTGGCCCGGTACGGAGGTGACGAGTTCGTCACCGCGCTGACCGACACGACCGCCGACGGAGTGCGGGCTTTCGTCGTTCGCGTGACCGACCGGGTCAACTCGGACGAAACCCTAGCCAAGTTCGGGATCAGCGTGAGCGCGGGCACCGCCCAATTCGACCCCGACAAGATGGCCACCGTCAACGACCTGCTGCGCGCGGCTGACGCCGACATGTACGCAAGAAAGGCCAAGCGAGGGCCGTCTCGCAGGACGGCAGCCCATTAGCGCCGAGGCCAGCGAGGTCAAGGAGCTCCTCGACTTCGCGACCGAGCTCGCGCTGGAAGCCGGAGACCACACGCTCAAGTACTTCGGCGGCTTGGTCGATGCGGAGTCCAAGGGTGACGGGACCCCAGTCACCATCGCCGACCGAGAGGCCGAACAGCTGATTCGGGCGCGGGTCGAGGCTCGGTTCCCAGAGCACGCCGTGTTGGGCGAAGAGTACGGCGAGTCCAACGAGGGCGCGCGCGTGCGCTGGATCCTCGACCCCATCGACGGGACGAAGTCCTTCATGCACGGCGTGCCGCTCTACGGGGTGCTGATTGGAATCGAGATCGAAGAGGAGTCTGCCGTGGGCGTGGTCAACTTTCCGCCGCTGAAGGAGATCGTGGCGGCGGGGCGCGGACTCGGGTGCACCTGGAATGGGAAGCCGTGCCGGGTTTCTACGGTTTCGCGGCTCGAGGATGCGGTGATCTGCACCACCGACGTCGAGCGGTTGCTATCGCGGCCTATGGGGCCGGGGTGGCGCAGGATTCAGCAGCGGGCGGCTTTCTCGCGGACCTGGGGGGATTGTTACGGGCACGCGCTGGTGGCGACCGGGAGGATCGAAGCTCAAGTCGACCCGGTCATGGCTTCTTGGGATGCAGGGCCGTTTCTGACGATTGCTACGGAGGCGGGCGGGGCTTTTACGACCTTAGGCGGTCAGGCAACCGTGCACGGGGGGTCCGGCGTGAGCAGCAATGGGTTGCTGCACGCGGAGGTGTTGGGGGAGCTGGGCTAGCGGATTAGGAGGATGATCACCGCCGTGAGAGAGCCTGCGATGCCAGCAACGATGCCTAGATTGTTGAGGAAAGCGCCTCCCGGAGTCTCCGCCGGTACTACAATCTGATCGCCCGCTTGTAGGTTGAGCTGATCCAGGGTGAGCCCCTGGCGAATCGCCTCTTGTAAGAGCTCGCCGTCCATGAAGGGCTGCGATCCTCGGTCAATATGGATCTCGTCCATGCTCGCCTGCGCCGTCGGGCCGCCTGCCACCATTAGTGCCTCCCCAACTAGCATCTCCGCCGGCATCGTATAGAAGCCCGGCGACCCGACCGAGCCCTGAACTGAAAGCCGCATTAGGCCGTTCGCGCGTACGATTGGATCGCGAATGAAGCGCCCCAACTCCCTGGCGAGGTGCGCGCTGACCTCGGAGCGCAGGACACCGAAGAGCGAGATCTCGCCGAACAGCGGGAGGGCGATCATCGGTCCGGGCTGGACCGCAACCGTGTCCGGGAGATCCGCTTCGCCCTGGACGAACAGCACAATGCGGTCGCCTACGCGGAAGTCCCCGTTCGTCAGGCGACCGCGGATAAGATCAGCGTCCGTGCGGACCATTCGCTTGACGCTCTCGGAGTACGCGGGCGACGCCAGCGCTTGCGCGTACTCCTGGAGTAGTCGCTCCAGATCAGCACGGGTGCGAACTGAGCTGCCTGGGTCCGAGTTCGTCAAGACTTGGGCCTCGATGGCCTCCGTCGAGAGGGCCAACATCAGAACTAGTATGAACGAGCAATATCGCATAGTGGAGCGAAGTTAGGAGTTGTGAGCCCGCCCGTACAGCGGCTTCCAATGTCCAGAGGGCGCGGCTGATGCGCGGCGGGGTGCCGGAGGCACGCTCTTCTTGCCATCCGGGCGCCTTTGGACGTAGCGTGGCTTGCGATCGCAGACGTCTCGCTTGAAGCTTGCACGATTCTTGCGGTTGCTAGCCGATGAGGTCGAGAACCGGCCACGGAGCGGGTGCCGCATTACCCGCCTCACCTTGAGTCCAGAACGCATGGAACGTCCTTCTGACCTGACACCGCTCGTTCTGCTCGTGGACGACCAGGAGTGGACGTCGCGCTCCGTCGAGAGCATCCTACGGCCCAAAGGGCATGTGGTCCTAAAGGCGTATACCGGCCAACAAGCGCTCGATCTGGTGCAGAAGGTCAGTCCTGACGCGTTGATCGTCGATGTTCATCTACCGGATATCGATGGAGTCGACCTCGTACGCCAGCTTCGGGCATTGCCGAACATCCCCTCCATGACGCCCGTGCTGATGATCACCGGTGGGTCGGTAGGTCGGGCCGAGCGCCTGGAGGCGCTGGGGGCAGGGGCTTGGGACATCCTCACGCATCCCGTGGATCCGAACGAACTCATCCTCCGCATGGAGACGTTCGTGAGGGCCAAACAGGACGCCGACCGCGTCCGCGACGAGGGCCTCACGGATCCAGCGACCGGCTTCTACAACGCACGCGGGATCCTCAAACGTGCCAAGGAGATCGGAGCGGATGCGGTGCGGTCCGAACGGCCGATGACATGTGTCGCCTTCGGTCCCCAGTCGTTCCAAGCGACCGGGAAGAGCCTGGAGGCGCTCGTCGAGGCGATCAGCAAGAGCGTCGCGGCGGCCCTGCGCGTTGCAACCCGAACCTCTGATACGGTCGGACATCTGGGACCTGGCGAGTTCATCGTCGTCGCTCCTGGCACCGATGAGAAGGGTGCGGTACGGCTTGCCGATCGGGTACTCGAGGCCGTCGAGCACGAGGCCAGCCGGGACGCCATGATAGACCCCGAGCTCGTCACGCAGATTCGGGCCGGCTTCTGTGCCGTCGAGGGCGACGCGCCCACGACACCCGAAGACTTGTTGCTCAAGGCGACGATGGCGCTGCGCAAGGCGCAGGCGGACGACGGGAGCTTCCGGGTGCGGGCTTTCGAGGCCTAGGTCTCACTCCCAGAGATGAGCTGGAGGCCTTCCTCTCCTTCCTCCGGCACGGGCTCGTACCCCGGCAGGTAAGCGGAGTAGTAGTAGTGGTACCCGTCGGAGGGATCGACGTCGTTCAAGATCGCGCCGAGAATCCGGATCGGAAGTCGCGAGAGCTGATCGAGCTTCGCCTGTGCCAACGCCCGCTCCGTCGTACCGGTGCGGATCACGACCGCGAGATTTCCCGCCAGCGTCGACAGAATGAGCGCGTCTCCTCCTGCGGCCAACGGCGGGCAGTCGACGATAATCACGTCGTACGATCGCTTGAGTGTGCCCATGAAGTGAGCCATCCGCGACGAAGCCAGGAGCTCGGGCGTCGTCGTGCCGCGTGATCCGCACCCTATGAAGTCGAGGTTGTCGTGATCCGTCTTCTGGATGATCTCTTGCCCTGAACGCTCCTTCAAATAGTCGATCAGGCCCGGAGACTGGTTGCATCCAAGCAGCTTATGCGCGTCCCCGCGGCGCGTGTCTCCGTCGAGGAGCAGGGTCCGTTGCCCTACCTCGGAGAACGCCACGGCTAGGTTGGATGAGATGAGGGACTTCCCCTCACCCGCTGAGGGGCTGCTGACGGCGAGCGTAATGGGACCGGCCGAGCCGTAGGCGAAGCCGATGTGGATTCTCAGCTCTCTGAAAGACTCCAGGGCCTGGGCGGCATTGAGGACGCCCTTCTTACCCCGCCCTGCCTCGATGCGCGGAACGCTACCCAGGATGTCGAGCCCGATGTCGCGGCCAACGTCCGACGCATACCGGAAGCGGGCGTCCATGCGGTCGAAGAGGAGCGCGCCGCCCATGGCCGCGCCCAGGCAGCCGAAGAAGACTGCAGCCGCCAGCAACAGCCGCATGTCCTCAGTCGGCTGCTGAGGGATCTGGGCCTGATCCAAGATCGTCACGTCCGGAATAGAGCTGGCAGCCGCGAGCCGCGCCGTCTCCACCCGCCCGCGAATCTCGCTGTAGAGTACCTCGGCCGTTGCAACCAGACGCTCGAGGCGTTGTTCCTCGATCGTGCGCGGCGGGATCGCTTCGAGCTCCCGCGAGTTGGCGTTGACCCGGGCCTGCATCTCCCCTTCCTGCGAGCCCAACTCGGCGAGAATGCCCCGGGCCACGCGCGGAATCGCCTGCGTTTCGATCGATTCGACCTGCCGGAGCAGCTCTTGTACCGGCAGATAGTCATCCGCGTACCGATCCCTAAATACCCGTAGCTCCGACCTCGCGTCTACGAGGTCGTCCAGAATGCGGCGCAGTTCGGAC